>JACNJE010000173.1:11040-16830 GCA_014382705.1 Verrucomicrobiota bacterium | reverse complement strand
TGGATGATTGGCTACGCAATTGAACGATGGTCGCCCGAGTGAATGTATGCCCACTTGAAGAATCCCAGCGGGATTCCGCATTAAAGCACAAGGTTGCAACCGAAGGGCGCCACCTTGGGAATCCCGTCCAAAAACAGAAAACCTTGAAAAGGTTTCGCAAGACTCATCGGCTGGGATCGTGGTATCGGCGAAACCCCTGCGGGGTTTTGTGGTTTTGCCGCGATGACCCAAGGTGGAAACTGCGTTTCAAACCTTGGGCTGTAGAACGTGATCCCTTCGGGATAAGCCCATCGGATTTCAGCCTGCCGTCTTTAACACGCTACTTGGTTTTCTGTTTTAGGATTTTTCCGGTGGGGGTGAGGGTGATTTCGGTCAGGCCGGCGGGGAGGGAGGTGCGCGTGGTTTTGCCGCTTGGCCAACGGATCTCGATGACGGACGGCGGCGTGGGCGTCGCCAAGACCTTGGCCAAGCTGTCCTGCGACCCGTAACCGCTGCCGAGCTGCCATTCGCGCCATATGCCGGCGGTGCTGTCCGGCGCCTGGCCAAAGTGCAGCCGGGCCGCCGAACCGATGGCGTCCGGGTTCAGTCTGCCGCCGACAAGACGCACGCGCAGGCCCGGCTTGGCTTGGTTGTTGCGGAACAGCCGGGTTCGCCCGCCGCTCTGCGTGACGACGATGTCGAGCCGGCCGTCGGCGTCGTAGTCGGCGAGGGCGCAGGCGCGCTGATCGCCGTACATCGCCAGACCGGCCTCGTCGCCTTTCACCGGCGTGAAGTTCGCCTGGCCAAGGCCGCGCAGCCACAGGCCGCGCCCGGCGTCGAGCCGGTCGGCGTCGGTCGGGAACGCGGCAAAGTTTTGCGCGAGAAACAGGTCGTCGATGCCGTCGCCGTCGAGGTCGCCCACCGACACGCCGAACGCCGCCGACAATTGCGCCTCCGGTGGCAGCGGCTTCGGCTCGAAGCCGTCCCTGCGATTCAGGAACACCGTCGACTGCAGCACCGCGGCCGTGACCGAGCGGGCCGGCGACGGGTGATGATCCAGCAGTTTCCGCACGCCAGCGTCGGCGTAGGCGCGGTGCGTCTGGAACACGCCGCGCAGGCCGGGGTAGCCGCTGAACAGCGACGGCAGGTCGCGGCTCGGCAGGTATTTTTTCAGCCGCTCATCCCACGCGCCGAGGAGGAGCGACGTCGGCACGCCCGAGTCGGTGAAGTTGTAGTGGAGACGCGGCGGGTTGATGACGTTCGGCCGGAGCGCCGAGTTGAGCCCCCAGTTCGTGGCGACGATGTCGGTGCGGCCGTCGCCGTCGAAATCGCCGGTGGCCACGCCCTGCCACAGGCCGGTCAACCCGCCGAGGCCAAGCGGCTCGGTCACCTCGCTGAAGGTGCCGCGCTCGTTCTTGAAGACCCGCACCGGCCCCCACTCGGTGGCGACAATCAACTCGGGGAACCCGTCGGCGTCGAGGTCGCTGAACACCGCGCCGTTCACGAGGCCAAGCGCCTGGCCCAGCGTGCCGCCGGCCGGCTCGAGGCTCCGCGTGGTGTTGCGCAGCAGCACCGAGGCGCTCGCCTGTGGATAATGCCCCGTGACTGCGCGGCCGCCGATGAACACGTCGAGATCGCCGTCGGCGTCAACGTCCGCCACGGCGATCGGCCCCGGCATGATGCCGTCGAGCGACTGGCCGCCGGCGGACAGCCCGCCGCCCTTCTTGAAAGTCCGGAGCCGGGCGCGCGAGCGCGGCGACTCGTAGTTCGTCACCGCCGCCAACCAGGTGCGCCGACCGCTGCCGTCCACCCAGCCGCAGGCGCTGACCACGTCGCCCGGCATCTTCAGTCCGGCGGCGCTCGACACAATGCCGAACCGCCCGTCGCCCAGGTTTTGGTACACGGCGATTGCCGAGCCGGCGCCGGCGCCGAGCAGCAGGTCGTCGTCGCCGTCGTGGTCAAAGTCGAGCCACGCGACGCCCGGCCCGGCGCGGTCGAGCCGCCTCGGCAGCAGCGGCTGCAGCGCGGTGTCGTCGTAATGATTTTCAACGTGCGAATGGTTGAGCAGCCGGCTGGCGTCCTCGAAGAACGGCTCCGGCTCGCGCTTGGCCAAGGCCGGTTTTGGCGGCCCGCCGCCCGGCTCGGCGATCTCGTAAAGGTGGTTCGGCTGCGGGTCGGCGAGGAACGAGCGGCGGCCGCTTGGCCAAGCGACCTCGATCGAGCGGGTCGCCGTGCCGGTGCCCATTGCAAACGTCCGCAGCGGCGGGTCGCCGGAGAGGTAGCGGCCGCCGGCGACGATCTCCTGCGTCTGCCGGATGTTGCCGACCACGACCGTCACGCGCGCGCCGATGCCGTGGGTGTTCGGCGGCTGGCCGCGCAGCCGCACCGCCACGCGCGGCGCGATGGTGTCGTTGCGGTACACCAGCGGCGGCTGGTTGAGGCAGTTGATGACGAGGTCGAGATCGCCGTCGTTGTCGAGGTCGCCGGTGGCGATGCCGTGGGACATTTGCGGCGAGTTGAACCCCCACGCCTTGCCGGTCTCGGCGAAGGTGAAGTTGCCGAGATTGCGATAGGCGAGGTTGGCCGTGGTGTTGGGCGGGAACAGTAACGGGCCGACTTGGCTGCGCTTGGCCTTGGGGATGCGCTCAAACATTGCCTGCGAGTCGCGGTCGTTGACGTCGTGCAAATGGCCGTTGGTGATGAGCAGATCGTCGTAGCCGTCCAGATCGACGTCGAGGAACACCGGCTGCCACGACCAGTCGCTCGCCTCGACCCCGGCGTAGCGGGCAACCTCGGCGAAAGTGCCGTCGCCGCGGTTCCAAAACAGTGTGTTGCGCGCCACCTGCAGGCGCCTGGCGAGGCCGCCCGGATGCGGCGGCAGCGGGTTGTTCGGGCTGATCTTCGTCAGGCGCGTGGAGGCGTCGCGGCTGAGCATTTCGACCACAAAAAAATCGGTGTGGCCGTCGCGGTCGATGTCGGCGAAGTCCGCCCCCATCGAGGCGTAGGCGACCGAGCGCACCGCCTCCGGGCCGGCCTCGCGGAACCGCCCGGTGCCGTCGTTGAGCCAGAACCGGTCCGGTGTCTGGAAATCGTTGCAGACATAAATGTCCGCGAAGCCGTCGTCGTTGATGTCGCGCATCTGCACACACAGCCCGAAGTCGAGCGGCTCGGCGAGCGGCCGGCCGTCGGCCTGCACGAACCGCCCGGCGCGCCACGGCACTTTTTGAAATACGCCCTTCCCGTCGTTGAGGTAGAAGGCGTCCGCCTCGCCGAACTCGATCAGTTGGCCATTGATGATTTTCAGGCGGCTGGCGTGCTGACCGGTCACGACCGGTTTGCCGCCCACTTGCCGCACCGCGAACGACCCGCCGTCGCGCAGCAGCGCCAGCTCGCCGAAATTGGCCACGTACAGGTCGAGATCGCCGTCGCGATCCACGTCGCCCAGCGCCAGTGTCGTGCCGGAGGCGCGGCTCTCCAGTCCGGCCTCCGTCGTGGCGTCGGTGAAGTTTCCGTTGCCATCGTTCAGCAGACAAAGCGTGCCCCTGCGAAACGTGGTCAGCAACAGATCAAGCGAGCCGTCGCCGTTCACATCGGCGAACGCCGCGCCGCGCGTCAGGTGCTCGGTGGCCGCCGCTCCGTTGGCGTTGGGCGCGAGTTGAAAACGCCAGCCGCCTTGGTTGAGATACAGCTCGTTGCCGCCCTCGAGCCGGCAAAAATAGATGTCGCACAGCCCGTCGCCGTTGGCGTCGCCCAGCGCCACGCCGGAGCCGTTGGTCAGGTTGGAGCGCTTGGCCAAGGCGGCGCGGGAGACACGGTTGGTGAACTGCAGGCCAAGCGCGGTGGCGGGCAGCGCCGTGAAGCCGGTCCGCCCCTGCCCCGGCAGCGTGAGCTTGGCCAGGCGATGCCCGTCCGCCTCCTGCCACTCCAAGCCGTTGGCCAAGCTGGAGTTGCCTGCCAGAAGCAAAAACAGAATCCGACGCAGCCAATTCACGCGCGAAACCTATCGCCGCCGGCGCGATGGGGCAAAGGGATTTGTCGCGCCACCCCGGATGCGGTACCTTCACGGCGTGGAAACACCGGTGGCCAGCATGGACTCCCGGATGCCCGGCAGGCTCAGTCCGGAGGATCGCGCCCGGCTGGATGCCTTCTTCGAGGACATTCGCCAACAGACAGCCGCCTTCGCCGGCTACCCGGTCTCGGCTGATTTCGATTACCGCGAACTGTTCCGGTTTCTCAACTATCCGCTCAACAACATCGGTGACCCGTTCAACCCATGCGCGTATCACCTGCACACACGCCAGTTTGAGCGCGAAGTGCTCGACTGGTTCGCCGAGTTGCACCACGCACCGGAGGACGCCTGGTGGGGCTACGTGACCAACGGCGGCACCGAGGGCAACCTTTACGGCCTTTACCTCGCGCGTGAACTGTACCCGGACGGCATCGTTTATTTTTCGCAGGCCACCCATTACAGCGTCAGCAAGAACCTGCGCCTGCTCCGGATGCCGCACATCATGCTTCGCGCCCAGCCCAGCGGCGAAGTGGACTACAACGACCTGCGCGAGTCTCTCAACATCCACCGGGACGTGCCGCCGATTCTCTTCGCCAACATCGGCACCACCATGCGCGAGGGCATCGATGACATCGGGCGCATCCTGGGCATCCTCAGGGAATTGGCGATTCCGGAATATTACATCCACTGCGACGCCGCCCTGTGCGGGATGACCCTGCCGTTCATCGACGGGGCTCCCCGGTTCGACTTCGCCAGCGGCATCCACAGCCTCTCCATTAGCGGCCACAAGTTCATCGGCTCGCCGCTGCCGTGCGGCGTGGTGCTCGCGCTCAAGGTGCACGTGGACCGCATCGCGCGCAGCGTCGAATACGTCGGCACGCTGGACACGACCGTGACCGGCTCGCGCAACGCCATCTCGCCCCTGATGCTGTGGCACGCCATCCGTTCACGAGGCCGGTCAGGCTTCCGCGCTGCGGTCGCCGCGTGCCTCCAACGGGCGCAGTACGCCGTCGAGCACCTCAACGCCGCCGGCGTGGCGGCCTGGCGCAACCCGCACGCCATCACCGTGGTGCTGCCCAGCCCGGCCAAGCCGGTGCTCGACAAGTGGCAGCTCGCGGTGCAGGATGGCATCGCACACATCATGGTCATGCCCCACCTCACCCGCGAAACCATCGACCAACTCATCGCGGACATCGTCAATCGCTCATCATGAAACAGATCACCATCGTCACCCCGGACTACGACGGGCTCACCGCCGACATCGCCACCGCGCTGGCCAGCAATGACATCAACATCGAGTCGCTGGACGCCAAGAAAATCGACAACATGGGCGTGTTGTCGCTCGAAGTGAACCAGTACGACCGCGCCCTGCACGTGTTGCGCGACGCCGGCTGGAACGCCATCACCGAAGACGCGCTGGTCGTCCGCGTGAAGGACGAGCCCGGCGCGATCGCCCATTTGGCCAAGCGCTTCCGGGACGCCAACCTGCAGGTGCGCAGCATGCGCATCGTCCAGCACCACGGCGACTGGGGCGCGATCGCCGTCAGCGTGGAACCGATGGAGGAGGCGCGGGCATTGGTGAAGGATGAACTGCTGGCCGGCAGCGCCGACGACTAGCCGGGCGGCCCGTTGTTCGCGCGGCGCGTCAGGCCAAGCCGGAAGTAGCGGATGGGCAACTGCGACAACACCATCCCGCAAAACATCAGCAGGCAGCCGCCCAGTTCCCGCTCGGTCAGTTTTTCGCTCAGGATCAGCCAACCGGCGAACACACCGACCACCGCCTCCATCGCGAAGATGATCGA
>JACNJE010000173.1:0-10151 GCA_014382705.1 Verrucomicrobiota bacterium | reverse complement strand
TCCTGCTCACCGCCGCGCTTGCCCAAGCGGCCCCGGCCCGGGCGGTCGATTGGCCGCAATGGCGCGGCCCGACCCGCGACGGCATCCTGCCGGCCAACGGCCTGGCCTTGGCCACGCTTCCCGACCCGCCGCGCGTCGTCTGGAAAATCAACTCGGGCGAGGGACTCGCCTCCCCGGTCGTCGCCGGCGGCACCGTGTTCCATTTCGAGAATCGCGGCGGGAGGGAAACGATCGCCGCCCTCTCCGCCGTCGACGGCTCGGAACAATGGGCGACGGGACTGGCGCCCGTGTTCGAGGACGGCCAAGGGCCGCGCGGGCCGCGCTGCACGCCGGTGGTCGACGGGGGCGAGGTATTCGCGCAATGCAGCCGCGGCACCCTCCACTGCCTCGACGCCCGGACCGGACGGGTTCTTTGGGACATCGACTATGCCAAGCTGGGCATGACCTTTGTTGGCGAAAAAGGCCGTGTGCCCGGTGCCCGGCGCCACGGATTCACCGGCGCGCCGCTCGTTATTGGGGGGATGGTTTACGCGATGGTCGGCGGGAAGGGCACCGGCATCGTCTGCCTCGACCGGGCCAGCGGCAAAACCGCCTGGGCCGCGCTCGACTACGAGCCCGGCTATGCGCCGCCGATCCCCGCCACCCTTGCCGGGCGGCAGCAGTTTGTCTGTTTCTTTGTCGAAGGAGTCGTGGGGGTCGATGTCCGCAACGGGGCGGAGCTTTGGAAGGTGCCGATGAAAACCGACTACGGCCGCCACGTCGCCGCGCCAATGGCGCACGGCGACACGGTCGTCGCCGGCTCCCACCAGACCGGCCTGCAGGGCATCACGATTTCCGCGGACGGCGACCGGTTCAAGGCGGAACGGGCCTGGAAAAATATCGAGGCGCAGCCGAACATCACCCACGGCGTGCGGGTCGGCGGACATTATTACGGCATCGGCGACCCGGCGAAACTCGTCTGCGTCGACATCGCCACCGGCAAGACGGCGTGGAGCGACGACAGCCTGTTCTTCCCCGACACCAAGCGAGCGATGGCGGCGTTCATCGTGATGGGGAAAAACATCCTCTCGCTCAGCAGCGGCGGTGAACTGTGTTTGTTCGCCGCCTCGCCGAACGGCTTCGAGGAACTCGGCCGCACCCAGGTCTGCGGCATCAACTGGTGCCTGCCGGCCTACGCCGACGGCAGACTGTTCGTCCGCGACGGCATCCGGAAAAAGGGAGGCAACCTGATCTGCCTCGATTTGACGGATTAAATCCGTGCCTCGAGTACCATGTTGGTCGGTGTCTCGGTCACGCGCCGAACGTAGCTGAAGCCTGCTTGGTTTAAGACTTCCGTCAGTCGTTTCTGACCGGCCTGAGCCCCCAGCGCCAAGCCGACGTTCTGCGACTTGGACGTGGGAACACACACCAAGGTTGAAAAGCCATAAAACAAACTGGCCAACACGTGCTGGTTCTCCTTCAGGCTGTCTCCAGCCATTGGCTCGACCACCATGAAGGATCCGTCCGGTTTGAGCGCCCGGCAAATGCTGCTGGCTGCGCCGACCGGGTCGCCCATGTCGTGAAGCGCATCAAAGATACAGGCCAAGTCGTATCCATCGTCCGGCATCGAAGCCGCATCGCTGACGAAGAACTCAACATTCGAGACCCCCTCTTTTTCGGCGTTTTCGCGTGCCGCGACGATTGAGGGTTCGTGAAAATCAAAGCCATGAATCATAGAGTTGGAATAATGCTTCGCCATCAAAATGGTGGACGATCCGTAACCGCAGCCGACATCAGCCACCTTGCCGCCTGCCTGAAGTGTGGCATCGACACCCTCCAATGCCGGTATCCAATGCTCCAGCAGATTGGCATTGTAGCCGGGCTTAAAAAACCGGTCCGTGCCACAGAACAAGCAACTGTGATGATCCCCCCAGGGCCGACCTTCACCCGATCGAAAAACATCCACCGCTTTTTCGTATTGGGCAAACTCGCCGACAATGCTTTGGAAGCCACCCTGCATACAAGTCGGGTCGCCCTCCCGCGCAAAGACAGCTGCCTGCTCGGGGGAAAGGCTGAACGATTCGCCCTCCGAATCGTAGGTCACGTAGCCCAGTGATGTGGTCGCCGACAACCACTCGAGAAGATAGCGCTCGCTCAAGCCGCATTTGTCGGCCAACTGACCTGCGGTGCAAGGGCCGGCTTCTTCCAACGCCCGGTAAACGCCGGTTTGATCTCCGATGTAGGAAAGCAAAACGCCCAATGCGCCCGCTGTGTCACCCAGCACTTTTCCGGCTAACGCTTCAAGCTTGGCTTGATCCAACTGTGTGTGTGTTTCTGTACACATTTTGGTAATAACTGGCGGCAGAACACTGCAACGATCCCAAACTGTCAAGGTGACAGATTGAAAAAAACGACTAACTCCCCGGCTTGATCGCGGGAGTGCCCTGCAAATCTTCCGGCAGATTTTCGGGGTCGAACGTCTCGACCTCCATTGGCAGCAGGCACTCCATCGGCACGCCGAGATCGACCGTGCCATTCGAGCGGTCCACCACCACGCCGACGGCGCAAATCTCCGCCTGATGTTCCCGCGCAATGGCCACGGCCTCGGCGACCCGGCCGCCCTTGGTCACCACGTCCTCGACGATGACGAGCTTTTCGCCGGGCTCAATCTTGAAGCCGCGGCGCAGCACGAGATCGCCCTGCTCCTTTTCGACGAAGATGAAACGCACACCCAGTTGCCGAGCCACTTCCTGCCCGATCACGAGCCCGCCCATCGCCGGGGCCAGCACGGTCACCGGCCCATAGCCGCGCAGCTTGGCCGCCAACGCCGCGCCCAAGCGCTCGACGCTTGGCATGTGCTGCAGCGCGAGGGCGCACTGGAAAAACTGTCGGCTGCGCAGACCGCTGCGCAAAATGAAATGTCCCTCCAGCAACGCGCCGGAGGCCTTGAAGAGTTGAAGAATTTCGTCCCTCGTCACGCCGCCCATTCAAACAGCCAAGCGCCCGGAGGAAAAGCCAATCTAAAAGGCGGCCCGATAGATGGACTCCATCTCGGCTTGGCCGGCCTCCCGAGGGTTGAAGCTGGCGGTCCACTGACCGGCCGCCTCCGCGGCCAGGGTTGGCAGCATCGATTCCTCCACGCCGCTCGCGCGCAGCGTCGCCGGCATGTCGGCCTGCTCCAGCAAATCGGCCAGGCGCTTGGCCAAGCGCTCCGCCGCGTCGCCTTCCGCTTGGCCAAGGTTGACGATCCGCGCCAGTTCGCCGTACGCCTCGCGGCACTCCCCGATCCCGGTGTTGAAGCGCACGACGTGCGGCAGCATCAGCCCGACCGCCTGGCCGTGGGCGATGTCGTAATGCGCGGTCAACGGGTTGGCGGTCGAGTGGGCGGCGCCAAGCATGCTGGCCTCAATCGCGCAGCCGGCCATCGCCGCGCCAAGCAACATGCTGCCACGGGCGTTGAGGTCGTCCGGCTGGTTGAGCACGGTCTGAAAATGAGGCAGAAGCAGCCCGAACGCCTCCTTCGAGAACATCCACGACAGCTCGGTCTTTTTTTTGGTGACCGCCGTCTCGACGGCGTGCGCGATGGCGTCGATGCCGGTGCAGGCGGTGACGTTGCGCGGCTGGGAGCAGGTCAGCTCCGGATCGAGGATGGCAATTTTCGCGGCCGCCTTGGGGTCGCCGCAGGCCATCTTTTGATGCGTCTCGGCATCGGAGATCAGTGCAAACGACTGGCACTCGCTGCCGGTGCCGGCGGTGGTCGGGATGACGATGAGCGGCAGCATTTCCCGCTTGGCCAAGCCAACACCCCAGTAGTCCCGCATCCGGCCACCGTTGGTCAGCAGGAAGTTGGCACCCTTGGCCGTGTCCATCGAGCTGCCGCCGCCCAGGCCAAGGAGGGAATCGACGCCAGCCGCCTCGGCCGCGCGCCGGCAAGTCTCGACGCAGTCGGTGGTGGGGTTCTCGATCACGGCGTCGAACACGGCCACCTCCAGCCCGGCAGCCTCGAGCGAGGCGCGCACCGTGGCGGCGTGCCCCGCGCGGACGAGGCCGGGGTCGGTAACAAGCAAAGTGCGTTTCAGGCCCAGTCCAGTGGCCAGTTCGCCGGCGCGGGCCACGCTGCCGTTGCCGAACACCAGCCGCGTGCGCTGCACGTGGTCAAACGCGGCCATCGCTTTGGCGTGTTCCGGCGGTAACAATGTGGACATGGTTTCGGCTCTCTCCCTGAATCGCGGCGCGGCGAACCGTACGCATTACGCCTGACGGCGGCAATCGGTTACGTGTTCAATTGCTCCCGCTCCGCTCCCGGTCGTTCTCCACGACCACCGGCGGCGGGTCGGCCTCGCCCGGGAAATACACCTTCACGAACCGCAGCCGGCCTTCGCCCCACTGGCCCTCGCGAAGCAGCCAATCCTCGATAAACTCCGACACGGTTTTGCGGCAGTTCTCCCGGACGACGCCGAGGTGCCGCTCGTCCCCGGCGTATTTGCGGAGGGTCGGCGTGATGGTCTTCTCGAGCTTGGCCATTTGCTCCACGGCGTTGAAGCGCGCCCAGCCCTCGTCCGACGATTTTTCCATGCTGTCCGTGTGGATCGCCGGCGGCTGGCTCGGTCGAACCTCCGGCGCGTGCACGACACACACCGCATTGGTCACGTACAGCTGCCACGCATCGCGCATGCGCAAATGATACCGGTAGGTCACCGGCACGCGGATCTCGGTGGTGGTCGTGCCAGCATCGACCTCGAACCACTTGAAGTCGTAAGTCAGCTCGTCCTCGCTGCGGAACGTCTCGGTCGCGGTGACCTTGGCCAACTCCAGCAGGCCGCCCCGCCCGGTCTCGAGGCTCGGCAGGCTGGCGACGAAGGTCTCGGTGATGTTGCCCTGGCGAAAGTTGGCCGCTGCGTCGTCGAGCGCGCCGGCCACCCCGGCGGCACCCTTTCCGGCCGACTCGATCAGCCGCTCCGGCGTCTTGATGAGGGTGATGAACGCCACCAAGCCAAGCGCAGCAACCAGCACGAACGCGCTTGGCCAACGCCATGCGGCGAACCCGGCTGGTGCCGGTTTGATCGGCTCGTCACTCATCGCTCATTTCAGCACCACCTCGCCGCAAAGCTGCACGCGCAACCCCATCTCGGCAAGCATCGCCGCCTTGATGCGGGCGCCTTTGTGCGCGGCTTTTTCGCCGGGCGCGTACACGACTTGGATGTGGTTCGACTTGTGCCGCGCCATCATCTGGTCGCGCGAAACGCCCTGAAGCACGGCGTGCATGATCGGCCATTGCGGCGTCGTCTCGCGCCAGCGCCGGTCGGTTTCTTTTTGCGAAAGTTTCACCACCTCGGCGACGCCGATGTCGCACTGCAACGCGCCGTCCATCACGAACACCCGGCTCCAGACGATCCAACCCGGCTTGGACACGCCCTTGAGCGTGCCGCCGCCAAGCCGAAAGTACATCGGCGGCTGCCGCTCGCTCGACGCCCCCTTCCAGCCGCCGATGAAATGCGCCGGCGGCGCGGCACCGGAAATCAGAAACACCCAAACGTACTCGCTGCGCCCGTTGACGTTGCACGGCGCGCCCCAGCGCAAGTCGTGCAGCGTGTTCTCCGGTGGCCAGCCCAGCTCCATCCACAGCCGGTTCGTCGCCAGCGCGTCCAACCCGGCACACTCGTCCACCTCGTTGAAGTGCGGCACCGCGCTCCCGGCGAAAAGTTCGCGGCCTTTCGCGTCGCGCACCGGCGGTCGGTCGACGTTGTTCAACATGCCCTCGGCCAAGTCGCTCGCCGGCGTCAAGTCCTTCAGCCCCTGCTGGTACTGAATGCCGATGGTCGCGCAGCCGAACTCATCGGCAATCCTCACGGCGGCAATGTACATTTTGCACTGCTGCAACACCTGCGCCTCAGTGAGGTCCCCCGCCTCGTCCGGCCCGAGCTGAAAGTTTACGCCCTTCTTTTTCAGCCAAGCGTAAACCGCGTCGGCGTCGGCGTTGCTCACCTTGACCATCGCGGCGAACAGCGCCGACTGGCTCAGGCGCTCCTTGAACAGGCCGGTCGGGTTGAGCAACTCGTCCGGGATGATCGCGTTGTGCATGCCCATGCAGCCTTCGTCAAACACGCCCATGATCGCCTTGCCGCCGCGCAGCCGCCGCGCAGCCGCTTGGCCAAGCCGCATCTCGGCGAGTGGCAACTTAAGCAGGTCGAGATCCCGAACATGGCTTTGGTCGTGCGACACCGTGCCTTCGTCCAGCCATTGGCGCAGGCCATTGCGAAACATTTTGTCGGTGAATTTCTCGCTCCACAACGTGCTGTATGCCACGCCCATTTTGGTGAGCGAGCCGTTCAGGTTCAGCATGCCGACAAGGCCCGGCCACGTGCCGCTCCAGTTGGCCACCGTGAGAATCGGCCCACGATGCGTCGAGAGCCCCGGCAGGATGTGCTGGCTGTATTGCCAGACGCACTCGGCGACGATCAGCGGCGCGTCCGCGTCGATCGTGCGAAACACCTCCATGCCCCGCTTTTGCGAATCGATGAAGCCGTGCTTCTTTTTACGGTCGTACGCATGGGCGCGCACCGCCGTCCAGCCCTCGGCCTTGAGTGCCTTGGCCAGCGTGGCCTCCATTTTAGATTGCTCCGCCCAGCAAACCTGATTGGCCGACAAACGCAAATCGCCGTTGGCCACGATGTAAACCTGTTTCGCCTTTAACTTTTTCACTCGGCTCATATCCCGCCGCAAAACGTACGGGCGAGCCCGCGACCGGCAAAGTCCAAAATGAGTCGCCCCCCCGCTTGGCCAAGCGATACAGTTGCCGAGTGCGGGCATTGATCATCGGCTGCGGCTACGTCGGCGAAGCGCTTGGCCAACGGCTGACCGCGCTGGGCCACGACGTCACCGGCATCCGGCGCAGCAGCGAACACAACCCCCGCCTGGCCAAGCTCGGCATCCGCCCCGTCAACCTCGACATCACCGGGGAAGGCGCCTTGGCCAAGCTCGACGGACGGTACGACTGGGTCATCATCGCCGCCTCCTCCGCCCGTGGCGACGAGGCGGCATACGAGCGGGTTTTCGGCGCTGGCACGAGACAGGTCGCACAATGGCTCAACACGACGGAAGCCGCATCCGTCGTGTTCATCAGCAGCACCGGCATTTATCGCCAGACGAACGGTGAATGGGTTTTTGAAAACGAAGCCGACACCCCGGGAAACCGCAGCGGCGAAATCCTTTGGGAATCTGAACAGACAATGTCCGCCGCCGGTCCGCCGGTCACCCTTCTGCGTTCATCCGGGATTTACGGGCCGGGTCGCGGCCACCTGTTCCGCCGGTTCATGAGCGGCAACGCCGTCGTCGAGGGCGACGGCAGTCGTTATTTAAACATGGTGCATCGCGATGATTTAGTGGAAACCATTATCGCGGCGATGCAAGGCGGCGGGCGGCGGGGTCTTTACAACATCACCGACGACGAGCCCGTGACACAGCTGAATTTTTTTAAGTGGCTCAGCGAAACCACCGGCCGCCCGATGCCGCCGTTTGTCCCTGAGCCGGATCCCTCCACCCGCAGGCGCGGCATCACCAACAAGCGCGTCTCCAACAAACGGTTCAAGGCAACCTTTGGCTTCAACTACAACTACCCCACCTTCCGCGAAGGGTTCGCCGAGGAATTTGAAAAACGGGAAAGCGACAGCATAGGGCGTTGAGCCTCACATGCCGCCCATGATCTGGTAGCCGCAGTCGACGTAGATGACCTGGCCGGTGATGGCCGCGCCGCCGTTGCTGGCGAGAAACACGCCGGTCTGGCCCAGTTCCTCGTGGGTCACGTTCCGGCGAAGCGGCGCGTGCTCGTCGTAATGCTTGAGCATCGCGGAAAACCCGGCTATGCCTCGGGCCGCGAGCGTGTTCACCGGGCCGGCGCTGATGCAGTTGACGCGGATTTTTTGTTCGCCAAGGTCGGCCGCGAGGTAGCGCGTGCTGGCCTCGAGCGCCGCCTTGGCCACGCCCATGACGTTGTAATGTTTCACGACCTTTTCCGCGCCGTAATAACTCATGCCAATGATGCTGCCGCCGTCGGTCATCAGCGGCGCGGCGCGCTTGGCCAAGGCCACCAGCGAGTAGGCGCTGATGTCATGCGCGGTGGCGAACGCCTCGCGCGTGGTGTCGACGAAACGGCCCTCGAGTGCCTCGCGCGGCGCGAACGCCACGGAGTGCAGCAACAAATCCAGCTTGCCGTCGAAATGCGAGCCGACCTCGCCGAACACGCGGTCGATGTCCGCGTCGCTGCTCACGTCGCACTCCGTTACCAGCGTGTCCCCGCCAAAGCCGTCAACCAGCGCCTCCACCTTCCCCTTCAGCCGTTCACCCTGGTAGGTGAACGCCAGCCGGGCACCGGCCTCGTGCCAAGCTTGGGCGATCCCCCAGGCGATGGAGTTCTTGTTGGCGACGCCAAAGACAACCCCGGTTTTTCCCTCGAGTGGTTTACTCATCCGGCGGTCAGCAGTAGGAAAAATCCCCCCGCTTGGCAAGCGGGAAGAAAAAGCCTTGCGGTTTTTGGCGGACAGGCGTCTCATCCGCCCAACAGACCCTTACCCCCACGCCCATGAAAACCGTTCCCTCCCCCCTGCCTCCACTCGTCGCCGCCGCACTCGCGCTTGGCCAAGCGGGCCTTGCCCAAAACCAGTTGCTCGAGGTGTTGAAGGATGAAAATGCGCGGGGCGCCGAGTTCTGGATTTACAACGATCTCGCCGCCGCCCGTGCCGAGGCGCGGCGCACCGACAAGCCGTTGTTCGTCACCTTCCGCTGCGTGCCGTGCGCCGCCTGCAAGGGCTTCGACGCCGAGGTGGCCAAGAACAACCAGCGCATCATCAAGCTGGCCCAGGAGCAATTCGTCGCCGTGCGGCAAGTGGAGATGAAGGGCGTCAACCTGTCGCAGTTCCAGTTCGACTACGACCTGAACTGGGCCGCGATGTTCCTCAACGCCGACGGGACGGTGTACGCCCGCTACGGCACGCAGTCGGCCGAGGGGGCGGACGCCTACAACTCCATCGAGTCGCTCGAGAAAACCATGCGCCGCGTGCTCGCCCTGCACGAGAACTACCCGGCCAACCAAACCGCACTCGCCGGCAAGCTCGGCAAGCCGAAGCCGTACAAGACCGCGCTGGAAATGCCCGGCATGAAGCACCGCACCCAACTCGCCGGCGGCACCGCCCGCAACAACTGCGTGCATTGCCACAACATCCACGACGCCGAGCATGAGCAGCTGCGCGCCGCCGGGCGTCGAACCCACGACGCGCTGTGGCGCTACCCGCTTCCGGATAACCTTGGCCTGCGGATCGATCCCGGCGATGGCCGCGTCATCCGTTCCGTGCAAGCCAACTCGCCCGCGGCCAAGGCGGGCCTCCGCCCCGGCGACGCACTCACCCACGCCGACGATCAGGCGCTCACCTCCATCGCCGACCTGCAATGGGTGTTGCACAACCTCCCGAACACCCCGGCCACCGTCACGCTGAAGGCAACCCGTGACGAACGATCCATCACGAAACAACTCGCCTTGGACGCCGGCTGGAAGAAGACCGACATCTCGTGGCGCGGCTCGCTTTGGTCGATCAAGCCGGTCCTGGCAACATGGTGCGCGCCGATGAAGGAGAACCGCGTCAAGTCGCTGCGCCTGGCCAACGGCGTGAAGCCGCTCGAGGTGCGCTGGATCAACACCGACCGCCCCGAGGGCCGCAACGCCAAGCGCGCCGGCCTGCGGAAGGGCGACATCATCATCGGCATGGAGGGCGAGCCGCTGCGGATGACTTCGCAGCATTTCAACATGCACGTGAAGCTCAACTACCGCGTCGGCGACAAACTCCCGCTGACCTTGTTGCGCGACGGCAAACGCATCCGCTTCGACTGGCCACTGACGGACAGCGATTAGGCCAGGGCGGTCTTGAGCGCCTCGGCGACGCGCTGGTTTTCCGCCGCCGTGCCGATGGAGAGGCGGATCCCTTCCCGCCGGCCGTAACCACCCCCCGGGCGCGCGTTCACCCCCCGCCGCTGCAACGCCCCGAACACCGCCCCCCCCGCGCCCCCCCGCCCCCTCCCGCAAATGGCGGGCCACGGCACGAACCCGCTCCCCCCCCCCGCCCCAAGGGCGGCCGAAAAGCCCCCCCCCGCCGCCCGGGTGCCGCGGCGGGGTGCGCGGGGCG
>JACNJE010000100.1 GCA_014382705.1 Verrucomicrobiota bacterium | reverse complement strand
ACCACGCTTTGGCCAAGGGCAGCAGCCGCCAAGCATCAACCGGGTGGATCGTTTGGCGGCGGCGGAGGGTGAGAGGCATCGGTGGGTCAGCTTGGCAAAGCGCGGTGTCAGGCGCCCCCGTTGCGGTGCTCGTCGTCCGCCTGCACGCTCCGCTGGACGGGCGGATGGCGCACGACGTCCCGCCGGTCGAGTTCGCACAGGGCAATGCCCTCGACCTTGGCCAAGGCCTGTTTTGCCTCGATGATGCCGGACGTCTTGCTTGGCGGCAGGTCGATCTGTGTCGGGTCGCCGGTGATGACCGCCTTCGAATTGAAGCCAAGCCGCGTCAGGAACATCAGCATCTGCTCGGCGGTGGAGTTTTGCGCCTCGTCCAGGATGATGAAGGCATTGTTGAGCGTGCGACCGCGCATGTAGGCCAGCGGCGCAATCTCGATCGTGCCGCGATCCATATGTTTCTGCACCTCCTCCATCGGTAGCAGATCCTGCAGCGCATCATGCAGCGGCCGCAGGTACGGCGCCAGTTTTTCGTACAGGTCGCCCGGCAAAAAGCCCAGCGCCTCGCCGGCCTCGACCGCCGGCCGCGTGAGGATGATCCGCGACACCTTCTCCTCCTTCAGCGCGATGACGGCCAGCGTCATCGCCAGGAACGTCTTGCCGGTGCCGGCCGGCCCGATGCCGAAGGTGACGTCGTGAGCCTGAACCGCCTCGATGTACCGCTTCTGCCCGAGCGTCTTGGGATTGACGGTCGGCTTACGGGGAGAGGTTTGCAGGGTGAGCGAGTACAGCCCGTTCAGCGCCTCCGGCCCGTCGCTTGTTGCCGTGTTCAGCGCATAACTGAAGTCCCGGTTGCGAATCGCCACCCCGGCCTTGACCGCACCCTCGAGCGACTGGAACAGCCCGGTCGCCGTCGCCACGCCGGCCTCATCGCCGTCGAGCTTGATCCAGCCGTCGCGGCTGGTCGCCTTGACGCCGAGGCGCGCCTCGAGCATCTGGAGGTTCTTCGGGTTGTTGTTGAAAAGCTGCTGGGCAATCCGCGCGTTGTCGTAATGCAGCGTCGATGTCATCTCGTCAGAGCGAACAAATCAGGATTGGAGACATGAGTCAAACCAAGTGTTTGAAGCGATTGTCTTCGGTCAGGCGGGCGACGATTTGCTTGATTTTCTGTGACTCGGACTGGTGGGCGACGAGGGTGGCGTCGTCGGTTTGCACGACGATCATGTCTCGGCTGCCCACGAGCGCGATGGGCGTGCGGTTTCGGGTGCGGGCGTCGAACACGACGTTGTTCTCGGAGTCGACCTGGACGAGGTCGCCAACGGCGCAGTTGCCGGCGGTGTCCGGCTTGAGATGGCGCGCCAGCGCCGGCCATGAGCCGAGGTCGTCCCAGCCAAAGTCGCCATCGGCGCAGGCGATGTTTTGCGCGTTTTCCATGATGGCGTAATCGACGGAAATTTTTTCCAGCTTCGGATAATCGTTGGCCAAGGCGGCGTTGAGCTTGGCCAAGCTGCGGAGGCCGCGCCACTTTTCGGCGGCGGCAAACAGCTTGGGCTGCTGTCGCTGCAACTCGCCGGCGATGGTTTCGTACGACCAGATGAACATCCCGGCGTTCCATCGGTAATCGCCGCTTTTGAGGTAGCGCTTGGCCGTGGCGAGGTTCGGTTTTTCGACGAATTTTTTTGCCTTGAAAAACGTGGAGTTGAGCGACTTGGCCGTGGCGGTGGCCAGCTTGTTGGCAACCTGAATGTAGCCGTAGCCGGTGGCCGGCGCGTGCGGCTGGATGCCGATGGTGACGAGCGCCGGGTTGCGCTTGGCCAAGCGCATCGAGTCGATCAGCACGCGGCGAAACTTGGCCTCGTCCGGGATGACGTGGTCGGCCGGCAGCACGGCCATCACGCCGTTTTCGGACCGGGTACCGACCAGCGCCGCGCCCAGCGCCACGGCGGCGCACGTGTCGCGCCCGCACGGCTCGCCGATGATGTTGCGCCCGGGAAGCTCCGGCAGTTGCCGGCGAACAGCGGCGGCCTGCACGGCGTTGGTGATGATGAAAATGTTCTCGAGCGGCGCAACCGGCTTCACGCGGTCGACCGTCTGCTGCAGGAACGAGCGGTCGCCGAGCAGGGTGATGAGCTGTTTCGGCTTGCGCTCGCGGCTGACCGGCCAGAAGCGTTCGCCCCGCCCCCCGGCCATGATGATGATGTAGCGATCGTTCCGTTGCATTTATGGGGGGTTCAATCGGTTGTGAAGAGTGTGCGGCACAATGCTATTCGGAGCCGTCTTGTTGCTGAACGGTTTCTCCCTCTCCCAGCGGGAGAGGGTTGGGGAGTGGGAGAGCGCGAAAAAATATTTCAATGGCCACAGCTTGTTTTCTATTTTCGCAACTTAGCGGATGCCTGAAATGAGGTTGGCGGTGAAGGCCTTGACGGTTGGGACGAGGTCGGCGGCGCGTCCGTTGTCGGCGATTTGGTTGACGATCGCGCTGCCGACGACGACTGCCTCGGCGTGCTGCGCGACCTCGGCGGCCTGCTCCGGGTTCGAGATGCCGAAGCCGACGGCGATCGGGGTGTCGGTATGTTCGCGGATGATTTGGGTCATCGGCCCGATGGTGTCGGAGACGGTTTGCTGCATGCCGGTGACGCCCTCGCGCGACACGTAATAAATGAACCCGTTGCCGCGCTTGACGATCCGTTCCACCCGATCCGGCGGCGTGGTCGGCGCGACGAGGTAGATCGGGCACAGCCCGGCGGCGGCCATCAGCGACTCGTAATTCCCCGACTCCTCCGGCGGCAGATCGAGCACGAGCAACCCATCGACTCCGGCGGCGGCGGCGGCCTGCACGAACTCGGCGAGCCCGCGCCTGTGCAGCAGGTTGAAATAGACGTAGAGGACGATCGGGATGCCGGACGACTCCCGGATGCGGGCGACCGTCTCGAGCACGCCGCCCGGCGTGGTGCCGGCATCGAGCCCACGCTGCGCCGCCAGTTGGTTGACAAGGCCGTCGGCCAGCGGGTCGCTGAACGGCACGCCGAGTTCCAGCACGTCGACGCCGATCTCGTCGAACGCCAGCGCCAAGTCGTGCGTCGCGTCGAGGTTCGGGTCACCCGCGCCGATGTAAACGACAAACCCCTTCTGTCCCTCCCGCTTGAGGCGTTGAAACCGTTCTTCGATGCGGTTCATGCGCGGGGAGAATGCCTGCCCACCTCGCCGTAGGCAAGAAACGCGCTTGGCCAAGCGAAGCGTCCGTGTTGACTCATAAAAAAGGACACCGAAGGGTTGGAAAGGGTTGAGAGGAGAG
>JACNJE010000003.1 GCA_014382705.1 Verrucomicrobiota bacterium | reverse complement strand
ACCCCAACATCAATAATAGCCCCTATTTACCGGGGTTTTAAACCGGACACTAGTGTTGGATGATCTTAAATATCTCCAATCGTTGAATCCCGAATCGCCGGACTATTGACAAACCGCGCTTGGCCAAGCGCTTGGGCAGGGGGTCACAGTTCGCGGCCGGCCGCCTCGGCGACGGGGCGCAGTTCCTCCATCAACGCGGCGAAGCCGTCGAGGTCGATCTGTTGCGCCGCGTCGCTCATGGCTTCGGCCGGGTGCGGATGCACCTCGACGAGCAGCGCGTCGGCGCCCATGGCGACTGCGCCTTTGCACATCGCGCGCACCAGCGATGCCTTGCCGCAGCCTTGGCTGGGATCGACGACGATCGGGCAGTGCGACTCGGCCTTGACGATGGCCACCGCTGAGAGGTCGAGCGTGTTGCGCGTGTAATCCTCGAACGTCCGGATGCCGCGCTCGCAGAACAGCAGGTTCGGGTTGCGGTTGGCCAAGACGTACTCGCCGGCGAGCAGCCATTCCATGATGCGCATCGACATGCCGCGCTTGAGCAGCACCGGCTTGCCGGTCCTGGCGGCGGCGATGATCAGCTGGAAATTTTGCGCGTTGCGCGTGCCGATTTGCAGCATGTCGGCGTACTCGGCCACCAGTTCGGCCTGATCCTGCGAGAGCAACTCGGTGACAATCGGCAGTCCGGTTTCCTCCCGCGCCTTGGCCAACAGCTTGAGCCCCTCCTCGCCGAGTCCCTGGAATTCGTACGGCGACGTGCGCGGCTTGAACGCCCCGCCGCGCAGCATGCCGGCGCCGGCCGCCTTGACGGCGTGCGCGGTTTGCATCAACTGCGCCTCGCTCTCGACGGAGCAGGGGCCGGCCATGACCTGGATTTTTTTGCCGCCCACGACCGTGCCGCCGGCGTTGACGGTCGAGTCCTGCGGGTGCGCCTCGCGGCTGACGAGTTTATGGCGTTTCTGCACCGGCGTGACTGACTCGACCTGCGGCCAGGCGTTGAGCACGTCGAGGTCGCGGTGCGAGTGTTCGTCGCCGATCGCGCCGATCACCGTGCGGGCGACGCCGTGCATGACATGGGGTTGGTAGCCGAGCTTTTTAATTTCCTCGACGACGGCTTGTTCCTCCTCGGGGGAGACGTTGTTTTTGAGTACGACTATCATTTTGGTATTATGTTTTGCGCCGGAGAAAGCAGGCCTGGGACGAAAAAAGCCGCAGGCTTGGCTGCCTGCGGCCGGGTAAATTCTGTTTCAGATCATCAACAAATCCCCAAGACACGCAGACGGCGCGGGCTGGTAAACCAATACCAGCCGCTAAAAAAAACAAAAAACTGCGTCCCTTGAAAACTCACGGCGGCGAACCGTAGCAGAGGCCGCATGGCTGTCAACCGGTTTTCCGCAACCGGGAGGGACGAGTTCCGCCTCGTCCCCCAACTTGGCCAAGCGCGATTGTTCCGGAGAAGTGGCAGGCGCACTTTTACTTTGCCGCCGCAGCGGCCCTTCGGCACATTGCCCGCGACATGACTCTTGCCAATCGACGGTTCACAGCGGCGGCAATCGCGCTCTCTGCACTCATGGTTGCCACCGAGGCTCGGGCGCAAAAGGTGCCGAAGCCGGACTTCAAACAGTACAAGCGCATCCACCAAAAGGCGCTCGACCTGATTCGCACCGGCCAAGCGGAAACGGCGGTGAAATTCCTTGCGGTCGTTGAGGAAAAACTGCCGAGCGACGCTGAGACGCAGTACATGCTCGCCGTCGCGCAATGCACGCTTGGCCAAGCGGACGCCGCCGAGGCGAGCGCGGCGAAGGCGTTGAACCTTGGCCTGCCGGTCGGGCGCGTCATCGGCGGCTCGCACAACGGCCTCGACGCCATTCGCGAGCGGCCGCTGCTCCGGCGCCTTCTTCGGCAACACGGCAAAACCCCGGTGCACGGCCCGATGCTTGGCAACCTCAGCGGCACCCGCGCAACCGTCTGGCTTCGCACCGCCGATGCCGCTGTTGTGCAGGTGGAGGCCAGCACCGTTCCGCCGGCGCCCGGCGGAACCGTTTCCGCCGTGGTGCAAACCCAGCGCGAGCACGACTTCGTGGCCAAGGCGGTCTTGAAAAATCTCACACCGCAAACCAAGTACACTTACACCGTCACCATCGACGGCCAAAAAAACCAAGCGCCCAACCAGCAGTTCACGACCTTCAGCAAAAGCGGCCAACCCGGGAAGTTCCGCCTGGCCTTCGGCGGCGGTGCCGGATTTGTGCCGCAGCACGAGTACGTTTGGACCAGTATCGCGGCGACCCGGCCGGATGCGTTGTTTCAGCTCGGCGACAACGCGTACATCGACAACACCAACGTGATGGACATGCACCATTACTGCTACTACCGGCGGCAGTCGCGTCCCGAGTACCGTTCGCTCGTCGCCGGTCTGGGGGTGTTTTCGATTTGGGACGACCACGATTTCGGCACCAACGACTGCTCCGGCGGGCCGGCGATCGAGTCGCCAAGCTGGAAGCGGCCGGTGTACGAAATCTTCCGCGACAACTGGGCCAACCCCGGCTACGGCGGCGGCGACAAACAACCTGGCATCTGGTGGGACACGACGATCAACGACGTCCATTTCATCTGCATCGACGGCCGTTACTACCGCACCGACCCGAAGAAAACCAAAGGCGAGCTGAGCATGCTTGGCCCGGCGCAAAAACGGTGGCTGCTCGCAACGCTCAAGAAATCTCGCGGCATGTTCAAGGTGCTCGTTTCCCCGGTGCCGTGGGTGTTCAAGGCCAAGGGCGACAGCAAAGACACGTGGAACGGTTTCAAAAAAGAGCGCAACGAGATTTTCAAATTTCTCACCGAAAACAAAATCAAGGGCGTCGTGCTGATGAGCGCCGACCGCCACCGCTCCGACCTCTGGAAAATCGAGCGCCCCGGCGACTATGCGCTGTACGAGTTCAACAGCAGCCGTCTGACAAACCAGCACGTTCACAAGACGATGCCGGAGGCGATCTTCTCGTACAACGCCAAGCAGTCATTCGGCACGGTGGACTTCGACACGACCGCCGCCGACCCGACCGCCACCTACCGCATCCACACCATCGACGGCGAGCAGGTTTTCAAACACACCGTCAAGCGCAGCGAACTGAACTAACGCTTGGCCAAGCGGACAACCAAACGCTCGATCGATATCCCGAAGGGATTTCATACTATAGTCCAATGCTTGAAACGAAGTTTCTACCTTGGGTCATCGTGGCAAAACCCTGAAGGGGTTTCGCCGATACAACGATCCTAGCCGATGAGTTTTGCGAAACCCCTTTCAGCAACTCTGTTTATCTGAGGGGGTCATGAAGGGTTGAAATTGGGGTTGGCGAG
>JACNJE010000145.1 GCA_014382705.1 Verrucomicrobiota bacterium | reverse complement strand
TCGGCTCCTTGGCCTTGATGCGCCGGATGCCGCCGGTGGAGGTGATGTCGAGCGAACCCTGCGCCGGGTTCGGGATCAGCGCCACGTTCCATTCGTAGTCGGCCCCCTCCTCCAGCTTGATGCCAAGGTCGTCCAGCGAAATCCCATGCACGCCGGCCTTGATTTTTTCCCAGCGCCGCATCTGCACCAATGTCCGCTCATCACGATTGACGGTGACCTCAAATTCGAACGACGTGTCGTCGGTCACGTAGTAATAGAGTGTTGGTGATTCCGACACCGTGAAGCCGACCGATTCTGGCGTCAGCACAAACACCACCGGCATGGACATGAGATGGTTGGCGTCATCCTCAGCGCCACCGCGCACACCGCCGCCGACCCGTGCCTTGGGCGCGCCGACCTGCGGCAGCGTCAGCCCGCCGCGCACGCCCCCGCCGACCCGCGTCTTGGGCGCACCGACCTGCGGCAGCATCAAGCCGCCGCGCACACCGCCGCCCACCCGTGTCCTGGGCGCGCCGGTGTTCGGCAACATCAGCCCGCCGCGCACGCCCCCGCCGACCCGTGTCTTCGGGGCGCCGGTGTTCGGCAGCATCAACCCGCCGCGCACGCCGCCGCCCACCCGAGTCTTGGGCGCGCCGGTGTTGGGCGGGGCGAACAGCCCCAACTTTGGTTGGGCCTTGGCCATCGGGACACTCCATGAACCCAGGGCAATGGCACAGATAACAGCCATCGACCCAGTCCGCATCGGGGTGATTTTCGTTTTCATATCAGTATCAGCGAGTAGTTGGGTGGAATCTGCCCATTTTTCCCGACAATGTCAACCGGCGAAAATCGGCAAAATAAACGGTTTTGAGTGAGTTAAACTCATTTTGAACGCTTTTGCAATTCCCCGTGTCAACATTGGAACGCTGTCACGGTGAAGGTTTGGTTAGTGCAACGATTCACGGTGGCCGCCACGGAATCGCCCAAGGCGTCCGTTTGTTCAACTTGTGACGGGGTGCGATTGGCCTCCATCCCCGGAACTCGCGAAGCCCCGTCGCTCAGGCGGGGCTTCGCCCTTTCCTTACCGGCCCCATTTCGGCAAGCTCCGCCCGGAACATCAGGCTTATGACAACCGAGGAAAAAGTGGAAAACTGGTTTGTCCCGCTCTCGACGACGGAGATCACTCTGAAGAAGGCGCACTCCCAACTCGACGAGTTCGGGCTCGAACAGGAAGACGTCCCACTGATCATCCAGTTCGTCGAGAACCCCAAGTTCGACCTGCCCGGCATCGACATCTTCCACGGCGCGACCAACCTCGAGACGCACGACTACATTCACATCCTGCTTGGCCGCGGTGTGATGATCAAGGACGAGGCGTTCGTGCTCGGCTTCACCATGGGCAGCAGCAACCGCGTCACCACCACCGAGGAGAGGCTGTTCGGCTTCCTCACCAAATACATTTACCCCAAGAACTACCAGTTCACCGACGAGGATCTGGATGTGTTTAAGGACGCCGTGCGCCTCGGCTTCATCTCCGACTGCCAGTCACTGGCCAAGGTCGACTACCAGCAATACCTCGACTGGCCGGTGCAACAAATCCGCGACGACATCGGAATCGAGGTCGACCTGCTCAAGGCCTACTACGCCATCGAGGCCAGGCGCTACCCGCACATCAAGGAATGCACCCGCAACCTCACCGGCTTCTAAGCCGTTACCGGCTGGCCTCGAGGTAGGCGATCAGGTCGGCCAGTTCCTTGTGGGTCAGTACTTGTTCCATTCCGGGCGGCATGAGTGAGACGGGCATCGGCTCCATGTTTCGGATGGTGCCCCGGGGTACGCGCATACTTTTCTCCGGCGACAGTGCGAGGGTGATTTGCCCCGCGTCCTGGTCGCGGATGATTCCCGCCAACACGCTGCCGTCATCGGTGTTCACCTGCATCGTCTCGAAACTGCGGACGAAGCTCGCGCTCGGGAACACGATCGCCTCGAGCAGGTCCATCCTCTTTCGCACTTGTCCGATGCGCGTCAGATCCGGCCCGAGGTTGCCGCCGTGGTAAGCCATCGAGTGACAGGTCGAGCAGCCGGCTTTCGGCCCGCGAAACACCGCCTTGCCGCGAAGCGCGTCGCCGGCTGGCAACCCATCGGCCAATGTCCGAAGTCGCTTGGCTTGATCCGCCGGAGCCGCCTTGGCCTTGGCCAACAGCCCAGCCGCCTGGCCCTGCACGGTCTTGCCGTAGCCTGCCGTGGCTTGTTGCAGCACGGCGGCGTCCAGTCCGCGCAACCAGCTCGCCTGCCGAAGCACCGCCAACAGCGCTTGGCCATGCGACGCATCGCGGCCCCGGCCAAATGCCGGCAACAGCGCCGCAGCCTCGGCGGGGCCGACCCGCCCGAGCCGGCTCGCGAGCCGACCCAGTTGCTCGTCCGACAGCACGGCCCCGGCCAGCGCCTTGGCTGCGTTGCTGCGCTGCGTGAACGGTTTGTCCGTGTCGAGTTGCCCCAGCAGATAATCGAACGCCGCCTCGTCCGGCGCAAACAGCCCGGCGATTATCCCGCTGAAGGCCAGCGTGCGCTGCCGGTCGGGCAACGCCGCCGAGCGGCCAAGCCGACGCAGCATCGCGGCGGCGCGTTCCTGTTGCGCCTTGGCCAGCCGCAAGGTCACGAGCGTCTGGACGGCGACCGGTTGGAGCGGCGTGGAAGTCGCATCGATCGCGTCGAGCCAAGCGACGGGTGCGGGGTTGACCGGCGCGGCTGCCATCGCGGCCAAGCCGGTGAGGCGGGATCGCTTCGATCGTGAAGCGTCACCCACTCCGTTGGCCAATATCGACTGGATCGCCGGGGCGGTCGCGAGCTTGGCCAAGCGAACCGCGAGCGCCTCGCTCTCCGCCACTGTGCTGACGGCACTTAACGCACCCGCGTAATGCGCGGCCAGCGCCTCGCCCCATTCGGGATGCCGGTCACAAATCCACTCCGCCGCCCCGCGCAACTTGGCATCGTGCGACTTGAGCAATGGCAGCACATCCGCCGCCGCCAATCGCCCACCCTCCATTTGGTCCAGCGCGGTCAGCGCCGCGCGCAGCGCCCCCGGCCGCTTGGCCAAGCGCGTGAGTGGCACCGCATCCGGCTGGCCAATCTCGATCAGCGCATAGGTGACCGAATGCTCGAGCGCACGATCCATCGGCTCGCCGGCGAGCGCGAGCAGCGGGGCGACCGCGCGCGACGAGCCGATCCGGCCCAGCGCCTCGGCGGCCGCACGGCGCACCGGCGGCGGGGCGGTTTTCAGGAGGCGAACCAAGGCGTCAATCGCACCGGCGTCGCGGTGCAACCCGGCCGAGTGGGCGGCCGCCTGTTGAACATCCGGGGCCGTATCGGCCAACGCCGCCCGAGTCCCGCGGCGCGCGCCATCGCCCTCGATCCGGGTCAACGCCCAGACTGCGTTTTGCCGTCCCGGCACGCTCCCCCGCCGGAGCCGCTTGGCCAAGGCGGGAACGGCGGCCTCGCCGCGCTTGGCCAAGGCGGCGATCGCGCGGCGGCGCACCACCGGACGCGCGTCGTCGAGCCGTGTCACAAGCCGCTCGGCACCGGCGGTCGCCCAGTTCAACCTTGCCCCGCGCGGGTCGGCTGGCGGCTTGGCTCCGGTCTTCTTAACACGGTAGATCGCGCCCAGGATTTCCGGGCGCCAGAACTGCGACGTCGGGCAACACAGCTTGTACCAGCCGCCGGTGTCGAGCACGAGCAGGCTGCCGTCGGCATCCTCCAGCACGTCGGTCGGGTGAAAGTCGGCGTTGGACGTGGCCAGAAAATCAGAGTCGACCGTGCGGAACGTCGAGCCGTCCGGAATGAGTTCGTGCCGCTGCACACGATTCAAATTGAACTGACAGGAGAACAGGTTGCCGGTGAAGCCGTGGCCGAACACGGCCGACTCGTAAAGCTCCAACCCACACGGCGCGGCCGGGCCAAGGTGGGCCAGCACCGGCATCAGTTCGCCGGTGCGCGGGTGGTTGTTCAGCACCCCGTGCCGCTTGCCGTAGACGCCGCCGTAGATGGCGTGGATCAACCCGTCGCGCCGGCCGCCGGCGGGGTACTGCAAAAACGTCGTCGTGAAGATGCGTTCGCCGGCGGGGGTGAACACGACATCCACCGGGTTGTCCATCCCGCCGGTCATCACCGGCTCGTGCAGGCCGCCCGACGGATGGCGGCGGAAAATATGCGCCGCACTCGTCACCCGCTCGGCGCCCCGGAACGCCGCGTACCGCTGCTCCGCGAATGCGCCCTTGCACCAGTAAATCCACCCGTCACGGCCGAGGTACGGCCCGTGCAGATCGTTGGCACAGCCGGTGAGCGTGGCCTCGAACCACTCCTCACGCTCGTCGGCCACGCCGTCGCCGTCGGTATCGGTCAGCCGCCAAATGCTCGGCGGTGCGGCGACGTAGAGCGACCCGTCATGCCACAGCGTCCCCTCGGGAAACATCATCTTGTCGGCGAACACGACGGAGTGGTCGAACCTCCCGTCGCCGTCACGATCCTCTAGCCGGACGATACGGTGCGGCTTTTCGGCGAGTTGTTTCTTGACCGGATCGTTCGAGCCGGACGAATCGGCGACGTACAACCGGCCCTGTTCATCGAACGCCGCCGTGATCGGCCGATCCACCAGCGGCGGCCCGGCGACGCGCTCCACCGTGAAGCCGTCCGGCACGGTGAAGACCGTCTCGCCCAGTGCCACCTCGACCGCTGCGGGCCGGGCGCACAGCCAACCGGCGGTCAAACCGGCAACGGTCAACCGAAACAACGAAATCATGCCGGGAAACTAACAGAGCGGCCAACGGGAGAAAGAGGAAAGTCGTCTTCTCCCATACGTTGCGCGATGTCGACTACGGCTTAATCAATCGGAGTAACTTCATCTGCTCATGCTCCGATTTCTCCATCAGCACCGCGAAGGCATCGTAAAAGGCGTCGATGTCCTTGTAGCCGCCGTATCGGCTCACCGCCGAACGCCACCCCATTTCTTCGAGCAACGGATAAAACTTGGCCGTGAACTGTTTCACGCTCCTGCCCTCAGAACGCTGGATCAGCAGTGCCACCGCCCACGCCCCGGCGTCGTAGGCCAGATGACGATAATATTTTTTGAGATGCGGCCGCTCCTTTTCGATCTTCTCCACGTCCTCAAAATCGATCAATGTCGCCTCGCCATTTTTCACGGACTTGGCCATCCGCATCGACTCTTTCATCGATTTTTCGAAATCGATCCACTCCTGTTTGTCACCAAGATAAAATGCCAAAAACTCCGCACCGCCCTCGGTCAACCACGTCGGAGTCCGCGCGAAGGCACGCTGAAACACATGGGCATATTCATGAACACCCCGCGTGTGCAGATACGGCATCGGAAACCCGTGTGGATTGATGAAAACCAGCTCAGCCAGCGGCTTATCGGTAAAATCAACATACGACAGATACGCCTCGGTTGATCCGTCCCGAGCCCGCTCGATCAGTGAAGCTCCGTTTTGCTTCAGGCAATCCTGCATCCGAGCTGTCGATCCGCCATGACGGTTCCGGCAATAGGCGTTGATTATCTTCTTAGCAACGTGAGCCGACTTCAGTTCATCTTTTTCCTGACCGATGATATAGACACAAAGTGGCCCGTAGTTTCCAAGATACTCGCGCGACGTATCAATCCCGGCACGAAGCACGCGAAACCATTTCTCGGGATAGTTTTCGTTCCGCACATACTTCGGTTCCGACTGGGTCAACACCATCCTCTTGGCCCGGTCATCAGCAACGGCTTGATCATGGCTGGCAATAAAAAACAACCAGGTGAACAAACCCAAGCAAACCGCATCACGAACAACTGAAATCATGCCAAAGAAGCAACAATGAATCTGACAGTTCAAGGGGGAGATGATTTGGTTGTCCCGCTAGGATTTGAACCTAAACTAACGGTGTCAAAGACCGCTGTGCTACCATTACACCACGGGACAGTGGCGGGCGTTTGTTTAAGGGCAAATCAGCCGCTTTGCGAGTCTTTAATGTTGAACGCTCAAGTTCGCAGCACGCCGAAGCGGATGCCGCGGGTGCTGATTTGGAGGGTGGCAATGCCGAGTTGCCGCATGAGTTGCTCGTAAATCAGGCTGCCGTACAGGGCGACATCGGCGCGGCTTTCGGGTAGGCCGGTGATTTCGCGGCGCTTGGCCAAGGGCAAAGCCCACAGCCGTTTGCGCCAGGCGGTCACGCGGTCGAGCGGCAACTCGACGGCCTCCATCCGATCGCGGTCGTAGCCGTCGTCGGCCAATTCCATCTTGGCAAGAATGCCGGCCATGCCGCCGGAGCCGACCAGCGCGAACGGCGACGCTTGGCCAAGCGCACTGAGTTGCTCCCGCAAGCCCGGCAGCGCGGATTTGCCCAAATTTTCGCCGATCCAGTTTTGGGCGATTTCCTGTTCGCCGATTGTCGGCGGGTCGGAGACGGGGTGGCGCTCCATCATCCGCACGGAACCCAGCGGGAGGCTTTTGTAAAAACGCATTCTGCTCCTGTCGCCGGCGATGAACTCGGTGCTGCCGCCGCCGACGTCGACCACGAGCAGTGGCCGTTTGGCCAAGCGCCGACAGGAGCGGACGCCGTCGAAGGCCAACCGCGCCTCGTCGTCGCCGCTGAGCACGGTCGCCGGTTGGCCAAGCGCGTTGAGCAGTTCGCCCGCATTGCCGGCCTCGCGGACGGCGCTGGTGGCGACGATGCGTGTGTCGATGCCGTCGTGCCGCTTGGCCAAGGCGAGCAGTTCGGTGACGGCGGCGACCGTGGCCCGGATCGGGCCGGGCTGAAGTTTGCCACCGTCGTAAAGGCCTTGGCCAAGGCGGGTTTGCCGGCTCGTCTCCAGCACCGGCGAGATAGCTTCACCGCGCACGTCGGCAATGAGCAATTTGACCGAGTTGGTGCCGATGTCGATGACGCCGCGCCGCATTTTTTAGTCGGAGAAGAGGAACTTGAAATCATCCAGGGACAGGGCTTTGGCAAATTTTTCCTCGCCGAGGACATCTTCAGCAAGTGCCTGTTTTTGAGTTTGCATGATGCGGATTTTCTCCTCGATGGTGCCTTTGGCCAAGAGGCGAAAGGCGATGACATTTTGGGATTGGCCAATGCGGTGGGTACGGTCGATGGCCTGATTCTCAACGGCGGGATTCCACCAGGGATCGAACAACACAACGTAACTGGCGGCCATGAGGTTCAGTCCGGAGCCGCCGGCTTTGAGGGAGATCAAAAAGATGGCCGCGCCGGGGCAAGTTTGAAATTCCTCGACCAGTTCCCCCCTGTTTTGGGTGTCCCCCGCGAGGTAATAATGTGCCCACGATTTGTTCTCGACGATCTCTTTAAGCAATTTCAGGTTTTCGACGAACTGGGAGAAAACGAGGACTTTCTGGCCGGACTCCATCAGGGGAGTCACTTGGTCGAGAAACGACTCTACCTTGGCGCTGGCAGCATTGGAGCCGGGGTTAACGAGTTTGGGGTGGCAGCAGATTTGGCGCAGTCGGAGCAGGGATGTCAGGAAATGAAATCGTTGCTTGGCCAGTTCTTTTTGTGTCTTGGTGGAGAGCAGCATCTGCTGGGCTCGCTTGAGTTCTGCGTGGTAGAGGCGGCTTTGTTCCCCCTCGAGTTCGCAGAAGAGGTCTTCCTCGATCCGGTCGGGGAGATCCTTGGCGACCTGGCCCTTGGTGCGGCGCAGGAGAAAAGGCCGCACCCGCGAGGAGAGCCGAAGACGGGCAAGCGGGTCGGCCTTGGCATTGTACACACGGGCAAACTCGGTGCGGTTGCCCAGCACTCCAGGCATGGCGAAGGCCATGAGGCTCCACAAATCAAGCAGCCGGTTCTCGATGGGAGTGCCGGTCATGACGAGCCGGTTGCCGGTCTTGAGGCTGCGGGCGGCTTGGGCGGTTTGGGAATTGGGGTTCTTGATGTATTGCCCTTCATCGAGAATCACCGCAAGCCACTGGACGGCGACGAGCGACTTGCGGGCCGTGCGAAGCTGGGTGTAATTGATGACGTGCAGATCGGCCTCTTGTGGATCACCCAACTTGTCGAGGTTTTCCCGAAAGTCCGCAGCCAGCCAAATGCGGACGCGCAGGCCCGGCACGAAGCGGTCGGCCTCGGCGTGCCAATTGTCCACCACGCTCTTGGGGCAGACCACGAGGCTGGGTTTGCGCCTGTTGCCTTTTTGTTTCAGGAGCCAAGTCAGCCAAGTGAGGGCTTGCAGGGTTTTGCCCAGGCCCATGTCGTCAGCCAGCACGCCGCCGAAGTTGTTGGCGGCCAGGTAGGCCAGAAAATGAAAGCCATCTTTTTGATAGGGTCGCAACTGGCCCCCGACAGCGGGGGGAACTCTGGGGGCCACGCGGGTCTTGATCTCATCCGCCCGGCGCCGGATCTGCTTGGCTTGTTCCTCGGGGAGAAATTTTCCGGCGGCGGGGTCGGCCAGTTGCAGGGCGTGCATCCGCTGCGGTTCGCTGCTCATCTCGCGGGGATTGAGCCCAAGCCGGGCGAGTGTTTCGTCCTCCTGTTCGCTTAGGTTGAACTCGAGCCGCTGCCAACCCTTGTCATCGAGCCGCACCCAGTTGCCCTTGGCATTGAGTAGCAGTTTCAACTCATCCTGGTTGAGATTGGTGTCGTTGACATCCAGCACAACTTGCAGGTCAAACCAGTCGATCTCGGTTTCCGCGACCTCGAGCCTCACGGTTCCTGCCACGGGAGCCCTGCTCAGCGAATCCAGTTCACCGCACAACTCGACTGGAATCTCGGGTGGCAGGCTCTTGAGCCACTCGACAAAACGCGCGGGAAATTTTCGTGTGATATTGGCGTGATGCCGGGGTTCGTAGCCGCTTCTTTTCATTTCCAGCGGTATCATCAGCGCGGGGATTTGATTCATCAACGACCTGTCATAAACGACAATTTTCCCCGTCGCGCTGCGCTGCGCCTTCTTTTTCTTGTGGCCCAGCCCGTGCACGACCCCCCACGAATCGCCGAGCCAGTGGTCACGGATCACGCCGTCGCTTGAGTTGGCCGTGATCTCGATGAAACAGACCTCGGTTTTGCTGCCAGGATAACGGTTGTCCACGTTGCACTTGATCCGGGGAATGATCTTCTCGGTAACAACGCGGCGTTGCAGTTGGGGGGGGGGTTCCAGACCCAGTTTAGTTAATAATTTCACCCCGTTCGAAGTCTCCAAGACGGACGCGGGTATTTTGGATGCCTTGCCCCAGGGATCGAGCCGGGAGATTATGATAGGTCCGTAAAAAACGCCCTCATCTGTCAGGTAAAGAAGCGGCTCGCCACCGAGCGTGCACCATATCGGGGGTGGCTCGCTCCCGTCAGCCCGGACAATCTTGAACTTGTAATCGCCGGTTTTTGCCTTGGCGGGTGTCATCTCCCAGCGAAGCTGCTCCGCGTGAACCGGCACAGGCTGCCCCACTTCATTCACCATCCGGCTGCTCATTTGAGGAAGGCGCAGCAACATGCCGATCATTTTCATGTCATCTTCCGAATTGTACTCGACATTCAGGCGACCGCACATCCGGCTGTGTCGCTCGAAACTGTGCAGGAGCAGAGCAGCCGGAGGAGGCAACTCGACTTCGCTGAACATGTGATCACCCACCAGTGCACGGAACTTTTTCAATGTTATTTGCTGGAAAGGCCCCTCGGGTTCCTGTTGGCACATCAGAACAGCCTCACCCCGCAAAAGGCATACCTGCAGATCAACCAACCGTGGAGCCACCTGATCGAGATTTGTGCGCTCCAGTATGTCATTCCAATCACTGATCTCTTTTTTCCGCAGGTAAAGGGCGACGTTTTTACGAGCGAATTCTTCCTCACCGATGGACCGCATGAACTTTGGGTAATGCCCGCCTGTCATCTCGGTGTAGCAGGCTACATGCTGCCAAAAACCCAACACGTTCTTTGGTAAATCAGCCCCCCAAATCCGGAGGCTTCCTTCCATAAATCGAGGAGGAATGCCCAACTCAAGCTCCTCCAGATGCCACATCTCTAAATCAGAATCGGCCTTCACATCCTTCCAAACATCCTCAATTTCGGCCGCATAGTCTTTCTCCGCATACGACAGCTTTCGTCCGAGTGCCTTTTTCAACTCTTCGGCAATCGTTACTTTTGTCCACTTGCCGCCGGGCTTGCCCCTGATCTGTTTTTTTTCTGTTCGATCAGGATGATACTCCATGCCCTCTGTTTCGATCAGCACCTTTCTGACAATGGCGTAACTGTGCTTACACGTGAACTCCATCGGGCATGTGCATCGATGCAGCCACTCGTAATCCACACATTTCAGCACAACTTGATACTGACTTTTGCCCCGCACGATGCCCCGGAACTCCCTGCCGGCATCAAGGCACCACAATCGTTGAATCCGTCCGGTCTTCATGTACTTTTCGCCTCGGTTGCGGATGGCGGTAGGGAATGTATTTAAAACTAATTCAAGTAAATCCCGTTCGATGGGAGGGGTGATTTCAATCATGACGTTGTTGAAACATGGTCGTGGGCAAGGATCGCGGCGCCGGTGATGCCGGCGTGGTCGCCGAGGGTGGTGGCCATGATGCGCACCTGCCGCGCGCCGGGCATGACGCGGCCCAGCGCGGCATCGCGGATTTTCGGCAGCATGACGGTGTGCAATTGCTCGATGAGTCCGCCGCCCAGCGCGACCACTTCCGGATTGAGCAGGTTGCAGAGGTTGGCGATGGCGATGCCGGTGTAAAAGCAGGTCTCGTCGAGCACGGCCGTGGCCAGCTTGTCGCCGGCCTCAACGGCACGCCGGAGTTTGCCGCTGCGAATGCGGGTCGCGGATTCGTCGTCGGCCACCATCAATTGAGTGAGTTCGCCGCCGTCGTTCACGGCTGCCTTGACCCGGTTGAAAATCGCGGTGCGGCTGGCGAGCGCCTCGAAGCAGCCGCGCGTGCCACAGCCGCAAACGGGGCCGTCGGGATCGAGCACCATGTGCCCCACTTCGCCAGCGGCACGGGTGGCGCCGGTCAAAAAAACCCCGTTGGAAATAATGCCCGCGCCGATGCCGGTACCGAGAAAGATGCTGACCATGTCATTCGGCTTGGCCTCGAGCTCGAGCCGGTGGATGCCGGTCGCCGCCACGTTGCAGTCGTTGCCAAGCCAGACCGGGCAGCCGAGCTGCGCCTCGAGGTCGGCCTTGAGCGGAGCGTCTCGCCAGTCGAGATTGGGGGCGAACAGCACGTGCGACTCGTCGCTGCTGATCGAGCCGGGCGCGCCGATGCCGGCACCGGTGGCCTTGGCGGAGTCGATGCCAGCCGACTCGGCGGCAGCTCGAACGGCCCGGACGATCCGGGCGCAGACGGCATCGTACCCCTCCTCCGGCCGGGTCTTGGTCTTGTCCGTGGCGAGGCAGCGGGTGTCGGAGTCAAAAACCCCGGCGAGTATCTTCGTCCCGCCAAGATCCACTCCGATGTAATGTTCCTCCATGGGATGCTCGGGCTGCTATTCATCCAGCGATTCAACAGGGTGCCGGACGTCGTTATGATCGTTGGCGCTCTCCCTCTCCCCGACCCTCTCCCGCTGGGAGAGGGAGCCGAGCATTCCCCGTTTGATTCCTTCTCCGTCAGGGAGAAGATGGCCGCAAGCCGAACGAGGGTGAGCAATCGAATGGGTCATTTTTAGGACACTGTTTTGTGGCCAGTTTATCAGCCGAGAACACGCTCGATTTTGCCACGCAGTGCCCGGTTCAGCGCGTCGGTCGACTGTCCGGCGTCGATCGTGGTGAACCCCCAGCGGCGGCGGTATTCGTCGAACTTGTCGACCATCAACTGCTGGTACTGGACGAAGCTGTCGAACATGTCGAGCGACAGCCCGAGATCCATGCCGCTCTCCCAGTAGTCGAGCGTGTGGTTTTTCATGAAGTTGCGCTGGATCAGTTTCTCCGGCGGCAGCTTGAGGTAAAACACCGCATCCGGCTGGATGGCGATGCTGTAGAGATTTTTCACCCAGTCGGCGTCAAGCCCGCGCACCATGTCGCGCGCCATGAGGGTGTAAATGTACCTGTCCGCCAGCACGATGACCCCGGCACGCAGCGACGGAATGATAATGTTCTCGAGTTGATCCGCGAAGTCGGTCGCGTAGAACAAACTCAGCGTGGTGCGGTTGAGGATGTTCCCGTTCTTGGCGCTCTCAAGTTCCTCGCTGGCAAGGTTCGAGCGCTTGAGGCCAACCTGCGTGGTGGCGTGGCCACCGGCCTCGAGCCAATCGACCAAGCGCCGGATCTGCGTCGAGCGACCGGAGCCATCGGCGCCCTCGATCACGATCAGGCGACCGGTCAACTCGCCCGGCTTGATCCCCGGCAGCGCGTGCCCGATGAAGCGCTTGGCCAATGGCTTGGGCGATTTCACCCGCGAAGTGGCCTTCCGTCTGCTGCTGGGTTTGCGCTTGGCCGTCATGACAGTTAATCGAGTTCGTACTGGCCAAGGTCGATCGCCTTGGCCAAGCGCTGCCGCACCAACTCCTGCTGTTTCTCGATCGGCTGATTGGCGTTGATTTGGATCAGCCCAAACTCGCTCTTCATCGCGGAGTAGACCTTGAGCAACCGACCCTGAAACAGCCTGAAACTCTCCTCGATGTCGCTCGACAAGCCAAGATCCATCCCGGCCTCGTGGTACTTGAGCTGCGGGCGCCCCTGCAAAATGCGGCTCAGCGACACCTCGAGCGGTGCCTTGAAAAAGAAGGTCAGGTCCGGCAGCGCGGCAAAACTGTAAATGCGCCGCACCCAGTCCGGCGAACAGCCGCGCACCGTGTCGCGGGCGAACGCCGTGAACTTGTATCGGTCACAAAGCACAATGTATCCGGCCTTGAGCAACGGCACGAGTTGGCGCTCGTAGCGATCCGCGAAGTCGGTGGCGTGGATCAGGCTGAAGGTCGTCGGCGTGAGCAGCCGTTCCTCCTTGCCGCGGCTCGTGGCGCTCTTCACCAACTCGGAGGAGTTCCACTCGCTGAAAAACACCTTGAGCCCCTGCCGTTCCAGCCAGCGTTGCAGCAGATAAATCTGCGTCGATTTGCCGGAGCCGTCGATCCCTTCCACGGCGATCAACCGCCCGGGGTACCCGAGCTGTGCAAAGGTTCTCTCCGGCTTTTTTTTCATCGACTAAAACATCAGGATCGTTTCCAGCAACTGGAGAGTCCCCAGCGAGACTGTGCCGACGATCTGGAACAGCTGCGGGAAGACATTGATCGCGACGAGCAGAATGATGAATCCAAACTGGGCGATGCGCAGGTAAGTCTCCTCGCTCATTCCGATGAGATGACGCATGACGTGCGATCCGTCGAGCGGCGGGATGGGGATCAGGTTGAACACACAGAGGATCATGCTGATGAACGCGACGAGCGGCAACTTGTGCACGACTGCCCCCTCGCCCACGTCGATCGGCAACTCGACAGCCAGCCGATACGCCACCATAAGCAGGATCGCCAAAAGCACATTCATCGCCGGCCCCGCCATAGAGACGAAGATATCGTCACGCGTGCGGTTGCCGTAATTACTCGGATTCACCGGAACCGGCCTGGCCCATCCAAAGATGGCGATTGGCAACGGTAGTCCCATCATCGGCAGAAGAATCAGCGCCCAAGGAAAAAGAACTGTCCCGATGGGGTCGATGTGCACGACCGGGTTGATCGTCATGCGCCCCATCAGCCGCGCGGTATCGTCACCGCACTTGTGCGCCGCCCACGCGTGGCCGAACTCGTGAAAGGAGAGCAGCGCCACGAGGCACAGCCACATCGCCGCGCCGTCCGCCAGTTGTGCCGGGTCAAAACCCACGGCGGCGCAGCGTATCAGACCGTCGGGGGTGTCCCAACCAAAACCCGTTCGCGCACTGGTTCCGGCAGCCAGTTGGCGTTCACGCAGTTGAGTAGCTTCCCGCCGCGCAACGCCCGGACGATTTCCTCCGCGGCCTTCGTGCGCATCTCCAGCAAGCCCTCGACGGAGTAAAACGCCGTGTGCGGCGTGAGGATCAGGTTGACCCCCGACTCGCCGGCTTCGCGCCAAAGCTGCACCAGAGGCTCATCGGCCGGGGGCGGCTCCGCCGGGAGCACGTCGACGCCTGCCCCGGCGATCCTTCCGTCGCGCAATGCCGCCGTCAAGGCCGCCGAGTCCACCACCGCGCCTCGGGCCGTGTTCACGAGAATCGCGCCCGGTCTCATCCGGCCGAGCGCGTTGGCATCGATCATGTTCCGGGTTTCGTACGTCAACGGCACATGCAGCGACACCGCGTCGCTCTGCTCCAGCAATTCCTCGAAACTGACCCTCTCCACCCCGAACACCTTCTCGGTGCCGGGCCGCAGATACGGATCGCATGCGATCACCCGCATCCGCATCGCCTTGGCCCGCTGCGCCGTCGCTTGGCCAATCCGCCCCAGCCCGACGATCCCCAGCGTCGCCCCGGCCAGGCGCGGCACCGGCTCAACGGCGCGGCAGTCCCACGGCTCGAGTGACTGTTTTAGCCCGCGCTCCGGCAGCAGAAACCGCCGGTTGCAGGCGATCAACATCCCGATCGCGTGGTCGGCCACCTCGTCCACGCCGTAGTCCGGCACGTTGCAGACCGGAATCCCCCGCTCGCCGGCACGGCGACAATCCACCGCGTCGTACCCCACCCCGCCGCGGACGATCACCCGGCATTGCTCCAGCCGGTCAAGGATGCCCGCAGGCAGTGACACCTCGTGAAAAATGATGATCGCGTCGGCCTCCTCGATGCGGCCCTCCAGTTCACCGACGGAGCGGGCCTGAAGGCATTCCACCTTGGCCAAGCCGGCCAAAATCGTCTCCTCCGGCTCCGCCGGCGGGGCGACAAGATCCGTGATCACCACCTTGAACATCGCCGGGAGGCTACCGCCCGAACCGCGCTTGGCCAAGCCCGTGCGATCTTGCCAAGGCCGGGGCGCTTGGCCACCCTCGCCGCCGTGAATCCAATTGCCCGAATCCCCAAGGCCGCGATGTTCCTCATCGCCAGCACCACCATGAGCGCGCTTGGCCAAGCCGAAACTCCCGCCGACGCCTTGGCCAAGGCCGAAGCCGGCCATACCGCCACGCTGAAACGCGAACCGGACAACGCCAACCTGTATCACCAGCGCGGCGTGGTGCGGTTTTTTCAACTCAAGTTCGCCGAGTCGCTGGCCGACTTTGACAAGTTCATCGAGATGAGGCCCAGCCGCGAGCCGTACCATTGGCAGCGCGGGCTCGTCCATTATTACGCCGGCAAATACGAGGCCGGTCGCAAACAATTTGAGTCGCACCAAACCGTCAACACGCAGGACGTCGAGAACGCCGTGTGGCATTACCTCTGCGTTTCAAAAATCGACGGCGTGAAGGCGGCGGAAAAACAGTTCATCAAGATCACCTCCGACCGTCGCGTGCCACTGAAGGAAATCCACGCGCTCTTCGCCGGCAAAGGCACCGAGCAGCAGGTGCTCGATGCCATCAAGGCCGGCGACCCCGCCCCAACCGCCCTCGCCCGGAATCAATTCTACGGACATCTCTATCTTGGCCTGTACTTCGAGGCGCAGGGCGACAAGAAAAAATCAGCCGATTACATCGCCAAGGCTGCGAAGGGCCACGAGGCACACGGCTACATGGGCCAAGTCGCCCGAGTCCACCATGAGTGGCTCCAACGGAAAAAGAAGAACGCCGAACGCGGGAAATAAATCAGCCGCTCACGGCAGGCGGCAGCCGATGGTGAGCAGGACGTTCGCCCACAACGCCTGGTCGGCCGTCTGGATGGTCAGCACATGGTCGTCTGACATGACCGCATCGTAGAAATCCCACTTTTCGATCGGCTCCAGCTTGAGGCCCAAGTTTGCCTCGCCAACGATTTGCTCGTACTCGGCCCAAGCCGGCGGCGCGCCATGCTTGGCATACGGGTCATCGTCCGGAATGCCCATCGTGTTGATGGCCTCCAGCGGGATGGCGGTCACCAATGCCCGTAACACCTGGCTGCAGCTCACCACCCCCGGCGAGAGATTCAGCGACACCAACTCGGCTTCCGGCCCGATTTTGCTCGAGGCCGGGTAGTTGCCGTCGCAAATCAACACCTTCGAGTGGTGGCCGGCTTGGCCAAGGATTCCGTTGATCTCCGGATGAATCAGCTGTGAGTGCAAGAGCATGCCGGGAAGTTACCGCCCCCCGGTTGGGCTGCCAAGCGGCGAATCCCCGCGCTTGGCCAAGCGCGGATCAGGCTTGAACGCAACCGGTTTTTCCCCTATTCAGGGGCCACACTTTTGGCTTTCAAAATAGCATGAAACGTATCGCACACTCCCTCGGCTTGGCCGCTTTATCGCTCGCGTTTGTGGGCTGCTCTCCCACAGCAGAAAAACCGGAAACCCCAACCGGTGACGGCGGGGATTCCAGCACGGCAAAAAAAGGTGTTATTGCCTACTCCCCTCTGACGTTGTCGAACCCGTTTTTCAAGGTCATCGGGGATCATATCAAGGCCGAGGCCGAGAAAAACGGCTACGAAGCCCTCATGGTCGACCCGGACATGGACGTGAAAAAGCAGTCGGATCAGATCGACGATTTTATTGCGAGTGAAGTGACGGCGATCATCCTCGTGCCATGCGACCGGCTCTCGATCGGCCCAGCCGTAAAGGCCGCCAACGCTGAGGGCATCCCCGTGTTCACCGTCGATGCCAAGTGCGCCGCGGAAGGGGCTGAAATCGCCGGGCACGTCGGCACCGACAACTTCCAGGGCGGTGAACTCGCCGGTCAGGCGATGATAAAGGCGCTCGGGGAAAACGGTGGCAAGGTACTCATTCTGGATTTCAAGAAAGCCCACTCCTGCGTGCTGCGCGTGGCCGGGTTCAAGAAAGTGATCGACGCACACAATGCCGGCCGCACCACCGGTAAGATTGAAATTGTCGCCGAGCTCAACGGCAACGGAGCCCGAACCGAGGGATACCAATCGACCGCAGACGCCCTCCAGGCACACGACAACTTGGATGCCGTCTTCGCGATCAACGACCCGTCCGCGCTGGGTGCCTACACCGCCATCTTGTCGACGTGCTCGCCAAGGTGCGGGAAGATTTCCGAGACGGGCTTGCCGCACTCGCCGCGCGGAGTGAACTTGAACGGCGACTTCATCAGATTGCCGACCGAGTTCTTGAAGAAGCCCGTCGTGTTTTTGAACTCGGGCTCAAATTCGCGGATCGACTTGCCGTTCCACTTTTCCAGCCTCGGCTTGTAATCCCACGTGTCGACGTAACTGGGCCCTCCGTTGATGAAGAGCCAGATCACGTGCTTCGCCTTCGCCGGAAAATGCCCGTCCCGCGACGCCAGCGGATTGAGCGCCCGATCGCCCAGCGAGTCCGCCCTTGCCAATCCAAGCAGCCCTTCGTCCTG
>JACNJE010000170.1 GCA_014382705.1 Verrucomicrobiota bacterium | reverse complement strand
CGGCCGACCCGGACGCGGATGGCGATCTCAGCGACCGGCTCGACGTGGTGAACCTGTCGCTGGGTTACTCCTACACCCGCCCGGCGTTCGAGAACAACGCCGCCGCGCGCCTGGCCAGGTTGGGTTGTGTCGTGGTGCGGGCGGCTGGAAACAGTGGGAATAACTTTTATTCGTTGATGGCGTACGACGACAGCGAAATCACGGTGGCCAACTCGATGGACGACGGCATCGAGAACAACAGCATTGAGGTCACCGACCCGCCGGTGGTGCGCGCGTTTTATGAGGCGGTCGAGGCGGCATTCACGAAGAAACTTGTGGATGCAGGCGAGATTGCGGGCCGGGTGGTTTATGCCGACCCACCGCGCGCCTGCGAAGACCTGAACAACGCTGACGCGCTCAACGGAAACATCGCCCTGATCGATCGCGGCGTCTGCTTCTTTCTCGATAAAATCCAGCGCGCAAAGGAGGCCGGTGCAGTGGCGGTGCTCGTGGTGAACAACGAGGGCGGGCCGCCGATTGCGATGGGCACGCCCGGCGGCACGGTGGATATTCCAGCGATGATGATCTCGTTGCGTGACGGCAAGGAGTTGAAGAAATACCTGGACGATGGCCTGCACGTGAAACTCGGCGGCGACGTCATGATCGGCGGGCCGGAACTGGCTGATCAACTGGCACCCGGCAGTTCACGCGGGCCGGTTTACGAGTCGCATTTGCTCAAGCCGGATTTGGCCGCTCCCGGGTTCAACATTCATTCAGCATGGGCCGGGAGAGGTGTTGAACAAATGAGTGGCACATCGATGGCTGCGCCGCACGTCGCCGGAGCGGCGGCGTTGCTGCTTGAGCGGCATCCCGGCTGGTCACCGATGATCATCAAGGCGGCGTTGATGAACACCGCTGTACAAACTCGCGACGAGAACGGCGCGACGTATCCCGAAACACGAACTGGGGCGGGCCGCGTCAATGTGGGTTTGGCCATCGACACGCCGGTGGTCGCCACCGACGCGCAGTCGCCGGAGCGGGTGTCGCTGTCGTTCGGCCTGCTGGAGGTGGGCGAGCCGCTCTTGGCCAAGCGCAGCATCGAGTTGACTAACTTGGGCGGCCAAGCGTGGACCGGCTCCATTGCGGTGAGCAACACCTTGGCCAACGCCGGGGTGACGCTCACGGCGGCCAAGCCGGTGGTCACCATCCCGGCCAAGGGCAAAACCAAGGTCGAGCTGACACTAGCCATCGACCCGGCCAAGGTGCATTTGGTCTTTGATGCCACCACGCCGCCGGAGGTGAAGGGCGGGCCGCGGCACATCGCGCACGAGGCGTCGGGGCAGGTCTGGTTTCACGGCGAATCGCGCTCGGTGCACGTGCCGTTTCACATGCTGCTGCGCCCGGCGGGAGATCACCGGGTGGAAGCGGGTGGGGCGAAAGTGCGGCAGCGCGACGGGGTGGCGCCGGTCGCGCTGCCCGTGGCTGGGGCCAACCCGTACCGTGCCCCGCTGGTGTCGGTGTTCCAGTTCGGCTACCGGAGTCCCTCGCGCGGTTACGACGATCGCGAACAGGCGGCGCGGGATTTGCGCGCCGTGGGGGCGGCGTCCAACGCGCCGGAATTGGGTGGCATCGATGACGCCACCCTGTTTTTTGGCATCGCCATGGACGGGCCGTGGATCGTGCCGCAGTCGTTCCTCACCAACCTCGGCATTGACGTGGATACCAACCTCGACGGGGACACCGACTACGAGTTGACGCACGGATCCTCCGGCGACGTGCTGGTGAGCGGCGACATCACCGAGCGCGAACTGGCCGACGACGCTTACCACACGATCATCGACGCGTTCGATTTGGAGAAGCCGGTGCTGGGCGGCATCCTGAACGTGTTCCCGTCGGCGGAACGGGAGACGTCGCTGCTCAATAACAGCGTGATGATCTACTCGGCCAAGGCCGCCGACCTCGGGTTGGCCGCCGGCAACACGCGGATTCAATACCGCTTTCACAACGTCCTCGAGACCACGCGCTGGATTCCGTTTGACGCCGCACGCCCGGCGCTGCGCACCGCCAACCCGGCGCTGGGCCACTCGCCGTATCACGACGCCGATACGCCGCCGGTGATCGCGGTCGATCACGACGCCATTGCCGGCAATGGCTTCGAGGAAACCCAATTGCCCCGGGCGCTCCTGCTGTTTCACCACAATAAGGCTGGGGAGCGTTTCGAGATCGTGCGGTTGGTTGCGACCGGGCCGGACACGGACAACGACGGCCTGCCGGACGACTGGGAGTTGCGCCATTTTTCCGGCCTCGAGGTCGCGAGCGCGAACAGCGATTTTGACGGCGACAGCTTTTCGGATGTCGCGGAACAGCGCGCCGGGACCGATCCGAGGGATCGCAGCTCGTTTCTGCGATTCACGCTGCCGATCGAGGTGAAGAACGAAACCGTCGTGCTGCGCTGGCCAAGCGTGCCGGGCCGCCGGTACCGCGTTGAGAAAAGCAACGGTGACCCGGCCGTTTGGAAGCCGCTCAACAACGGCGTCACCGCGCGGCTTGACTCGATGGAGCACACCGACCTGCGGATCGACAACGGCAAGCCGGTGTTTTACCGGCTCGTGGTGGAGCAGGATTGATGGCCGGTTTTGACGAGCAACTTGGCCGCGATCTCGATGAAATCCGCGACGCCGGCTTGTGGCGCGTGCTGCGGGAGATCGAGTCGGCGCAATCGAGCCGCATTAAGTTCGGCGGCCGCGAGCTCCTCAATTTTTCCTCGAACGACTACCTTGGCCTTGCCGCGCATCCGGCGCTTGGCCAAGCGGCGCAGTCGGCGCTCGAGCGGTTCGGCGTCGGCTCCGGCGCGTCGCGGCTAATCTGCGGTTCGCTGCAGCCGCATCACGAACTCGAGTCGGCCTTGGCCAAGTGGCAGGGGACGGAGGCGGCGCTGGTTTTCGCAACCGGCTTCGCGGCGGCACAGGGCGTGTTGACCTCGCTGCTTGGCAGGGGCGACGTGGTGATCCTCGACAAAAAATCACACGCCTCGATGATCGACGCAGCCAAGTTGAGCGGCGCGACGCTGCGGGTTTTTCGGCATAACGACCTCGGGAATCTCGAGAAACTTTTGCAATGGGCTGACGGGCAGGCCGGCCGGGTGTTGGTGGCGACCGAGACCGTTTTCTCGATGGACGGCGACCGCGCGCCACTGGCCGGGATCGTCGAGTTGAAGGAGCGGTATGGCGCGTGGCTGATGCTCGACGAGGCGCATGCCGTGGGCCTGTACGGGCCGCTTGGCCAGGGACTGGCGGCGGTGGACGGCTTGGCCGGGCGCATTGAAATTCGAATGGGCACGCTGGGCAAGGCGGTCGGCGCGGCCGGCGGGTTTGTCTGCGGCAACCGTAAACTTGTTGACCTGTTGGTGAACACGGCGCGCAGTTTCATTTTTTCGACTGCGCCAAGCCCGGCGGTCAGCGCCGCCGCCCGAGCCGGGGTGGAACGGATACAGAGCGAGGAAGGGGGGGTGCTGCGCGAGCAACTATGGCAGCGGGTGGAGGAACTAAGGCGCGGCGTCGAGTCGCTGGGCTGGAGCGTACCTACCGAGCCAAGCGCCATCTTGCCGTTGATCGTCGGCGGGGAGGCCGAGGCGTTGGCCGTGATGGAGCCGTTGCGCGAGGCGGGATACTTCATCCCGGCGATTCGCTACCCGACGGTCGCGCGCAATGAGGCGCGGTTGAGGGTGACCGTCTCTGCGGGTCACACCGGTGACGACGTTCAAGGGCTGCTGGATGCGCTTGGCCAAGCGGTCACTCGTTGAAGTAAATCTTCAGGTTGTGGGAGGCGCGGCCGGCGGCGACGATATCCGGCTTGCCGTCGGCGTTGAGGTCGGCGACGCGGATGTCCTCGGTGGCCATCTGGTTGTCATCGATCAACAGGCTTTTCCACTGCGTGCGTTTTTTGTCGGTGGGATAAAACAGTTTCACGCCGACCTTGCCGGTGCGCCGTGTGCCCCGCCACCCGACGACAATCTGGTCGCTGCCGGTGCCGAGGAAGTCAGCCGATGCCAGTGCGTGGCCTTGGTCGAGTGAGTCGTCGATGACGTTTCGATTCCAAAGTTCATTGCCGTTGGCCTCCGTGTAAATGGAAAGCTGGTTGCCGTGCATCGGCTCGATGGCGGTGATGAATTTTTCACCTTTCGCGCCGGTGCCTTGGCGTACTTCGCCGGCGGGGTTGTTGGAAATCTGGCGGCGACTCCAGGCGCCTCCCTTCGACGGGTTCAGCAAAAAAACGCCTTCGAGGCCACCGAGCAGCATTTCGTTGGCGGCATCTTTGTCCCACTGGGCGACGTCGAAATTGTGGCTCATGTGCATGTGATCATCGATGACGGTGGTGCGCCATACGCCCTTGGGATCGGCCGGCACATGGTAGGCAAGGGTTCGCACGCCGTCGCCTTTGCCGCCCTGGTTGCTGCGCCCATGCAGCGGCAGCACGACGAGATCGTACGTGCTGGTGGGCGTCGCAAACCAACGCATGCGGTGGGTGGTCGGCTCGTGCTCAAGTTGAACCGGCGTCCATTTCTGTGTGCGATCGGCGGGTGGGATCAGATAAAAAACCGCACCGGACTTGGTCGTGTCGCTGGTTTCTCCGGGGTTCCATTGTGCGCCGACGGCGATCTCGGCTTTGCCGTCGCCGTCGATGTCGCGCACCGCGATGCAGACGTGATCGCGCTGGGTGAGGTTTTCGACGATGATGTGTTTTTTCCACGACGGGTTTTCGTACCAGGCGATGTTGCGTGCGTCACACAGGACGATGTCCGGTTTTTGGTCGCCGTTGATGTCGGCGATGGCGGTGCCGTAGCCGATCTTGACGTGGGCATCGATGGTGACATGCCGGAACGTGGGCAGATCGGCGGCTTGGCCAAGCGCGGCCCAGCCGACAAGAGTGAGGGTGAGGGTTTCAAACGCTTTCATGGTGCGCCCGGTTTATGAGGCCAAGCGGCCGTGGGGGCAAGGGCGATCGCTTGGCCAAGCGGGACAAAAAAAGGACGGGCGCTTGGCCCGTCCTCGAGAAATGGTGTTGCCTCTGGCTTAGAATCGGTAGTTGAGCGTGGCCATCACGTGCGTGCGCTCGGAGAAGCCGACCTCGATGCCGTAGTTCCAGCTTTCGCCTGCCTTGAGATTCGCACCGACGAGGTAGTTCCACTCATCCTCAGCGTTCGAGAGGACATCGTAGCCAACCGGCACCGCCTGTCCCATCACGGGGAAGTTGACCGTGCCGTTCTGTTGCTCATCGATGTCCTGATACATGGCGCCGATGTAGAGTGAGCCGTTCAGCCCGCCCAGACTGCCGGTGACGCCAATACGCGGCGAGATGACGAACGCCTCGATCGTGGAGTCGCCAATGTCGAGGTCGGACTCGGTGTAGTTGGCGTCCACCGAGGCGAAGTACTGGTTGTAACCGGCTGCCAGTGTGATACCGGCCCCATAAACGGGGCCGCTGTAGGCGATGGAGAAAGAGTTGGGCAACAGGCTGGCCAGCGCCGGAGGCAGTCCGCCGACGGAGAATCCGCTTGCGGTGGTTTCACCATCCACATAGCCGGCCACGCCGTACACATTCAGGAATGGGAGCAGCCATGCATCCAGCTTGGCGGTTGTGCTGGTGGCGCGGCTCTCCAGCTTGGCCGACTGGGCGGGCAGGTTGGGCGGTAATTGAACCACACCGGTGGGCAGGGGCAACGGCGGGATGTCGACCGTGATCGACTGGGCCACCAGATCCTGTTCGAGGAAGAAGACGTTGGCGCTGACGCCGAGCGGCAGGGGAAGTTCCTGCCCGGCCGCCAGGCTTTTGCCCAGTGGCAGGGAATCGGACAGATTGTCCGCCTGTGAGTGGGCGCTGCATGCCACGGCAGCGGCCACGGCCATGAGAGTGCGTTTGCTTTTGCTCATAATTGTTTTGGGTTCAGGTTGCATGACCCGGGCCAAACTTGGGCCGGGAACGCAGGCAAGCTACCGGTCGGGATGGGCCGGCACAACCCCTATTTTGCGGTTGGCTAATTGCGAGGGCACAAAAAAACCGCAGCCGTGATTGGGCTGCGGTTTGTGGGAAAATGCCTGTTATCAAGCGATTTCGGCGGCATGGAATTCCAGCCAGTCGTCGAGATTGTTCAGGTTGATGGCGTCCTTCGGGTCGCCGTCCGGCAGACCGTTGGCGCTCAGGATGCCTTGGCGCGTGGCGTCGTCGTGGTTGTAGCCGGTGATCGAATCGTTCAGAGCGCCGATGGAGTCGGCGTCTAGCTTGGCACCTTCCTGGGCCTGAATCCACGCCTCGAACTGCGGGTAGGTTGGCTTGTCGTTGGTGATGTGGGCACGAACCGCGTCGGTGTCCAGACCGAGGCCGGCGATCACCATCGCGTCGTAGCCGGCACCGATGCCCGGGTAACCATCGGCGATTTTGCCGGCGGCTTCGAGGGAAACTTTCTGCCAAAGGCGGGGCAGGTGCAGCACACCCAGCGGGCCTTTGGTTCCGGAACTGATTAGGGGAACAATGTTATCACTCATTTTTCTGTTTTGTTATTGGTTTAATCCACAAGTGGAAAGCGGCACCACGGTAGCCCCGGCGCTTGGCCGCGGTCAATCTCAAAAGCGGCTTTCCCCAAAATATGCCGCGCTTGGCCAAGCGGCGGCTTGCGCCCGGTGTCCGTACCGCCATACTGCCGCCACGCATGAACCGGTTCCCGATCGCGATCCTCTTTCTGTCTGCGTTATTAACGCCGGCCGGCGTGCGGGCGGAGTTGCGGGCCGGCGCGGCCAAGGTCGATGTCACGCCACGGACCCTGCCGGTGATCCGCAACGGCGGCTTTCTCGAGGCGAGTGACAACAAGGTGATCGATCCGCTGCACGCGCGCTGTCTCGTGCTCGACGACCGGGTGACGCGCCTGGCCATCGTGGTGGTGGACAGCTGCATGCTGCCGCGCGACCTGTGCGACGAGGCCAAGCGCGCGGCCTCCGCCAAGACCGGCATTCCGACCAACCGCATTTTGATTTCCGCGACGCATTGCCACAGCGCACCGAGTTCGATGAGTTACTGTCTCGGCAGTCGCGCCGATCCGCGTTACCGCGCATTTCTGCCGGGCAAAATCGTCGAGGCGATCATCGCGGCCAACGCCAGCCTGCAACCGGCGAAGGCCGCGTGGGGCCGGGTGGACGCGGGCGATTACACCGCCTGTCGCCGCTGGTCGTTCCTGAAGGGGAGCGAGTTGGCCGATCCGTTTGGCGACAGGACGGTGCGCGCCAACATGCACCCCGGCCACGGCAACAAAAATGCCGTCGGCCCAACCGGGCCGGCCGACCCGTGGCTGAGTTTCTTGAGTGTGCAGACCGCCGCCGGCCGGCCGTTGTCGGTGCTGGCCAATTTCTCGATGCACTACTTCGGCGGCCACCCGGGGGTGTCGGCCGATTACGCCGGGCTGTTCTCGGAGCGCTTGGCCAAGCGGCTGGCCCCGGGTGACGCAGCGTTTGTCGGCATCATGTCGCAGGGCACGAGTGGCGACTCGTGGTGGGGCGACTACCGCCGCGCCAAGCGCCGCCCTTGGTCGATGCAGGAATACACCGGCCAACTGGTGGACAGGGTGGCCAAGCGCTTGGCCAAGCTCGAGCATTCAGCGGACGTGCCGCTGGGCATGGCCGAGGCTCGCCCTGATTTTTTCCGCCGCACCCCGGACACCGCACGGCTCAACTGGGCGCGCGAGATGCTCGCCAAGATGAACGGCCAACGGCCACGCAACCGTCCCGAGGTTTACGCCGAGCAGGCGGTTTGGATCGATGAGAACCCGGTGGAAGAGGTGCCGCTGCAGGCGATCCGCATCGGCGGAGTCGGCATCACGGCGATCCCGTGCGAGGTGTACGCGCTGACCGGGCTCAAGCTCAAGTCAGCCAGCCCGATGCCGTTGACGTTCAACATCAGTCTGGCCAACGGCGCGAGTGGCTACATCCCGCCGCCCGAGCAGCATGCGCTCGGCGGCTACACCACTTGGCCTGCGCGCACCGCCGGGCTCGAGGTCAATGCCGAGCCGCACATCGTCGAGACGTGCCTTAAGTTGTTGGAACGGGCATCCGGCCAAGCGCAAAAAAAATACATCGAGCCGATGTCTACGTATGCCAAGGCGGTGCTGGCGTCGAAACCAACCGCGTTTTGGCGCTTGGGAGAACAGTCCGGCCCGACCGCCGCCGATGCCACCGGTAACGGCAACGATGCCGAGTACAAAACGGGCGTCGCGTTTCATCTGCCCGGCTTTCGCCGATCGAGCGGGGCCGACTACATTTCGCGTGCGGCACATTTCGCCGGAGGCCGTGTCGCCGCCGAAGTGCCCAGCGCAGAGGCGTTTACCGTGGAGTTTTGGCTGTGGAACGGTGCGATCAAATCGCAGCACGGGCGGGACACCTGCGTGGCGGATCTGGCCGGACTGCATCTGCGCCTCTTTGAGGTTACCAATGTCGAGGAACCAGTCTTGACGATTGTTCCCGGGAGGGTGGGGAGAGCCACTGTCGCGCCGAGGCAATGGCACCACGTCGCCGTGGTCGCCCGTCCAGGAAACACCCAACTCTGGGTCGATGGAATAAAGCACCTCGAAGAACAACGGGAGCCGACACAAATCGACTCGTCGGATAGGATGAAACTCGTCTTCGGAGGATCGGAAGACGGGACCATCGATTTTGCGGGCAAACTGGATGAGATCGCCTACTTCGACCGGGCGCTGACGGGAGAGGAAATCATCAAACACACCGCAAAGTACTGATTCTCTGGGAACCATCGCACGATTTAAAAAAACGGTTGACAGTTGTGAGACTGAATCCCATTATCCGCCCGGCCGCCAAAAATGGCGGTTTTTATTAAACTTTTTTAATGAGAAAGAATCTCAATTGCAGTAAGTCAATTTCGGCGGTTGTTGCCGGGATTTGTTCGTTCGGAGTCACTGCAGCCTCGGCGCAAGAGGTGCCTGGGGAGTTGGATCCGGTATTGGTGAGTGGTGCCATTGTGGGCTCCAAGGAGGGCGTGAGCCTGATCACCGGTTCCGCGACTTATCTGGATATCGACGATCTTCGTGTTCACTCGATCAGCGATATTAACTCGGCGTTGCGCCGGGTGCCCGGGGTTTACGTCCGGCCTGAGGACGGGTACGGCAACTTCCCAAACATCAGTCTGCGGGGGATCGACATGGGCCGCAGTTCCAAGGTCACGATCATGGAGGATGGCATCCTTGCGGCACCGGCGCCGTACTCAGCACCGTCGGCCTACTACAGCCCGACGTTGGAGCGCATGAGCGGCTTGGAGGTGATCAAGGGCTCCAGCCAGGTGAAGTATGGGCCGCACACCACGGGGGGCGCGATCAATTACCTGTCCACCCCGATCCCGGAGGAGGTCACCACCTACTCCAAGGTTTACTACGGTGACTTCGACGAGTTGGTGAGTCACATTTATCACGGTGGCAAAAGGGACACCGATGTGGGCCGGATCGGTTACCTCGTGGAGGGCTACTACCGGACCACCGACGGTTTCAAGGAGTTGCAGGGGGTCGGCGGCGAAACCGGTTTCACCCGCAGTGAGCCGATGCTCAAGCTGTCCTGGGAACCGAACACGGCCAATTACCAGTCGTTCGAGTTGAAGTTCGGCAGCACCGACTTCGACGCGAACGAAACCTACCTCGGCATCACCGATGAAGATTTCAACGCCAACCCGTACCAGCGCTATGCGGCGTCCCGCAATGACGAAATCAACACGTACGCTTCCCGCGGTTACCTGCGTCACTTCGTGGAGCTTGGCGGCAACGCGTCGCTCAAGACCACGGCGTACTTCACCCAGTTCCACCGAAACTGGTTCAAGCTGGACAAGGTGGGAACATCGGCCGACGGGAAGGCCAGGCAAAGCGCGTACAAGGTCTGGAACAAGCCGGAGTATCTCAGCGTCATCAAGGGGGAGAGCGCCGGTTTCATTCGGCTGAAGGCCAACAACCGCGACTACTCCGCCCGAGGCATCGAATCCATTCTGAACTACGATCTGGAGCTTGACTCCCTGGAGAACCAGATGCAGTTGGGGGTTCGGTTTCACAACGACAACATCGACCGTTACCAGTGGTATCACAAATACGACCAGAATGAGCTGGGCGGATGGTCTTCAACCGGGCCGGACGCCCCGAGCGGCGCGGCCGGAGATCGTCATCAGGAAACCGAAGCGTGGTCCCTGTACCTTGAGGACCGCATCGCCATCAACGACAAGCTCTCGGTCATTCCCGGTGTTCGTTATGAGTCACTGGATTTCTCTTATGACCAGAATACGCGCACGTCGGACAGATCCCCCGCAGCCGGTGCCGGGGACATGGACGTCGTCACGGGCGGACTCGGTTTATCGTACGATGCACACGGCGGGTTGAATCTGTTCGGCGGCATTTACCATGGCGCCTCCCTGCCGGGGCCGCGGTCCTACATCCGGAGCGGCGAGTCGCTCGATGAGGAAAGTTCCAACAGCTACGAACTGGGCTTCCGTTTTCAGAATGACGCCTTTATCGCTACAGGTGCCCTGTTCTACTCGGACTTGGAGAACTTCATCGTGCCCGACAACCTGGGCACCGGTTTTGAGGAGTTCGAGGGCGGCGAATCGATCGTCGTCGACAACGGCCCGAATGACGGGGAGATCACTGCGGTGGGGCTGGAACTGCAAATGGGCTACGACCTTGGGGCGGCCAATGGTGCGGATTACAGCTTGCCGATGACCTTGGGCGTCACGTGGACCGAGGCGGAGTTTGAAAGCGGTGCCAATTCTGCTGACGGCGAAAGCATTTTCAGTGGCGCAAAGAAAGGCAACGCCGTCCCGTACATTCCGGAATTCCAACTGCACGCCGGGATCGGCTTTGCGTCCGGCAACTTCCGTTTGGCGTTGGACGGCACCTACATCGACGACTCGTATGCGTCCGGCTTCAACGACCATGGCCCGTTCGATTACGCCGGCAATTACGACTCCCGGTATGGCGAGGTGCCCAGCTATTTTGTGGCGGATTTTTCGATCCATTACGCAGTCACGGACAACACCAAGTTATTTGCCACGGCGCGCAACGTGTTTGATGAGGAGTACCTCGTCGGGCGGCTTCCGCAGGGGGCGCGACCGGGCATGCCTCAGCAGTTGATCTTCGGCGTGGAATCCCAGTTTTGATGTAATGGTTCCTCCCGGTGGCGGGCGGTTCCAGACACGGGCCGTTCATCCGCCAAACTGCATCAATGAAGGGTCACCCGGCTCGGGTAATCCTTTTTACCTGTTGGCCAACGAAGAACAGCCAAGAGGGGAGGGCCTCTCCCTCAAGGGCTGACGGCCAAGCGCTCGACCTCCTCCGCGCCGCCGATCAGCACCCCCTTTTCCTTGTAACGTTTGAGCAGGAAATGCGTGGCGGTGGAGGTGACACCCTCGATGGTGGCGAGCTTTTCCGCCACAAACGAGGCGACCTCGTGCAGGCTGTCGCCGTCGATGATCACCAGCACATCGTAGCTGCCGGACATGAGGTAGCAGGAGTTGACCTCGCTGTACTTGGAGATGCGCCCAGCCAAGCGATCGAAGCCCCCGCCGCGCTCCGGCGTCAGCTTGACCTCGATCACCGCCTGTACGCCGTCCCCGCCGGTGGCCTCGTCGCTGAGGATCGCTTGGTAGCCGAGGATGTCTCCTTCGGCCTGAGCCTGGCAGATTTTGTCTCGGATTTCCTCCTCGGACGATTCCAGCATCCCGGCCAAATCCGCGGTGGACAGGGCGGCGTTTTCTCGAAGCAGCTTGAGCAGCGCATCCATGGCCGGGACGATACCGCTTGGCCAAGCGCTTGGCCAAGCGCGAATATCAGAAGCCGTCCAAAACGGAGCTGTAGTAGTTCGTCCAGAACCGGATGACGATGAATGCCACCGTGATTACCACCGCGCCGTAAACCAGCCCGGTGGCCACTCCGGCCGCGCTCTTGAGATGGCGCGTGCCATCCTCGTGGTACAGCTTGGCCAGGCGCTGCAGCGAATCATCCAGTTGGCCGGAGATCTCGCCACTGGCGTACAGGTCGCGAAAGGTTCTTGGGAAATCGTCCTGCTGTTTCAGCACCTCGGATGGCAGCAGGCCGCGATCCAGCTCCGGCAGCCAGGCGCGGACGCTCGTCGCCAGCCAGGGCGAGCCGGAGGCATTGGCGGCATTCTGCCAGGCCTCGCGGATGTTGACCCCGGCGTTGAGCAGGGCGTGCAACGCGAACGCCAGCCGGGAGAGTTTGAGTTCCTTCAACGCCGGGCCGAACATCGGCACGCGATGCCAGATTTTTTCCAACCCATACCGCAGGGCGAATCCGCGGTTGGCTTGGCCAAGGTAAAGCACAAAAAACACGGCGGCATAAAGCGCCCCGAGCGTGAGCAGCGACGGAAAAAACGCCCCGAGGAACCCGGCCTCACCGCCGCCCAGCAGGCTGGCTCCGTACGCGATGAGGCCCGGCATCACGATGATGAAGTGAACGATGAACACCGGGTAGGCCAGCCGGAACAGCACGTCGCGGATGAGTGTCGAGCGCTGGGCGTAATGGTCGGAGAGAATGCGGAAGGTGTCGTCGAGCCGTCCGCCGTCCTCACCGGCCCGGATCATCATCCGGTCGAACGACGGCAGCCAGCTTTGGCGGTCATCGAGAGACTCGGAGAACGTCTCGCCGGCGTTGAGCCGGTCGATGGTTTCGCGAACGTGCCGCTGGTCGCGCTGGCTGGGTGGCGGGGTTTGTCGCAGCGACTCGGTCACACCGATGCCGGCCTGCTGCAACGCAGCGAGTTGATGGTAATACTCGGAGCGCGCCCGGAAGCTGCGCGGGGTCTCGATCAGGGAGGGCATATCCTCCCGGGGAGCAGAGCGTGATTAGGCGTGGCTGTCGAGCATACCCTGCAGGTCGGCCTTGCTCCGGGCACCCACGGCCTGCTCCACGACCTGGCCGCCCTTAAAGAGGAGCAGGGTGGGGATGGACTGCACGTTGTACTGGACGGCCAGTTGCTGGTGCTCGTCGATGTTGACCTTGCCGATGGTCGCCTTGCCGTCGTTCTCGTCGGCGAGTTGATCGATCATCGGGCCGATCATTTTGCAGGGGCCGCACCATTCGGCCCAGAAATCGACCAGCACGGGCGTGGCGGACTGGAGCACCTCGGTGTCGAAGTTGTCCGCAGTCAGGGTAACGACGTTATCGGAAGCCATTTTGAAATTGGATGCAGCGCCGGCCTAGAACATGCCGCCGAGGTTGGCCAGGAATGCTGCCAAGCCAATCGCGGCGACGGCGGCGACGGCGGCGACGGCGGTGTCGACCGGATTGTCAGCGGGGGCGGCCTTTTTGACACGGGCCTTTTTGCGCTTGGGCGCCGCCGACGCGACGGCTTCCGCCTCCAAGGGCGGCGCGGCCTGTTCCTCTGCCACTGCTGCCGGCGGGGCCTCTGCCTTCCTCTCCTCCTTGGCGGGGGGCTTGGTGATCCCCACGCCCGGCACCGCCGTTTTGGGCGGGACCGGGATTTTGATGGTGGAGGACGCTTTGCTGCCCTCGGTTGCGCCGGCGGGCGGCACGGAAATCTTGATCGTCGGCGAGGCGGCCGGCTTGGGCGGCAGGCTGATGCGCACCGTCTGTTTCTTCGACTCTTGCGAACCGCCGGCGGCCGGGGGGTGGGTGGTTTCTTCAGACATCGTTCAGAAATTCAAAAGGCCACGAATGATATGGAATGGCCGCTGCCGTGTCAAACGCTTAAAAAAGCCGAGGCGCTTGGCCAAGGGCGTCTTCGATCCCGGTCGGGCTGTAAGCCGAATTCTGTCTGCGCGCACCGGCCAAGCCGGACGCGGAGAGGGCCATTTATCTTGTGCGACCCAACCCGGAGCCTCCATGGGACGGGCCGTCCCGGGCTCCCTATTTGGTCTTGCTCCCGATGGGGTTTACCGTGCCCCCTCGATCACTCTCGGGGCGGTGGGCTCTTACCCCACCTTTTCACCCTTACCCGGCAAGCCGGGCGGTTTGTTTTCTGCGGCACTGGCCGTCGGCGACGCCTTGAAGCGCCACCTCCCGCGTGTATCCCACCCTCGTGGGGCGGGTTACGCGGCATCGTGCCCTGCGGAGTTCGGACTTTCCTCCCCCGGCAAGCCGGAGGCGACCCTCCGCCCTCCCGGGATCGAAGAACCCCGCCAAGCTACCCCCACGCCCCCCCGCAAACAAGCCGCTTGGCCAAGCGGGATTGACTTTGGGCAGCCTTGCCGTAAAACGGGCGAGGCCAGCGAGCCACCACAAACAAGAAAACATCATGGCAATTGAAGTAGGAAGCAAGGCACCGGATTTCACCCTGAAATCGAAAAGCACCGGCGATGTCACCGACGTCACCCTAAGCAGCAACTTCGGCAGCAAGAACAGTGTGTTGCTGTTCGTTCCGCTCGCGTTTACCGGCGTTTGCACCGGCGAGTTGTGCGACATCACCGCAGGGCTCGGCGCATACACCGACCTGAATGCCGACGTGATCGGCATCAGCGTGGACAGCCCGTTCGCGCAGGAAGCTTGGGCGCAGAAAGAAGGCATCGGCATCACGCTGGCGAGCGACTTGAACAAGTCCGTCGCCGCCGATTACGGCGTGTTGCTCGACGACTTGATGGGCTTCGGCTCCGTCTCGGCCCGCGCGGCATTCGTCATCGACAAGGATGGAGTCGTGCAGTACAGCGAGCAGACGCCGACCCCGAAGGATCTGCCGAACTTCGACGCGATCAAGGAGGCCTTGGCCAAGCTGCAATAAGCGGCAACCCCCTTTGACGAGCGGCAGCCGGCAAAACCGGCTGCCGTTTTTGTTTGGCCATTTGCGCCTGGCTGGGGTGGAATCCGCGTGAGCGATGGCGGCTTCATTCAAGACAATTCTGCACGGGTTCCTGATCGGGGTGGCCAACATCATCCCCGGCGTGAGCGGCGGGAGCATCGCGCTCGCGCTGGGCATCTACGAGCGCCTCATCGCCGCAGTCGGCAATGTCGGCCCACGAGCGCTTGGCGCCGTGTTGGGGATCGTGGCTTTCCGAGACGGCGCGAAAGAGCGATTCCGCGTGGAGTGGCGGCGTGTCGACGGCGCGTTCCTGTGCTGGATCGCCACCGGCGGCGCGGTGGCGGTGGTGGTTTTTTCGCGCGTGATGGTGTGGCTGCTCGAGCAGTGGCACGACCCGACTTACGGGTTTTTCAGCGGGCTGATTTTGGTTTCAATCTGGGTGCCACTAAAAATGATTCGCCGGTTTGGGGCCGCCGAGGGAGTGAGCGCCTTGGCCGCGCTTGGCCTGGTTTTGGCCCTGACGTTCTCGGCGGATCCCGGTCAGCAATTCGAGGATGCCAACCGCAAACTCGAGATGAAACGGGCCGGCATCGAACAGGCCGCCGCGCCTCAATCCGGCCCAGCCCCGGCGTCGCTTGGCCAAGCGGACGCGGGCCGGATGGCGTTTCTCGTGTTGTGCGGTGCGATCGCCATCTCGGCGATGGTGCTACCGGGGGTCAGCGGATCGTTTATCATGATCCTGATGGGCGCCTACTTCGACGTGTTGCAGGCGGTAAACGATCGCGACCCGGTGGTTATCGGGTTGTTCGCGACCGGTTGTGTCCTGGGGCTGCTCCTGTTCACGCGGTTGCTCAAGTGGGTGTTGGCCACATTTCACGATGTCACGATCGCCTTCCTCTCCGGCCTGATGGCCGGGTCGCTGGCGGGGTTGTGGCCGTTCCGGGAATTCAAGACCGTCGGCGATGACAACGTCGGCTTCGAGCGGGTGGACTTCGGCTGGATCATCCCGCCCACCGACGCCAACACCCTGTGGACCGTTGTCGCCTTCCTCATCGGCTCCGGCTTGGTCGTGGCGTTCATCAAGCAGGATCAGGGCAAGGCAGAAAAAAAGGGCGGCTGAGGGCCGCCCTGAAATCGTTTTGTCCGGCTTGGTTTAGCGGAAGTTGATCTGGCTCTCGTGCATCTCGTTTTCGCACGGCTGGTCGGTTGGCGCGTCGGCCTCGCGATCCGTGTCCGCAACGATGCTATTGGCCAGCATGTAAGCCTCGACCTCATCGCCGCTGACATCGGTCAGCATGTGGCCGCCGATCTCCACGCACGGCTGCAGCATTTGCCCGGTTTTCTGGATCATCTCCTGGCGCTGTTCCGGGTCGTTGATGATGTCGCGATCCTCGAACGGCAGGTCGTATTTCCTCATCACGGCGCGAACGCCCTCGCTCCAGCCGCAGGACGGTTTCATGTAGGCGATTATTTTTGGTTTTTCCATCTTATTTCCTCAAAAGCCACAAACAGATTGCCATCGATGGCCTGTTTGGCAACTGTTTTTTCAGCAGATGCCACGCCGAATTCTCATTGTTCCGGATAAATTCAAGGGCTCGCTGTCGGCCGTCGAGGCGGCCGGGGCGATCGCCCGTGGCTGGGTGGCGGCTTGCCCGGACGACTCGCTGGCGCTGCTGCCGATGAGTGACGGCGGGGATGGGTTTGGGCCAGTAATGGCTGAGGCGCTTGGGCTGGAGGAGCGACGGCTCGACGGGATCGATGCGGCGGGCCAAGCGCGGCCGATGGCTTGGTGGCTCGACGCCGCCGGTGGCCGGGCGGTGGTGGAGACGGCGCAGTCCAATGGCTTGGCATTGCTGCCGCGCGGGCGGTTTCATCCGTTTGACTTGGACACACGCGGGGTGGGGGCGCTGCTGCGGGTGGCTGGCCAAGCGGGGGCGACGCGGTGCCTCGCCGGCATCGGGGGCAGCGCGACGAATGACGGCGGGTTCGGCATGGCGCGGTCGCTTGGCTGGGTGTTCCGTGATGAGGCGGGCAGGGCGATCGAGCAGTGGACCGGGCTCGACAGCTTGGCCGCCATCGAGCCGCCGCCGGGCCGCGTTTGGCCAAGCGTGACGGTGGCGAGTGATGTGCGGAACCCCCTGCTTGGGGTCGATGGTGCCACGCGCATCTACGGGCCGCAAAAGGGCCTGCGGCCGGAGGAGTTTGCCAAGGCGGAAGGCTGCCTCGGCCGCTTGGCCAAGGTTGCTGCCGAGACGCTCGGGGCCGATTTTTCGGTGACGCCCGGCGCGGGCGCGGCGGGGGGGCTTGGCTTCGGCTTGATGGCGTTTGCCGGTGCGGCGATCGAGCCCGGCTTTGAGGTATTCGCTGACGCGATTGGCTTGGAGGCAAATATTGGGGAGGCAGATCTTGTGGTGACGGCGGAGGGGCGCATCGATGAGCAGACGATGATGGGAAAGGGGACCGGCCAGGTCGCGGCGCTATGCCGGCGGCTTGGCAAGCCGTGCATCGGCTTGGCGGGCCAGTTGGCGCTTGGCTCGGCGGAGGTCGATCCGGAGGAGCGTCTGTTCTCGCGCTTGGCCGCGATCGTGCCGGACTTGGCCAGCGAGTCGGAGGCGATGGCCAACGCGGCGACCCACCTGGAGCGCTTGGCCAAGCGGGAGGGGCGGGTGGGTTTTGCCGGCAGTTGAATAAGCTTGTCTAATCCTGTTGACTCATTAAGAAAGGACACCGAAGGGGGGGCGCTAGACTGTGGTTAGC
>JACNJE010000167.1 GCA_014382705.1 Verrucomicrobiota bacterium | reverse complement strand
AACATGAAGATCGGCACCTTGTGCTTCGTCCGCCCGTACATCCCGAAATCCTCGCCGCCCATCGTCGGTTGCCGCTGGATGAGCACGCCCCTGCCGAGCCAGTCCGCCATCGCGTCGGTCACGCGCTTGGCCAAGGCGGGATCGTTGTAGGCCGACGGCGTGAACTCGTCCTTCACGGTCACGATCGGCATTTGCTCCCTGGCCAAGCCGGCGGCCTGCGCGGTGCCGAGGCTGATGCGCTTGATCGCCGCAAGAATCTGGTTGCGAACCTTGTCGGTGTAGGAGCGGATGGTCAGCTGCAGCTTCACCTCGTTGGGGATGATGTTGTGCTTCGTGCCGCCGTGGATCGAGCCGACGGTGACGACGGCCGGCTCGCGCGGATGCACCTCGCGGCTGACGATCGTCTGCAGCGCGATGACGATCTGTGACGCCAGCACGATCGGGTCCTTCGACGCCTGCGGCTGCGAACCGTGCCCGCCCTGTCCGCGCACGGTGATGTCCACCGAGTCGACGTTGGCGTAGACGTAGCCGGAGTTGTGGCCGATCGTCCCGGCCGGCTGGTCGGACGCCACGTGCAGGCCGATGCAGTAGTCCGGCACCGGGAACCGCTCGTACAAGCCGTCCGCCAGCATCGCGCGTGCGCCGGCGCCGCGCTCCTCCGCCGGCTGGCCGATCATGACCAGCGTGCCGCTCCATGCGTCGCGCAGTTGGCCCAGCAGCCGCGCCGTGCCGATGAAGCTCGTCATGTGCACGTCGTGCCCGCAGGCGTGCATGGTGTGAACGGTGTTGCCCGAGTCGTCGGTCATCTGTTTTTTGCTGGCGTGCGGCAGGCCGGTTTCCTCCCGCACCGGCAGGCCGTCCATGTCGGCGCGGATGAGCAGCGTCGGCCCGTCGCCGTTCTTGAGCACGCCGACGAGCCCATGTCCGCCGACACCGGTCGTCACGGTCAACCCGGCGTCGCGCAGCTCGGCGGCCATGCGCTTGGCCGTCTCGGCCTCCATGAACGACAGCTCCGGGTTGGCGTGAAAATGTTTGTACAGCGAGACGAGCGACGGCAGCTCGGCGGCGACGCCGTTGGCCACCCGCTCTTGCGTCGGATCGGCCGCTTGGCCAAGCGCGAGGCTGAAACCAAGCGCCACAATGGAAGAGACTGTTTTGGTGTTCATCGTGAAATTGAGCGGCGACAGCATCCGGCCAAGCACCGCGCCGCGCAAGGCCAAAGCGGCCCTCGACTATTTGCCGTCTGGCGGCAACTCTTTCCGGCGTGCCCGTGTCGGGCAACGACTCATGAAACGCATTTTCATTTTGATCCTGTTCACGACGGTCGCCTTGGCCAAGCCGTTGGCCGGGCGGCCGAACTTCATCCTCTGCATGGCCGACGACCAAGGCTGGGGCGACACCGGCTACAACGGCCACCCGGTGCTCAAGACGCCGGTGATGGATGAGATGTCGCGGACCGGCCTGCGGTTCGATCGCTTTTACGCGGCGGCGGCCGTTTGCTCGCCGACGCGCGGCAGCGTGATGACCGGGCGCCACCCGAATCGTTTCGGCTGTTTCGCGTGGGGCCACACGCTGCGGCCGCAGGAGATCACCGTCGCCGAGGCGCTCCAAAAAGCCGGTTACACGACGGCGCATTTCGGCAAGTGGCACATCGGCTCGATGCGCGCCGACGGCGCGGCCAGCCCCGGCAACAGCGGATTCGACGACTGGTTTTCGAGCCCGAATTTTTACGAGAACAGCCCGCTCTTCAGCCACAACGGAAAAGTGATCGAGACCGACGGCGAAAGCTCGCACGTCACCACCGACCTCGCGCTGGAGTGGATCGCCAAGGCGGCCAAGCGCGACAAGCCGTTCCTCGCGGTAATCTGGTTTGGCAATCCCCACAGCCCGCACGTGGCGGTCGATAAATACAAAAAAATGTACGCTGACCACCCGGACGGCGCGGCCCATTTTTACGGCGAGATCACGGCGATGGACGCCGCGCTGGGCGAACTGCGAAACGGCATCCGCAAACTCGGCGTCGCCGACAATACGGTGCTTTGGTATTGCAGCGACAACGGCGCGATCCCGAAAGGCTCGACCGGCGGATTGCGCGCGCGAAAGGGCAGCCTGTACGAGGGCGGCATCCGCGTGCCGGCCATCATCGAGTGGCCGGCGCGGATCAAGTCGAACCGCATCACGGCCAAGAACGCCAACACGTCGGACATTTACCCGACGCTGCTCGAGTTGGCCGGCGTCGCACCGCCGAACAACCAGCCGGTGCTCGACGGCACAAGCCTCGTGCCGCTGCTCGACGGCAAGGCCAAGCGCCGTGAAAAGCCGATGGGGTTTTGGACGTACCCAACCCAGGGGCGCGGCCGCAAAAGCCGGGCAATGCTCGAGGCGCTGCGACAGGAGCAACTCGCCGGCAACCAACAACCGGCCGAGCCGGAGGGACAGATTGACCGGCAATACCCGACCAACAGGCTGCCGGGCCACGCCGCATGGATCGACGGCGACTACAAGCTGCACCGCGTGCCGGTGAAGAAAAACAAAGGCGCGTTTACCTACGAGCTTTACCATCTGGGCAACGATCCGAAGGAGACGAACAATCTGCTCAGCGGCGCGAAACTGGCCAAGCGCGTGGCCCGGATGAAAACCGGCTTGGCCGCTTGGCAGTCATCCGTCGTGAACAGCCTCAACGGCGGCGACTACCGCTGAACTGTGAGTCGCAACAAGGCATTGCCGCCGGGCGAGTCGCTGATTCACCCGATCACTTCCGCCATCGAGCCGATCGACTTGGCCAAGCTGTTCCCGGTGGAGCAACCGCTGGAACTCGAACTCGGCTCCGGCGACGGGTCGTTCACGCTGCAGTACGCCTTGGCCCATCCCGGGACGAACATCGTCGCGCTGGAGCGGCTGCTCGGGCGCATCACCAAGCTCGACCGCAAGGGGCATCGCGCCGGGTTGAACAATCTCCGGCTGCTCCGGGCCGAGGCGGCGTACGTGCTCGAATACCTGCTGCCGCCGGGGATGCTCGATGCGATTCACGTTTACTTTCCCGACCCATGGCCGAAGAAGCGGCACCACAAACACCGGCTCATCAGCGAGCCGTTCCCGCCCTTGGCCAGACGCCTGTTGCGGGAGGACGGCATCGTTTATTTGCGGACGGACGACGTCGACTATTTTGAGAAGATGCGGGAACTGTTCGACAGCGCGCCGGGGTTCGAGCGCGCAGAAACGCCCGGGACGCTCAAGGCGCTGGTGACCGACTTCGAGCAGGAGTTCAACGCCCAAGGCATCCCGACGAATTACGCCGCCTACCGGAAGACCAGTAATTGAACCAAACGCAGAGGGCGCTGAGACGCCGCTCACCGCTCACTGCCCACGGCTCACCGCTCACTTGTTCCCCGGCTGGAACTCGAGGCGCATGATGGAGGTGGGCTTGAAGGTGGCGGTGCCGAAGGCCGGGCTTTGCGCCTCGACGCCGTCGGTAGCCCAGCGGTTCAGCTTGAAGGTGAGCCGGCTGCCGTCGCTGAAGTGGGCGCGTACGCGGTGCTCGAGCGGCACGGTGGCAGCGGTTTTGCCCGTGGACGGCTCGATCTGCTTGACGCGGTCAAGCGGCACGGGGAAGCCGCCCTCAGCGGTGGTGACATTGAGTTTGCCGCCGTCAACCCCGTCGACGCGGCCCTGCATGCGGTCGTTGTTGACCAGCTTGACGAGGTCGTCCTTCGCGCCGAGGGGATGGGTCGGCGGGCCTTGGAACCGGCCGTCCCATTCCTCGACGCGCAGGTTGCTGATGCGCACAGCCCCGCGTCCCTGATGCACGATGCGCACGCCGCTGCCTTCGCCGGCGAAGCCCTTGGTGTCGGTCCATTTGCGGATCACCTTGCCGTCGATCGCCACGGCGATCAGCCGCTGTGGCTTGCTGGCAAAAAACTCGAGGCGCGCCTTTGACTGGTTGCGAAAGCCGGGCACGGTCGCCTGGCCAAGGTAGGTGAGCGGCTCGCGTTTCTTAACCGGCAACAGGTTCACCGAGTAGCTGTTGACCTGCACGCTGTAAAACCCGCCGAAGTCCGGCTCGTTCTCCTTGGTGGACAGGCTGATCGGCTGGAGCGAGTCGGTGTACAGCGCGAAGGCCAGGTGCATCGAGCCGCTCCACTCGAGGTCGAACGAGATGTGTGAACGGTCCGGCAGGCCGAGGTCACGGGCGATCGAGGCGGCCGCCTTGGCGTGGAAGCCGCCGTTGTGGTGGCGCCAGTTGCCGGACTCGCCGATGGTCTCGTTGTTGATCTTGCCGTGCGTCCAGCCGGCGTCGTTTTCCGGTCCCTGAAAAAGCGTCTTCAACCCTCTGGGCATCGGGGCGATCTTGCGGACGGTGCTGCGCCGCAACTGCAACCGGCCGGCGTGCCATGTGTCGAACAGGAAATGCTCAGCCGTGGCGCCGGCGAGGTTGCCGCGGAAATGATCGCCGTTGACCAGTTGCACTTCGCAGAGATTCCCGGCACTGAGCCGGCCAACGGCCGTGCCGTCGAGCGTGATGCCGGTGATTTGATCCATGCTGAATCGCAGCGGAACCGCAGTGTCGACGTGCCGCCAGGTCACACCGCCCGCCTGGTCGTACGCGGCGAGTGTGCCCCGGAGCCAGTCGCCGTTTTTGAACTGGAGGGTGGATGTGTGGTCGCCGGCTTGGCCAAGCGCGGCCGTCGCGGCCAGAACAAAAACGGCGAACGAACGCCAAGGGACCCAAATGGGGAGGCTCCCTCGCCCAGCGGGAGCGGGTTGGAGAGAGGGAGAGCGCGTGAGGTCTGCAAAAAAACAGGCGAGAGCGTTCACCCTCATCCGGCCTGCGGCCACTTTCTCCCCGAGGGAGAAGGAGTCAGGCAACACGCCCTTGGCCAAGCGGGGGGGCGCTTGGCCAAGCGGGGAGGGTTTTCTTGCGTCAATCATCCCAGGGCCAGAGTGGATTGGCGGCGCCGACGTTCGTCTCGCTGGTTTTCTGCGAGGTGCCGAGATTGAACTGCAGCCGACGGATGTACTTCGAGTCGAATGTCACCGGGCCGAAGTTTCGGCTGCGGCCGGTAAGCGTGGTGCCGTCCCATTGGTTGAGGTCGAAGGACACGGCCGCGCCACCGGCGAAATGCGCGCGCACCTCCCACGGCCGCTTGGCTCCCGGCTTGGCCTCCGGCTTGGTGAGGGCGACGCGGGTGATGCGCTCGAGCGGGATGGCGAGATCCGTGCCAAGCGAGTTGATCACGACCGTGCGGCCGTCCATCGACTTGAGTTTGCCGGGCACCTCGTCGCGGTTCTTGAGGAAGACCATGTCCTCGGCGTGGTCGTTGACGGCGAGCTGGACCGGGTCGGATTGGCCGTCCCACGCCGAGACGCGCAGGTTGCTCACGCGCACGATCGGGCCGTTGAGCTGCGAGAAAAACGCCATGCCCGAGCCGGTGGCGGCGAAGCCGTTAGTGTCGCGCCATTTGCGGACGAGCTTGCGATCGATGTACAGCTCCATCTCGGCCTTCTCCTTGTTGATGCGCAGCTCGACCTGCACACGGTTCTTCGACTGCATCTCCGGAATCTGCCCCTGGCCGAGGTTGCGCACGCCGGCGCCGTTCTGCACGCGCTGCAGGCTGACGTAGCCGCGGCTGATGTAAAACATGTACGAGTTGCTGCGGTAGTCGAACCGGTCAAGCGTCTTGGTGTACACCGGGACGATCAGGCTGAAGGTGCCGTTCCACTGCAGGTCGAACTCGATACGGGACGAGCCCTTCAGCCCGAAGTCGCGGCCCAGCACGCCGACGCCCTCGGAGATGAACACGCCATCGCGGTACTTCCACGCCTTGGGGTCGCGGCCCAGCTTCCAGCCGTCGAGGGTCGTCGGCCCCTCGTACAGGATGCGGAAGCCGGGGGAGAGAAACGCCAGCGACTGGAGGCCGTCGCGCGGAGCCGACAACTGCTCGTTGAACCAGGTGGAGAACCGGACGCGCTGCTCGTCCAGCGCGATCAGGTTGCCGAGCACCTCGTCGCCGTTGTGAAACCGGATGTGCACCGACGGCTCGCGTTGGCGCTCGACCGGGCGCGCCCCCTCAAAGCGGATCCACGCCATGTTGTCGGGGCGGAAATCGACCGGTTGGGTGAGGTCCGTCCGCGCCCAGCGCACGCCGGTGTCGAGGCGGACTTGTTGCAGCTCGCCGTGCAGCATCGAGCCGTCGAGGAACCGCACGAGGTCGTCCCCGCCGGCCGCTTGGCCAAGCGGTTGGCCAAGGCCAAGCGCAATCGCCGCCAGGCCAAGCGCCCGGCGGAAGCGTCGCGTTGGCTGGGCCGGGTTACCGTTCATAGATTGGCAGGAAACGGTAGTTGAGCGCGAGCGACAGCAGCGACGCGGAGGTGGCGAACGTCGTGCCAAACTGGCCGCTCCAGCTTCCGTCCTCGTTCTGGTTCTGCTTGAGCGTGGCGATGTTTTTTCGGTTCCACTTGGCCCACTCCGCCGGCGAGGCGTGGAAGAACGCCTGCGCGCCGTAGTACAAATAATAGTTTCGGTAACTCGACGTCTCCGGGGCCTTGCGGAGGTAGCCAAACGCCTTGCGGAAGGCCGCACTGTCCTTCTCCTTGGCCAGCGCGAACACCAGCGTGCCGATGGCCGAGCGGGCGGCGTTGGGGCCGCGGTTGGAGGTGTAGCCGAACCCGCCCTCCGGTGTCTGGCACGACTTGAAATATTTCAGCCCGGTCTGGATGGCCGATTCCGGCACGGCGAGACCGGCGTTGCGCGCGGCGAACAGGGCGACCATCTGCGCACCGCTGACGGTGGTGTCGGCGTCGGTGCTGTCGGGCGAGTAGCGCCAGCCGCCGCGCGGGTTTTTTTTCTGCGAGCTGATGATGAGGCCGACGGCCTTCTCGAGCGCCGGGCCGAGCCGGTCGTCCTCCACTGCGCCGTACGCCTCGGCCAGCGCCAGCGCGGCGAAGCCGTGGTTGTACATCGTCGTGCCGATGTAGCCGGTGGTTTTGTTCTGCCGGCTGACGATGAAGTTGAGGCCGCGCTTGATCGGGCCGCTGTATGGGCCGTGGACCGGGTCGTCCCCGTGCGCGAGCATCGCCACCACCGCCAGCCCGACCACCGCGGGCGACGTGCCGTACGGCTTGTCCTTGAAGTTGCCGGCGGTGAGCTGCGACTGCACGAGGTACTGCAGGCCCCTCGAGTACATGCGCTCGATCTCTTTCGGCAACAGGTCGCTCGATTCCTCAAACAGTTTCTGCGCCTGGGCCGGAACGGACGCCGAAAAACAAATCGCGATGAGCAGCCACAACCGCATTCGACGCATCACTTCCGTTCCCCCTCAAAGGTCTCCACCGCCTTGAAATAATCCTGCAACGCCGCTCGGAATTCCTCCGGCAACCGGGCCGCCGCGCCGCTGCCCCGGCTGACGGAGCGGCCGGCCTCCTCGCGCCCCACGGCGTCGCCGGTCAGCGCCGAGGCCGCCTGTTGGGTTGTGCCGCCGGCCTGGCTGCCGCCGGCGTTTTGGCTTTGCTGCATGCCCTGGCCCATCTGTTCCTTCATCGCCATCATCGCCATCATGAACGCCATTTCCTGCTGCGCCTGCGACTGGCCCTGCTGGCCGCTGTCGCGCTTGACCTCCTCGTTGATGAGGTTGATGACGTCCGACATGGCCCGGATGGTGCCGGTCTGCGCCTCGACGGTCACCGCGTCGGTCTGCGGCTTGTCGAGCAGGTTGTCGGTGATCTCCATCGAGTCAAACGTCTCCTGCAACGGATCCAGCATCGCCGGCTCGGTGGTCTCGAACTGCATGCGGTTGAGCTCGAGCATTGAGTCGGCGTGCATCTGCGTGAGCCGCTCGACGCCCTTGGCATACATGCCGGCGTCGCCCTTTTGCTGCTCGAGCAGGCCGGTCTGCTGCCGGTGCCGCAGCTCGCTCTCGCGCAGGCGCAGCATGGAGAACAGCAGCTTCATCAGGTCGTTCATTTTTTGTTCGCCGCCCTGGCCGCTGCCTTGGCCGCCGCCCTCGGACTCCTCCTTGGGCGGCTCGAGTTTCTTGGCCCACTCCTCGAACTGGCCGGACCAGTTGCCGAGGTTGCGGATGGCCAGCATCGAGATGTTGGCCCCAATCTGCTGCTCGATCTCCTCGAGCGCCTCGCCGGTTTTCTCCGTCTCCATCTCTCGGCTGACCTCGCCGTACTGGCCCTTGCCGGTGCGCTCGTAAAAACGGCTGATCTCGCCCTGCAGCTCGACCGCCTTGGCATGCGTGCGGCCCTGCGACTTGGTGAAGCGGGTGTTGGCGCGGGCGTGGCGCTCCGGCAGATCGTCCGGCGTCAGGCCGATGGTTTCCTGGATGATGTCCTTGATTTTTTTGCGCAGCGCCATCTCCTCCTTGCTGATCTTCCGCAACCGCTGGGCCAAGGTCAGCGCCTGCAGGTTGTCGAGGTCGCTGTTGACCTTGTCCTGCAGGTCGGCCAGCTCGTCGAGCGCCTCCTCCTCCTCCTCGAGCGCGTCGGCGAGGTTCTCCTTTTTCTCCTGCGGCTCGCTGCTTTGCTGCGCTTGGCCAAGCTTGGACTCGGCCTGCTTCATCTGCTGGTCGGCCAGCTCGTTCATTTGCTGCAGGTTCTGCGCCCAGTCGCGCAGCGTCTGCTCGTCGAAGGCCGGGTTGCGCATCGCCTCCATCAACGCCTTGGCCCCCTCCTCGGCCAGGTCCTTCAGTGCCTCGGCGTTGTCGCGCTGTTCGTCGGCGGTTTGCTCAATCTTCTCGTTGGTTTTGCGCTTGGCCAGCGTGTCGTCGTCGGCCTTGGCCAGTTCGCGGGTCTCCTCGGCGATGTCCTCCTCGGTGCGCGACACCTCCTCAAGGTTTTCAAGGATGTCCTCCAGTTTTTGGCGAACCATCTCGGCGTGGTCCTCGGTGCCGAGGATGTGCAGCCGGTACGGCATCGTGCGGCTTGGTTCGCGCCCGGGCAGGTGGTCGGTCGCCCAGACGGCCAGCTCAACAGTGGTATCCTTTCCGATCCCAAGCACAGCCGGGCTGAAGTGGAAACCAGCCTCGAACTCGGATTCCTGAGTGCCGTTGGCCAAGGCGGTCAGCGTGCCTGCGGTTTGCACCGGCGCCTCCTCCGCTTGGCCAAGCGCGCGCCACTCCACGCCGGCCGCCTTCACGCCGAAGTCGTCGCGCACGGTGGCATTCAGCTCGAGCACCTCGGTCTCGAGAATGGCCAGATCGCGGCCCAGCGTGCCGAGGTCGGGCCGGGGCGCGTCGTCGTCGGTTGCCTCGACATTCAACTGCCACGCGGCCGCCCCGGCGAGGTCGTGCTCGTCCCGCCACGTGAAGGCAAAATGCGAGGTGTCGCCGACCTCATGCGCCGGGCTGGAAAAATGCTCGTTGCGAACGCTCATCGTCTGGGGCACCTCGTCGTCGATCGCCACCTGCGCGTCGTTGAGATCGCGCGAAACGCGGCCCTGGAACGACACCGTGCTGCCGCGCAACACCGGCAAATAAGCCGCCTGCACCGTCTCGGTTTGCACCGGGTATTGCAGATACGCCGGCAGCTCGATGCGGGCGTGCAGCTCGCGCATTGCCGGGCGTTGCACCGGGCGAACCGCGACCGCGTGCCGGGCGTCGCCGACCTTCACCGTCAGGGCGCCGTCCTCGATCTGGCCGGGGATGGTGAAGCGGACATTTGCGTCGGTAACATCGGTGGAGATCGGCTTGCTGTCGTTGTACCGCGCCGAGCCGGTGCCTGGCCGCCAGAACGAGCGGTACTCGACCGCGCCGTTGACGCCGAACGACTCGCCCTTGGCCACGACCATCTCGCCGGGAAACCCGGTGAGGCGCACAAGCGTGTGTCGCGAAATGTCGGCCACCGGCAGACCCCAGCGCTGGAGCGTGTTCCAGCCAGCCTGCGGGATGACTGCCCACGCGATCACCGCCACCGCGATGAGTCCCGCCGCGAGAACGGCCCGCCGCCGGGCCGGCCGCGGGTTGACCGTCTGCCGGAAATCCAGCTTCAACGCCTCGCCGGCGACCTGCCCGATTGCCGCCCGATAGAGCGATGGGGAGAAAATGGCCGGGCGCTTGGCCTCGTCGGCCAGTTCCACGATTCCAAGCAGCCGGTCGCCCAGCCGCCGGTACCGCCGCTGCACCAGCTTGGCCAAGGCGCGCGTGTCGCGCCGGTGGAACACCCAGCGGGCAAGCCACCACCCCACCGAGCCCAGCGTGATGCCGATTCCGGCGGCGAGCAGGCCCAGCCGCAGCCAGCCCGGGCTGTCCCACAGGCGGTCGGAGAAAAACAGGACGAGATACGAGCCGAACAACCCGGCGGCGGCGAGGCAGAGCGCCATCGCCGTCTCCACGCGCCACAGCCGCCGCCGCACCACGGCGAATTGCTGTTGCAATGCGTCGGGGATGTCTTCGCGGGAGTGGAGTTCCTTGTGGCTCATGCCGGCCGATTGACGGCCGCAAAGTTTAGCCGCCTCCCGCCCCGACGCAATGCGGAATTCGCCCCCCGGCGAACCCCGCGCGCAACCCCCGGTTTCCGGCATCGGGGAGGAATGTTGTAAAGAATCACTTGACGTTTAATAAAACCGGGGGGAACATATTCTTTCAACCGGAGCTGACTTATGCCTGAACACAAGATTCACTGCCCAAGTTGCGACCAACACCTCGCCGTGCCGGAGGAGCTGGCCGGCCAAATGATCGACTGCCCGGCCTGCAACCATCCGCTGACCATCCCCGACTTCGCCCACGCCTTCGCCCACGCCTTCGCCCACGCCTTCGACGAACCGGAGGAGGAGCCGGCCGGGGAGTCCCGGCAATCACCCGCGCTGATCGCGGGCATCGTCGCCGGCGTGCTGCTCTTCGGCGGCTTGGGCGTGTACCTGCTGATGGGGCCGGGCGATTCCGCAGACGAGCAGGAAGTCGCAACGCGGCCCGCAACCCAGACCCTCCCGCCCAGCCCCGGACAACTACCGGGAGCGAATCCCGGCGCGGAACTGGATCCGAACGATTCGTTTGGCATGGGAATGATGCCGGGGATGATGAACCCCTTCGGCATGGGGATGGATCCATTTAGGATGGGGATGATGGATCCGGAGGAGGAGATCAAGGCCATCAACGAGCGCTTGGCCAAGGGCGAACCGCTTGATCAATACAACGAGTTTGGCCAAACTGAACTGATGATCGCAGTCGAGGCGAACGACGTCGGCTTGGCCAAGCGCCTGCTGGAACGAAACGCCAACCCCAACGCCACGGAGAAAGCTGCCATGGGGTTGTTTGGGGGACTGGAACAAACGGCGCTGCATCTGGCCGCCGGTTACGGCAACAGGGAGTTATGCGAATTGCTGGTAGAGGGCGGGGCGGACATTAACCAAAAGGACAAAGCTCAACTAACCGCTTTGGACAACGCCTTGGTACAGCTTGAGAGCGACGAGTCGGAATCGGAAAAACAGGAGTACGAGGCCGTTGTCGCCTTTCTCAAGGGAAAAGGCGGCAGCAGCATGACACCAGAACAGCGGGAGCAGGCTACGGTGAAGTTCTTTGAAGAGGAGATGCAGAAAATGGGGATGGGGATGATGCCGCCCGGGATGATGCCGCCGGGCATGGGAATGATGCCGGGGATGATGAACCCCTTCGGCATGGGGATGGATCCATTTAGGATGGGGATGATGGATCCGGAGGAGGAGATCAAGGCCATCAACGAGCGCTTGGCCAAGGGCGAACCGCTTGATCAATACAACGAGTTTGGCCAAACTGAGTTGATGATCGCCGTGGAGGCGGACGACATCGACTTGGCCAGGCGCCTGCTGGAAAACAAGGCCCACCCCAACGCCACCTCAAAGGACGGCCAGTTGGCCACCGCCCTGCACCTCGCGGCCATGCAGGAGAACAAGGCGATGTGCGAATTGCTCCTCGACAAGGGCGCGCGGGTAAACAAGAAAAACAAGATCGGCCTCACCCCGCTGGACGCCGCGCTATATGTCAACGAGATGCCGGGCTTCGGCGGCGCGCCGCCGGAACCGTCGGCAGCCGGGCAGGCCACCGTCGCCCTCCTCAAGAGCAAGGGCGGCACAAGCATGACGCCGGAGGAACGGGCGAAGGCCAATCCCGGCATGGGAGGCGGCATGATGCCGGGGTTTCCGGGTGGAATGCCGGGGTTTCCGGATCCGTTTATGCCGCCGGGGGGCAACCCCTACGGCGCTCCCAACGGCAATCAACTGCCAAAACCCCAGCGGCCGTAACAAGACCAGGCCCAAGGCGGGCCAAGGTGGCGACCGATGGGGTCGGCGTTTGATCTGTTTTTCCATTCCGTCAGGGATACTCTTTTGCCGAAACCGCTGATGAAAGGGTCAAGGGCATTCACGCTGATTGAGCTGCTGGTGGTCATCGCCATCATTGCCATCCTGGCCGCGCTGCTGCTGCCGGCGTTGTCGCGGGCCAAATGGAAGGCGAAGCAGGTCTCCTGCATGAACAACCAAAAACAGATGGGGATCGGCAGCCAATTGTACGCGAATGAAGACCAGCGGGGCGCGCTCTCGGGCGTCGACTGGAACGGCCCCACCTTCAACGCCGCCTGTGACGATGACATGAACTGGCTGTTCCCGGCCTTCCTGCCCAACCTCAAGTCGGTGACCTGTCCCGACACCCAGAACTTCGTGCGCACCCGCGACCGGCGGGGACGCGACCTGGCCGTGCGAATCAACGACCGGCGCTACGTCGAGCGGCTCCACGGCCGGGCGAAAATCTACACCGACCTGCAACGGTTCGCCGCAGACCGAGGACAGAAACCGGGCATCAGCTACGAGATTTTTGGCTGCATGAACTGGAACGGGATCCCCAACAAGCGTTACACGAGTGGATTCCCGTACGTCGGGCCTTCCGGCTGCCAGGGCATCCTGAAAACCGAGTCCGTCGTCAGCCGCTACGTTCACGCCAACACCGAGTTCGGACTGAAGGGGCACGTGACCGGCCCGTCCGAGATTTGGCTGATCAAGGAGGCTGATTATTCCTACCCCGGCGCGATGAACAATTACCCGGACGAGGGGGACAACCACGGCGCCGACGGTGAGAACGTGCTGTTCGCCGACGCCCACGTGGAGTTCGTCAAGCGGGCAACCTACAACTACAGCCTGGCACTGGGCAACGACGCCCTGCATTACGGGCCGCGCTGAAGCACGGGCGGCACCTCCTTACCGGTACTTGTTCCACACCTCCGGCACGGCCACCCACATGCCGGGCTGCTTGGGCCTGGAGGTGAAATGTTTTGCGATCCAGACCTTCTCCTTGGCCATGCGCTCGGCGTGGCCGTCGTAAAACCCGATGACCGCCCCCTCGTTGTGCCGGTACAGCGTTGGGCCGCCGTTGCCGGTGCCCTTGTACGCCTGCACGCTTCCCTTTTGGCCGAGCTTGTCCCAGCCGGTCCGGTAGTCCGCCCCCTTCCAGCGCGACCACCAGTCGTGGCCGTCGTGAAAAATCAGCTTGGCCGACGGTGCCCGAATGGCGCTGAATTTATGCCCGGAATGATCCTTCGAGGCCAGCGACCAGCCGCGCCCGTCCGACGGGAACCAGTCCTCGAAGTTGTAGCTGTAGCTCGTCAACGTGCCGCGGTTGTCCTTGTCCGGCTGGTTGGGGTTGTTGGACCAGGCGTACTGCGACGGCCGCCAGATTTGCGTGTCAGCCGGGCACCGAAAATCGGTCGGCGTCTGCACCATCGAATTGCCCTTGTTGTCGTAGCCGATCAGTTTGCGGAACGCCATGTTCACCATCCAGATGCGGCGGGCACCGGTGCGGCGGTTGAGCTCGATCAACGGCACGCATTGGTCGTCGTGGTCATTCGCGTACAGGGCGTTGGCGATGCAGAACTGCCGGATGTTGTTTAGGCAGCCGGCGCCCTGGGCGGTGTTCTTGGCCTTGGCCAAGGCCGGCAGCAGCAGCGCGGCCAGGATCGCAATGATCGCGATGACCACCAGCAGCTCGATTAACGTGAAGCCGTAGGCCAAGCGCTTGGCCAGGTGGGCTCTGGTTTTTGCATTCGTTTTCATTGTCTTCGGGAAAGTCATCGGCGCTTGGCCAAGCGGAAGGCGCTGAAGCTGAGCGCAGCCGGCACCACCGTCCCGACCCACGACACCCAGGCCGGGGCCGCCCAGTCGCCGATCTGCAGGTCAAGCTGCTTCACCACCCGAACCAGGTGCAGCAGGGCGACCCCGGCAAAGATGACGCCGGATACGATCAGGTAAACGCGAAGCGGCATGGCTCAACACGGTTGATGGCCCCAGTCGGTTTCCTTGAGCGACTCCTCGTACTGAGCCATCTGCTCCTCCGCCGACAACGCGCCACCGGACTTGGCCGGGGTGAGCACCAGCGGCTCGCGGCACAACGGACACACCGCCTCCCTGCCCGACTCGGCCTCGTCAAACTGCGGCTGGCCGCCGCAGGCACTGCAATTCACGGTGATCACTTGCGGGAAAATGTACCCCCGGATTCCGCCCCGTCAAGAGCCGGCTGGGGCTTGGGACGGGCCGTCACTCGACGGTCAGCGGCCCGTCGAAATGGGTGAGGCTGATCACCTCGGTGTTCGCCTTGTGCGGCCCGTGCCGTTCGCCCCGGGGCGCGTGGAACAGCGTCCCTTGCGTGTATACTTGTTCAGCCTCCTCCCATTCGCCGGAAAGCACGTAGGCCCATTCGTTGGCCAGCGGATGCGTGTGCGCCGGGATGGTCGCGCCGGCCTCGAATTTGCGCAGCACCGTCACCGCGCCGGTCGAGTCGTCCTTGTGCAGAATCTTCAACTGCACGCCATCGTACGGGCCGGGCTGCCACGGCTTGTCATCCGCTTGGGCAACGTACTGGAACATTACTCCTCCTTGACCGGGTTGGTGAGCGCGCCGATGCCCTCGATCTCGATGGTGACTTCGTCGCCGTCCTTGAGCAGCACCGGCGGTGTGCGGGCGAAGCCGACGCCGTGCGGGGTGCCGGTGAGGATCACCGTGCCCGCGGCCAGCCGGGTGCTGCCGCTGAGGAACTCGATCAGCGTTGGCACGTCGAAAATCATGTCGTCGGTGTTCCAGTCCTGCATCACCTCGCCGTTCAACACGGTCTTGATGCCCAGCGCGTTTGGGTTCGGAATCTCATCGCGTGTCACCAGCGCCGGGCCGAGCGGACAGAACGTGTCGAACGTCTTGCCGCGGCACCATTGGCCGCCGCCGCCGTTCTTCTGCCAGTCGCGTGCGCTGACGTCATTGGCGCAGGTGTAGCCGAGCACATGGTCGAGCGCGTCGGCCTTGGAGACGTTTTTGCAGTCTTTGCCGATGACAACCGCCAGTTCGCACTCGTAATCCACCGCGTCGCTCTTGAGCTGAGTCGGCAGCAGGATCGGGTCGCCCGGGTTTTGCACGGTACTCGGCATTTTCATGAACAGCACCGGGTTTTCCGGGATGTCCGCGCCGCCTTCCTCGGCATGCCTGCGGTAGTTGAGGCCGATGCACAACACGGCGGCAGGTTGTACCGGAGCCAGCAGTTTTCTGACGTTGACAGTCTCGCCGGTGTCGTGGTGATCGCCGAAGATGCAGCCGTCGATCCGGGTCACCGTGCCGTCATCGTGCCGGGCGCCAAACTGCGCCTTGTCCTGATCGTTGAGATATCGAACTATTTTCATTTTGAATCTTGGCGGCGGCACCGTACCGCAGCGCTTGGCCAAGCGACAAGGAAAAGCCGGGGCGGCTCACTTGGCCGTCCGCGTTCTTGGGCGGTTGGTTCGGGGCTGCGGCTTGGCTTTGCCCCACTTGGCCCGGCGATCGCGCTCGTGCCGAGTGCGCTTGGGATCGAGATATTTGCCGATCTGAACCGGCTCGTGAGAGGCCTTGGCAAACGCCTTCATCTTGGCCAGGCGCTCGGGATGTTTCGCCGCAATGTCCGTCGTTTCGCTGATATCCCTGCTTAGGTCGTACAATTCCCAAGGCCGGTTGGGCTTGGTTTGGATCGCCTTCCACAGGCCCTGGCGCACCGCGGTTTGCCCGCGAAATTCCCAGTACAGCATTTTGTGTTTTTTCTTTTGCGCTTGGCCAAGCAGCGTCGGCAGAAACGACAGGCCGTCGATGTCGCCCGGCGCCTTGGCTCCGGTCAACTCGGCCAGCGTCGGCAGCACGTCCGGTTGGTAAAATATCAGGTCGCTGACCTGCCCGGACTTGATTTTGCCGGGCCAGCGAACGAGGTACGGAATTCTCAATCCCCCTTCAAAGAGATTGCCCTTGCCGCCGCGAAACTCGACGCCGGTTTTCGGGTTCACATTCGGCCCGAAGAAACCGCGTGGATGCTTGCCGCTGCGGAACCGATCCTGTCCGCCGTTGTCGCCGGTGAAAAACACTATCGTGTCATCCTCCAGTTTCAGCTCGCGCAATAGGCCGAGCACCTGGCCAACATTGTGATCGACCATGCTGACCATCGCCGCGTAATTCTTGACATCTTGCGGGATGCTTTCGTCCTCGATCCATTTTTCGCCCTTGTAAAGTTCCCAGGCCGGATCGTCCGCCGGGATGTCATACATCCCGTGCGGCGGAGTGATTGGGAAGTAACAGAAAAACGGCTTCTCCCTGTTGTCGCGAATGAACTTCAGCCCCTGCTCCATGATCGGATAATGTGAGTACGTCTCGCCCGAGCGGCCACCGACGTTGCCGTCGAGCTTCGCCTCCTCGCTGTTGCGAATGAGGTAAGCCGGGTAAAACGAGTGCGCGTGCACCTGGTCGTAGTAACCGTAAAAAATATCGAAGCCGTGCTTCTCCGGCACGCCGGTTGAGTCGCGCCCACCGCAACCCCATTTGCCAAAGCCGCCGGTCGCGTAGCCAATCTCCTTCAGGATCGAGGCGATCGTCGGCTCCCCCGCCCGCAGCGGCGTGCCGCCGTCATTCGCCCGCACCGAGGCGTGCCCCGCGTGTTTGCCGGTCATCAGGTTGCAGCGGAGCGGCGCACAGACCGGTGCCCCCGCCAACGCGGAGGTGAAGCGAATTCCCTCCGCCGCGAAGCGGTCGATGTTTGGCGTCTTGATGTACGGGTTCCCCATATGCGACAGCTCAAAGTACGCAAGCTCGTCGGACATGATGTAAACGATGTTCGGCTTCTTCGCCGCCGAGGTTGCGGCCACCGCAGACACCAAAACCGCAATCGATAAAATGAAACGGAATCGCATGCCCGAGAGCGTACCCGCTCGGTCTTGATGGGGAAACGGTAAAAGTGGATGGATCAAATACTACGCCGGACGGCTTTCGGCCTTCTCCTTCAGGCTGGCGAGTTCCTTTTGGAGCGCCTTGCAGCCGGCCCGTTTTCCCAGCCAGCCGACCATCAAAAACATCAGTTTCATCTTGAAGCCGTTCGGCGTCACGACGGAGACCAGGTTCACCCTCGTCCGGCCGCCGAGATCCTCAAACGTGTACGATGCCTCGATGTCGAACTGCTTGCCAACCATCACCACCGTCTGGGCCGTCGGCCGTTCATTGAGTGTCACCGTGCCGTCTAACGGCATCTCCTTGCCGCCGGGATCACGGGTCAACACATGGAACCGGCTGCCCACACCGTCCGGCGTTTGCTCGATGACTTTTTCCTCCACAACCGTGTCGCTCCACTCGGGCACGTTGTTGACCGTGTAGTCAAAAACCGCCTCGATCGGCCTGTCGATCTCGATGCTTCCGTTGGTTGTCATGGCGCTTGGCCAAGCTGCCCCCGCCTCCAGCCAAGCGCAAGCCCCGAAACGCCGCTTGGCCAAGTGAAGAATAAAGAGGGAAGCCGAGGGGGGAAACTGGAGCCAGTGGTCGGGATTGAACCGACGACCTGCTGTTTACGAATT
>JACNJE010000088.1 GCA_014382705.1 Verrucomicrobiota bacterium | reverse complement strand
CATGCGAGTGCGCCAGTATTCAAGTTCTTTTGATTCATCCTTCGGTGATTTTGGGACGACAAAATCAACGTCTTCCATTCTGTTGAGAAACTCGCGGAGATGGGGCACGGCGGTTTCCCCCTGCTCCGACAAGCTCTCGAAGAGAAAGTTGATGCGGCGCTGGACTCTGCCGCGGTTGCCGGAACTCAATTTGATTTCCATCAACTCGTCCAGGATGCCGGGTGCAGACAGTCCCCCGGGAACATCCTGCGCACCGCTGTTGTTGAGTTCCAAGCGGAGGTTGTCGATGTGAGACTGAGTGCTGGCCAGTTTGGACTTGAGCGATGCCGCTTCTTTCTTGAGCGCCTCGACTTGACCGGCATCTGTGGCGGAGTCGCCAGTGGGTGCCCGACCACAGCCAGCGATCAGGATGATGGCAGCGGTGATCGCCCCGGTTTCAAATGTTTTTTGGCGCTGGAAAAAGTTCATCTGCCTATTCATCTGTTGACTTGAGATGCTGAGCCAGTCTTTTTCGGGCGCGGTGCAGCCAGACTTTCACCGAGTTGGGCTTCCGGTTCATGGTCGCCGCCACCTCGTCAATAGTCATGCCTTCGCTGTAAAAAAGCTGAAGTGCAGTGAAGTGGTTTTCCGTAAGCAACCGCTTGGCATGAAGCCAAAGGGTGCGGGCACCCTCCCCCCCCATCACCTCGCCGCGTGGGGTCGTATCGATGGCAAACTCAACTTCTTCCGCCAACGGCTTTTGTTTCCGGTAAAAACTGATGGCGAGCCGGTTGGCGATGGTAAAAATCCAGGAGGAAAACGGATAGTCGGGGTTGAACCGGTACAGCTTTCGGTAGGTGATGAGGAACGTGTCCTGCACCAGGTCCTCTGCCTGGTGATGGTTGCCGGTCTTGGTCAGGAGAAATCGGTACAGCGGTTTCTCGAACTGCCTGACCAGTGACTCGAACGACTCGAGGCAGCCGTCCTGCGCCGCGATGGCGAGCCGGCGATTCTCGGCCCGCCACTCGGCCCGCTTGGCTTTCTCGTCCGCCTTGTCAGGCGCGGCCGGTTCCGCCGGGCGGGGTGCGGGCAACACCTTCAGGCCAAGCGGCGCAGCCTCGTCAAGGATCGGGGCGCTGTGGTTCATCGGTCCACCTCCCCCGGCAAAAATTCCAGCCGGTGAATCTCCAGCTCGGCGCTTTCGTCAGTTGACACGATCCAGATGTCGGCCAGTTCCTTCCCGGTCGGCGAGCCGGGCTGATGCTGGGTCTCCGGCTTGAACCGGCTCAGCGGCAGCTCGACCTGCCACGGCTCGCCCGCTTGGCCAAGCGCCCCTGCCTCGACCTTGGCGGTGTATTTGCCGAAAAAGACCCCCTTGATTCGCTGTGTCGTGATGCCGAAATAAACCGGGCTGTCCGTCCGGGTGGTTCCGTGGATGCGAACCCTCGACCCGCTCTCGATCAGCACCGGCGGCGAGCCGCTGCATTGCACCGAGAAATTCGTCACATAAACGGTCGTTTTCTTGCCGATAAGCAGCGGGGCGGCCCCCAGCCGCACGCTGTTTTTTTCATCCGGCGGCAGCCATTTGCCGAACACCGACCCGGAGCCGGCGATCAGGCGGCAGCTCCACTCGTTCACCGGTTCCGGCTGACGCGCCACGGCGAACGGCCGACTGCGTCTTGCGGAGACGACGGCCTGATGATCCGCCACGATGTCGGCCGCTTGGCCGTCTGCCAGTCGCAAGACGTTTGCCGTGCCGCTGTTCACCCGCACGATCGACGTCATGGAGTGAACCTCGACATCGAATTGCGCGGCCTTGGCCTCGACCGTGGCTGTCGGCGTCTGGATCGAGACCGGCTTGGCCCCGGCTGATTGCGCCACTGATGCCCAAAGATTCCCGGAGGCCAGTTGAAACCCGCGCCGGTCATCGACGTTGAGCAGCCGCAGCCGCGAGCGTCCGGCGATGGTCATCAGCGAACCGCCGTTCAAGTCCAGCTTCACCCAGGCTCTGCTCGAGCGCGTCCGGATCGTATCGCCGACGCGCAGCACGGTGCCCACTTTCACTTCGTCCTGCACCTTGCCATCGGCGGCGATGTACTGGCAGGGGCCGAGAATGTCGCTGACTTTTGCCATGTGCTTTGGCGGTGCGGATGCGATCACGAACGCCGCCAGCAATACGAACGCCGCCGCAGCGGCAACCGCCCACTTCCATGGGCGAAACACCGGCGCAACGGCCCGGGCCGGTTGGGGCTTGTGTTGATCGAGACGCTCGACATCCGCCACGACGACCGCCTGCTCGGCCACCGTGCGCAGGAAGGCGCGCGCCTCGGCATTGTCCCGCAGCAATTCGCCGACCTCGGCTTGGCCACCGGGGTCAAGCGACCCGTCCAGATACCGCAGCAAAAGTTCGTTTTGTTCGTCGTTTAATGTCATTGGGTGATTTTGTTAGCCAGCCGTTAAGGCAAGCTTGGTTTCAATGCACGTGCGCAGCGACCGGTGCAGGCGGGAAAGCCGCTTGTAAACCGCGTCGAGCTTGGTGCCAAGTTGCGCCGCCACGGCTTCGCAGGCGTGACCGTCAAAGTAACGCCGCTTGAGCAGGTCACGCGACTTGGCAGGCAACTCTTCAAGGCAATCTCGCAGCGCCTGGCCTCGGCTGCCCGCTTGGCCAAGCGCCGCGGCCGCCCACTCCTGCTCGAGCAGCCCGAGGATTGTGTCGTCGAGACAGACCGGTGCGTTCCTTTGGCGGCGCAGCCAGTCGATCCCCTCGCGGCGGGCGGTGATGAACGCCCACGACATCAGCTCGCCGTCCGACTCGAACTGCGCCCCCCGTGTCATCGCCTTGAGGGCGACGTTCTGGAAAATGTCCTCGGCCGCGTGCGCATCCCGCACCACCAGCCAAGCCGCCGCCGACACACGGTCGCGTTGCCCCATGAGCCGCTTCAAAATATCCTGTTCAGAAAGCGCCACTGCAAAAAGAACGGTCGAGGTCGATGAATCCTGACATTGCCTGCGGTTTTTTATGCGCTTGGCCAAGAGACCCGGCAGCATGATTGGCGCACTCAACGCCGTAAAGTGCCGGCTGCCAGACAAGGCAGGAGACCTTGCCCGGCGACATGGGATGTGTCACCGTCGGCGCGTCAGGCATGTGGCGTTTAGTCGGTTCGCGCCCTCGCATGAGAGAATTTGTAAAAACGCACCTTCCCACACCCTAAATGACCAAGGGCACCACGAACAAGGCGATAACTCCAATCACAGCTATGGAGAAGCCGCCAGTGAATGCCCACCACGTGTCCATAACAAGAACTGACCCGATGGCACTTGGATAACAATGATCATGCCACCGTCGGCCCGTCAGGTATGAGTGTGACTCGATAAAGAACATTCCCGGATGATGTTGACTTTCGCCAATTGTTACTAAGGAGTGCGTAGGTAAGTAGACATTAGATTTATACCTTGATATGATTTGCGGCGTGAAAGAGCACGA
>JACNJE010000076.1 GCA_014382705.1 Verrucomicrobiota bacterium | reverse complement strand
GCCCATTGTTCGGTTCCGGTCGGGGCTACGCCCCTCCCTACACCGAACAATGGAAGTGAAAACCCAAAACCAAATCTCTCATAACAGTTGGTACAAAGAATGGGGTCACTCCACACCCTGTTTAACAGGCCAAACACCGCTATTTTGCCTGCGCCACCTCTGCCTCGTTTCCCCTTGCGCACCCCCCAAAGTAGATCTCATCCGCCTCCACTTCTCCTGAAAGCTCATAGCTGGGGAGCTGGGTAGCGATGAGTTTACGAAGCCGCTGGAAGAAGACTCGAACCATGTTCCGATTGATCCCAGTGATCTCGGCTGTAGCCCGTATTGTGGCTCCGGCAACAAACATTGCTATCAGCTTTCCTCGTTGCTTTCCGCCTAACCGACTCTCGCTTTCATACATGCCTCTGACATAGTCTTTCTCAACCCTTAACTATGCCAGCCCCAAAACAAATCAACCGCCGCGAGAGTCTGGCCAAGCTGGGCCTTGGCCTGCCCGCAGTCTCCGTGGGACTGGCTGGCTGCCGAACGATCATTAAGACGCCAAAGGAATTGAAGGCCGACTTTGTTGTGATCGGCGGCGGACTTGGAGGATGCGCCTCCGCCCTCTCCGCACTTAGATCTGGGTTGAGCGTCATCATGACCGAGGAGACAGACTGGATTGGCGGGCAACTTACGTCTCAAGGTGTCCCCCCGGATGAGCACAAGTGGATTGAGAGTTTCGGCTGCACGCGCACCTATCGGGAATTGCGAAACGCAATTCGCAACTACTACAAAAAGAATTACCCACTCACGCCAGCAGCCAGAAATCGCAAAAATCTAAACCCCGGTAGCGGTTCCGTATCCCGGTTATGCCACGAACCGCAAGTCGCCTTGGCCTGTCTCGAGGCCATGCTGGAATCGTTTATCCAGTCAGGCAAACTAACGCTCCTGAGGGAAATCATCCCCACAGCAGTCGAAACTGACAACGACGAAATCAAATCAGTCGAAGTGTTAGATCTAAAGAACAATTCGAGTCTGGTTCTGCACGGTCGTATTTTTGCCGATGCAACGGAGTTGGGAGACCTTTTGCCCTTGGCCCGATGCGAGCACGTCATTGGTACCGAGGGCAAACGTACTACTGGGGAACTGCACATGCCGGAGAACGCCTCACCGGAAAACCAACAGGCATTCACTATGTGCTTCGCTCTTGATCACGTAGAGGCTGAAAACCGCACTATCGACAAGCCAAGCGAATACGATTTCTGGAAAACGTTCGTCCCTGACATCACTCCCCCATGGCCCGGGAGGTTGCTGGACTTTACCTACACGCACCCGTCCAGCGGCTTGGCCAAGCGCTTGGGTTTCAACCCCACCGGCCCACATAAAAACGGGATCATCAACCTATGGACGTATCGGCGAATACTTGCCACCGAGAACTTCATGCCAAACAGCCGCTTGCTGGATGTCAGCCTAATCAACTGGCCACAGAACGATTATCTATTGGGGAACCTTGTCGGTGTCAGTCCCGAAGAACGGCAACGCCACATCGATCGTTCGAAACAATTGAGCTTGTCACTGCTCTACTGGTTGCAAACCGAGGCCCCACGAGACGACAACGGCCAAGGCTGGCCGGGGCTACGTCTGCGAAACGACGTGATGGGGACCATGGACGGAATGGCCAAGTACCCCTACGTCCGGGAATCCCGCCGAATCAAATCCCTCACCACCGTCTTTGAGCAGCATTGTGGCGTCGAAAACCGGATGAAAGTTCTGGGGTTGAAAGATAGCAAAGGGCTACGAGCCAAGCGCTACCCGGACTCGGTCGGCATCGGGCATTATCAAATCGACCTTCACCCAAGTACCGGTGGTGACAATTATATCGACTTCGCAGCACTTCCGTTTGAGATCCCCCTCGGGGCACTCATTCCCCGTCGGTTAAAGAACTTCATCCCGGCATCGAAAAATATCGGCACGACTCATGTGACCAATGGGTGCTACAGACTGCATCCGGTTGAATGGAACATCGGCGAGGTTGCCGGTATTTTAGCCAGCGAATCCATCACCCGTTCCACCACTCCCGAACATTTTTATAGGAACAAAAAACAGCTAGCTGATTTTCAAGACACCCTCGTCGGGCAGGGCATTGAAATCCGGTGGCCGGAGAATCTTGAAACAGCTTCTTAACGCAAATAGTTCAGCGTGTACCAGCCGCGTGGGTTCGTAAACTTGCTGTTGTCCGCACCGGTCAAACCGGATTGGATCACGAATTCGTATACCCGGTTTTTAACGAGATCCATCGACAGATGAACCGACTTCCCGTCATCCGCGACGGATATCTTGCGGGGTTTCACCTCGGTGGTGCCCACTTTGGGTGAACCGTACTCGGCTCGATACTGGTAGCCCCAATGTTTGATGCCGTAGCTCGCTGTATCCGCAGCCGCGTTTTTGTCGACCGGCTTGGTAAAGGCGATCTTAAACCCATCCTCGGTCAGGCTCACGTGATGCATTTCCATCGGCGTGGTTTTACCGTCCCAATCGATTCGCTCGAGTCCAAAGCGTTTGCCACCCACTGAGCCCCAGCCACGACCGGTCTGCCCCACCCAAAGTGCATTGTCCGGGCCGAACCGGTTCCGCATCGCGCCGCAATACATCGGATCTACAAAATCAAAAACGATCCCCTGAAACTCGCCCTGCACTTTTTCGAGATGCGCGCGCATCATGTTCGACTTGGTTTGATCGCCAACGAAAACCTGACCGGCAAAAGGACCAAACTTGCCCTTGGTTGTATCCCAAACCGGCTCACCGGGGGAACTCGCCAACTCACCATGAGGGAACCAAATTGCAGGCGGCGTGCGCAGCTTCTCGTAATCTGCCACATTGATCTGGTTCAGTCGCTTGACCGTGGCAGCAACCTTACGTTCGTGGTCCTTGTAATCGGAAAGCAGCTTCACATCGGTTGAGGCACTTGCGACCCGATAATCCGGATGATCCGTCAGACTGGATGGATGACCATGGAAGCGGCCCTTCACCACGTGATGCAACGACGAGGTTCCATTCCAGTCCCCCTGATTGTCTGTGTAAAAAATATCATCCTCGGGACTGATCCCAATCCCGGCAGGTGAACGCATGCCGGAAGACCACGGCACAAAACGGCCGCCCAGTGTAACCTGAAAAGACCACCCGCGATAAAACGCTGAGCGGCCCATTTTGGAATCATGCACCCGGCCGATATCCCAGCGGTGACTACCAGCCCACCCACGCCAACTCAGGCTGGTGTTCAGCGTTCCATAAAAATTGCCGTACTTGTCGCGAACCAAGCCGAAGGAATATTCATGATAATTATCATTCAACCCCCACGATGAATTCACCGCCTCGTACACGTCCGCCACATTGTCGCCGTCTTCGTCGATCAGTTTGGTCAATTCCGGACGCTGCATGACCCAAACTTCCTCGGTTTTTTGATCGATATAAATCCCCAACGGCTCATGCAAACCGTCGGCGAATAGCGACCACTTGTCGTCTTTGTAGCGCCAAACCTCACCCTCGCGTGTACAGATAAAAAGGTGGCCGTCCGGATGGAACTCCATCCCGCCCACCCCAAGCACGATCCCGTCGGGAATCTTGATCGTGTCCACGCTATACCCTGCCGGGATCTGTTTCGGAGCAGCAACAGCCGAAGCAACAAGCCCCAACAGCGCCAAGCCAGTCAGGCCTTTCAGCCAAGTTTTCATGTTCATCATCATGTTAAAAATAAAATTATCGGTGCGGATTTTCGTACCAGAATACGCCGAGGTTATCGACCTCTTCGCAGGTGATGGCGTCGAGGTCACCGTCGCCGTCCAGATCGGCCAGTTTTATTAAATCAAACTTCACGCCGACATTTCCGCTGATGTCGTGCGCCTGCCACGTTTGCCCCAACCGTTTTAGCCAAGTGACTCCGGGAGCGCTCCGGTTGCCGCCGGTGTTGGTTGTATGAACCAGATCATTTTGGCCATCGCCGTCAACATCACCGATGGCCACCGCCTTGCCATTCGGCAGTCCCATCGGGTTCGGGATCACGCTCGTTTTCCACGAATCATCGCTACGCTCAAAAAACAGGATTTCCTTATTTCGGGTGGTGCAAACGATGTCCACAGCCGGGTCGCCGATGACGTTGCCCACATCCAAAAACATTACTTCGTGCTTCTCGCCTCCGAGCATGTGCTCGCGCCACTCGGACGGACGACTCGCTTTTTCCCCGCCCGGATTTTCCAACCAACCCACTCCACGGCGCGGGCCTTTGCGATCGGAGAAAAGTAGGTCTACATCGTCGTCGGCATCCATATCGAGAGCCTCGAGTGACATGACCCAACCGGAGGAACGTAGTTTGATAAACTCGAGCGCAGAGACATTACGGCCACTGTCCGTCTTGCGGCGCAGCCAGCCGATGGTGGCGTTGCCGCCCTTAGACGACACGAACAAATCCTTTGCACCCACGCCGTCGATCTGAGCCGGAGTGGCAAACATCCACAACTGTTTTCCTTGGGTCGCCGGGATCGGCTTGGTTTGCCAAGCACTTGGCCTCCAATAATCGCCTCGCTTGGTCGGTGCCCAATGGACGTACATGGTTCGCCCCCTCCCTTCACAGGAACTCACGACGTCAAGTTTTCCGTCACCATCCAAGTCGATGAAAACGGCATCTTCGGGATCTCGCACCATGCCCACAGTCACGCTTGGCCAAGTGGACTTGGACTTGGCCGCACCCGGGTTGCGATAGACGACAATGGCTCCACCCTGTTCCCAGCCTGTGGTGATATCCGGCAAACCGTCACCATCGACATCGGCCAAGCGAACTCCGTCCGCACCGAGTTTGCCGACCTCCTTACTTGAGGAATCGATCGTGTGCCGCTTCCACGGCTTGGCCAAGCCGGTCGATGCGAAGCAAAGACAACCGACAGCCAACACCATTATGGTGCGGCGCTTGGCCAAGCTTTGTTCGGCGAGGAACATTGGCGGCAGGGCGAGAGAGCGTTACTTGTATTTTTGCATCACCTCAACGGTGAATGACTTCGCCTCAGCCGGGGTGAGTTTCAATTGGTTACCGTCCCACTTGCCCTTGGTTGACTTGGCGTTGACCTCTCCGCGATCCACTGAAAAATAAACGTCTGCCTTTGCGTCCTCGATGGCAAACTGATACGCCAAACCCACGCCGGCTTTTGCGGGTGTGATTTTTTGCTCCACGCTCACGCCATCGACATCGTATCGAAAACTGACATCCGCTTTTTTGGCGCGACGATAACCTCGAAACTGCACAGTCTTCGCCGCCTTGTCACCGATACGAATTGGGAATCCGTCTGCCCCGACACTGAAACGTGTGCCCAGCGTACGGTTTGGTCGTCCACCCCGGCCGCGCCCGTTGCCACGATCCGGGCCGACATCCATGAATGCACCAAACCACCCGAAGACTACGTGCGATTTTTCCGCATCGAAACAGTAGCTAATGCCGTTGGGCATCCCAACTGAAATACCGCGTGCCGGGCCGTCGGCAATGTAGGAGCGGATGACCAACGTCTCATCTGTTGCGACCAAGTGATAGGGGTTTTTCGGATCAACGTTGGAAACCGACTTCGGCTTCGGTTGGTCTTTTTTGCTTGGTTGCACCTTTGCGACGTTTCGCACCTTGCCCCCTTTTTCAAAAACACTCATCTCGTGGATCGACCAGTGCAATCCATCCACGCTGCCGGTTTGTTTGACGCGAAAGTAACGCGCATTGACCGCATCGAACCGGATCGACGTAATGACATTTGACCCCTTGCCCTTGGCCACAGGGTCGCTCCATTTTTTGCCGTCGTCAGAAACCGCCACCTCGTATCCACGCGGGTAATCGCGCGCGGAACCGGTGGTGTCCAAAACGATACGGTAAATGTTGCGAACTTCCTTCATGTCGACGGTGAAGGTCATCCCCGGACGCTGCTGGCCATCGGTCGAGAAGCGTGAGTCGATCTTACCGTCGGCAGCGCGCTTGGCGGAATGACCACCGTGGCTTGCGCTGTAGCCCCAGCCTTTCATATCGCGCTTGTTGATGGGCAGAAACTCAGCCAAGTCCTCCAGTATGTATGGATTCTCGCGGGCCTTGGTCGCCTCGCGGATCGCCTTCACCTGCTCGACTTTGATTTCCTGTGCGTTATTTCCAAAACTGTTACGGCTGTAGGTGAGCACATCCGCCACCCACTGATCCCCGTTGGTTTTCATCGGGATCATCTGCTGGATGTACTCTTTCCCGTCAACCGGGCCGGTCAAGCCGTGCAGGACAATCCGGATTGCCGCGTCATGACTGCCGACAAGACGGGGCGAACCAACTAGAGAGGGAGCCATCGTGCCCGTGCCCTCAATCGGCGTGCCTTTACCGTCCTTTCCATGACAGGCTACGCAAAGGGAATTGTAGATATCTCTACCTTTCTTAAACGATCGAAGGCCATTGGCCGTAAGCGAACTTGAGTTGCGTGAACCGCGCCCGCCCTTTTTGGAATTCAACGCCAAGCGGCCGACTCCCTGAACGAAGTCATTATCCTCGTTGGCCAACATGCCGGCCAAAATATGGTCGTTCGCATCGGGGGAACGGAGAAACTGCACGGAGTTGATTGCCTGCGCCACCACGCGCGGATTTTTGTCGGCCATTAATTCTGCCACCTTGGCCAAGTGCGAATCGTCGCCGGATTGGAAGGACGGTTCGAGTAGGCGGATCGCCGTCTGGCGAACTCGGTGATCCTTGTCCTTCAGCAGCGAAAGAGCGAAATCGGCGTCCGCTTGGCCAAGGCCTTCGAGCGTCCACATGGCGTGCACGCGCCCAATACCATCACCCGTCTTGGCCAAGTTTTTCAATGCCGAGACTACTGAATCGTCCTGTCGCAGAATGATTTCCTTTTGGGCGGTCATTCGCCACCAACCGTTTGCGTGGGAAAGATGTTTCACCAGAGCAGCCGTCTTTTCCTCGTACATGCGGGGCTGCTCAGTTTTGCGGTAGCTCTCATGCACAACGCGATAAATCCGGCCGCGGCGAATGTTGTCCTGGAGTTTGTATTTCTGGACGACCGGCCGAAGATACGAGCCGGGACGAACCCAGTTACCCTCCTGAATGATCCCGCGATACATGTCGCAAATGTAGAGCGCCCCATCCGGGCCGGTTGCTGAATTAACCGGTCGGAAGTTCATGTCGCTCGACGCAATAAATTCCTCGCCGGGATGAGCGTTCGACAGGACGTTTTTGCCTCCAACCTTGGTTACCTTGGCTCGACGTATCAGACGGCCAACCGGTTCGCACACGATATAGTCGCCGTACATGTCCTTCGGGCCGTTGTCACCAAGGAAAACCGAAGGGCCGCAGCAACCGGTGAACTTGTTCAACGTGCCATCCGGCTTGATACGGCGCAGGCCTCCCTGAACATCCGGCGTGGCGGTAATCGGGAACGGAACCTCGAATCCGGGCTCCATTTCACCGGACAAACTCAGCGAACCGTATTGCGGCATGATTTGAAAATGATGCGCGACTCGCTCACCGCCTGCCGTCGAGAAAATAAGCTGCCCCATCTCGTCGTAAGCGAGACCCCATTGGCCAGTGCCCACGGCAATTTGCTCGGCTTCGATCATGCCATCGGGGCGCATGCGATAACGCCGATTCGTGTAGGTCACGTACATCCAGTTATCGATATTCCAGCGCATACCGCTTGGCTGATGCTCCAGATTGCCGCCACGACGGCCACCTTGATAAACGAGTTCCTTTTTGTCTGCCTTGCCGTCTCCGTCGGTATCCTCGTAGGAGTAGAGGTCAAATGTGTCAGTTTCGCGGACGATGACTTTATCCTTGGTCGTTGGCAGTAACATACGAGGTAGCACTAATCCGTCGATAAACACGGTGTGCTTGTCCATTTTACCATCGCCGTTGGTGTCCTCAAACCGTACCACCCGACTGGTCGCATCGTGTTGGTTTTTGCCATCAATGTCCTGCATGTATGTGTTCATCTCGACCACGTACAAACGGCCGTTGGCGTCCCACTCGATGACCACCGGTTCGTTGATGATGGGTTCACTTGCCACCAACTCCAGTTTGAACCCCTCCTGAAGCTTCATGCGCCTCATAGATTCCTCAGGGGTGTAGAAATCCGGGATGGGCGGATTTTGAACTTTTTGACCCAGCACAACGCTTGCGCTGCCTACCAGCAAGACCGATAATAGAATATTCTTCACAGAGGCCGGGGAGGCTACCGATTCCGACTGTAAAATCAACCCCAATACCGCGCTTGGCCAAGCGCTTGGGCGACAAAAAAAAGCGGGGCAACAGCCCCGCTTTGAAGAGTCTATGGGATGGATGCTAGGCGATAATCTCGTGAATCGGTTCCGCACCCTCCACACCAACCAAGCGCTGCTCCAGTCCACGATAAAAGTAGCTCAGTTCGTTGGGATCAAAGCCAAGCTGCTTGAGCACGGTAGCGTGCATATGCTTGACGTGGAACGGTTTCTCCACCGCTGCACTGCCAAGTTCGTCGGTCTGGCCAACGCTGACGCCGCCCTTGATGCCGCCACCCGCCATCCACGTAGTGAAACCGTAGCTGTTGTGATCGCGACCTGTGCCCTTGGCGTATTCCGCCGTCGGTTGGCGACCGAATTCACCACCCCAGATGATCAGCGTCTCATCCAGCATCCCGCGCTGTTGCAAGTCCTCCAACAAACCGGCGATCGGCTTGTCGGTGTTGCCCGCGTGATAGTTATGGTTTTTCTCCAAATCGCCGTGGGCATCCCAGTTGGCATCGTTGTGATTGCCACCGGAATAAATTTGAATGAACCTGACACCGCGCTCAACCAAGCGGCGGGCGAGCAGACACTTTTTGCCGAAGTCCTTGGTACGATCTTGGTCCAAACCGTAGAGGCGTTGGACGTGTTCCGGTTCGCTGTCGAAGTCGACTGCTTCCGGCGCGCTCATCTGCATTTTGTAAGCCAACTCATAGCTGGAAATTCGGGCGGACAACGCGGTGTTGTCCACTCGATCACTCAGGTGACGGCTGTTGTACTTGTTCAATTTATCGATGAGCATGCGCTGCTGTTCCCGACTCATATTACGCGCGTTCTTGAGATCAAGAATCGGCGTGGAGCCGCTGGCATTCATGACGACGCCCTGATAAGCCGCCGGCATATAACCACTGGTCCAATTTTTGGCTCCGCTAATCGGGCCGCCGGTCGGGTCCAGCATCACCACATAGCCGGGGAGGTTTTCGTTGTCCGATCCGAGCCCATAGTTGACCCATGAACCCATCGACGGGCGGCCACTCAGCAGGCTGCCGGAGTTCATCATCAGCATCGCGGAACCGTGAATCGGCGAGTCCGCCGTCATCGAGTGCAGGAATGAAATCTTGTCCACGTGTTTGCCGATATTTGGAAACAGGTCACTGACATGTTTGCCGCACTGGCCGTACTGTTTGAATTTCCATTTTGGCCCCACCACGCGACCTCCGGCTTTTTTACCCCCACGGCCAAAGGTGTTCACCTTGATGGTCTTGCCATCCAACGGATACAACTCCGGCTTGTACTCGAAGGTGTCCATATGACTCGGCCCACCGTACATAAACAAGAAGATCACGTTTTTGGCCTTGGCCGGCAGCGGTGGATCTTTCGGCGCAAGCGGGTTTTGCCATGGCGTTTTGCCATCGGCCGCGACGGTTTGGCTTCCAATGAAGCCCTCCGCGCCCAACAGCCCGGTCAACGCCAGCGACGTAAACCCGCCGCCCACTTGGTGCAGATACTCCCGGCGATTTAACTGGCCGCAAAACGTGTTTTTAGGTCGATTATTTTTCATGTCGTTCGTTAAAGTTTTCGTTAGTCGAGATACAAAAATTCGTTGAGGTTGAGCACCAACAGGCAGAAGCGTTGCATGGCATCCTCTTCTGAGGTTTTGGTTTTCCCCTTCAAGTCATTCACCAACTCCAAGCCGTCCTTTACCTCGACGTCAGTGGGCTTTCGGTGTGTGGCCTTTTGCAGCGCGTGACGTATCTGAGCCTCGGTGTCATCTGGAGCAACTTTCGCCACGTGCTTAGCCAAGCTCTCCGCCGAGTCGTTGAGGAATTTGCTGTTTAGCAGCGTCAACGTCTGTGTCGGTACGGTGGTCACAAACCGAACGTCACAGGTGTTGTCTGTGTCCGCCCAGTCGAACGCGCTCAAAAACGGCTCATGCAACGACCGTTTCACAAAGATATAAACGCTGCGGCGGTTGCGATCCTCCTCGGAGGAATTCCCCCAGGCACCGCCCGGGCGGGATGCTGTCGCCAACACATCACGCGGCACTTCGGTGTAAATGCTCGGTCCACCCATTTTAAGGTTCAGCTTTCCGGTCAAATTTAGGATCGAATCGCGAATCTCCTCAGCGGATAAACGGCGCATGTCGTAACGCCAAATGAAGTCGTTGTTCGGATCCTTGGCCAAGGCCGCCTCATTTCCTCTCGAGGACATCTGGTAGGTTTTGCTCATCATGATGAGCTTGTGTAGACGCTTAAGTTTCCAATCGCCGACGACCAATTCGTTGGCCAACCAGTTCAATAACTCAGGGTGAGTCGGCTTTTCGCCGATAAATCCAAAGTTGTTGGAACTGCGAACGATGCCACGGCCGAAGTGATGCTGCCAAAGCCGGTTGGCCATGACCCGAGCGGTCATCGGGTTTTCCGGACTGGCAACCCACTCGGCCAACACGCGGCGTTTCCCTGTCGCCTTGTCAACGGTGTATTCGTTCGGCACATGCGCGGCTGGCGCTGCCAAAATCTCCGGGAATGCAGGGCCAACCTCTTCGCCTTTCAACGCCGGCATACCCCGACGCAGAATCCACATCTTGCGCCGTGAGTCTTCACCGACGGCCATGGCGTATTCCGTCTTGAGGGTGACCTTTGTTGCCTGAATCTTCGCCAGTTCATCCTGCAATTGATTATATTCTTTCAGCTTGGCTTCCCCGAATACTTCCTTGCCGTACAGGCGCGCGAGTACCGGCACTGGAGGTTTGCTCTGATCCACAACCAAGCCGGCGTCGATGTACTGTCCACCGCTGGTTTGCTTGCAGTGAATGGCCAGGGTGTTTCGACCGGTTTGCAGCACGTCGAGGCATTGCTTGGTGACATCAACCTCGGTGTAATTCGAACGATGCCCCATGAACGACTTGATCAATTTGCCGTTAAGATAAACTTCGGCATCCTCGTCATGATGGATTTTCAGCGTGAGCTTGGCCGGGATGGTGTCAAAACGGAAATCGCGGCGCAGCCAAATCTCCTTCGAGTGCCAAGGCGTACGCACCTTGGCCCCCGGTGTGCCCGGCGAACCGAATCCGCTGCGGCCCTTGCGCCATTTGCTGTCATCAAAAGCGATCTCAAACCAGTTATCCGCCGGTTTGTCGAATGTGAACTCCCAAACAATCCCTTTGCCGCGATTGGCATCCGGGACCACCCAAGCATTTTGATTACCCTTGGCCTGCCCGGATTGCAGCTTGAGTTCGGGCCTGCGCTTGGCCAAGCCTTCGATAAATTCCTTCTCGATCGGCTCGATCTTGGCCTGCAGTTCGTTCTCGTGATTCTGCTTCTCCTTCAACGCTTTTTCGTAAGCGGCCTTTTCACTCGGATCACTGATCGCGACGTGGTTGCGGTTCCCCTTCCCGTGGCCGGAAATATCGCTGAAAAACGAAAGCATCGAATAGTAGTCACGTTGGGAGATCGGATCGATTTTATGATCGTGGCAGCGTGCACAACCGATCGTCATCCCAAGGAATGTCTCGCCGGTGGTTCGCAGGATGTCGTCGAGATACTCGTAACGGGCCAACTCGCGATCAGCCGGTTCGTCATCCCAAATGCCCAAGCGATAAAAACCGGTCGCGGTAATGCTGTCTCCATCGCGATCCGGCAACAAATCACCGGCCAACTGCTCTTTGATGAAGCGATCGTATGGCTTGTCCTCGTTAAACGCGCGAATGATGTAGTCTCGATACTTCCAGATGAGATCCTTCCGGCTATCACGTTCGTAGCCGTTGGTCTCGGCAAAGCGAACCAAGTCAAGCCAATGCCGCCCCCAACGTTCGCCGTACTGGTCCGAAGCCAAAAGCTTGTCGACTACCTTTTCAAAAGCGTCCGGAGATTTGTCCGCGATGAACGCTTCCACTTCCTCGATTGTTGGCGGCAAGCCGGTGATGTCGTAGTAGGCCCGGCGAATCAACACCGCCTTGGACGCTTGCCCGTTCGGCTTCATACCATTCTTGGCAAGCCCAGCATGAACAAAAGCGTCGATCCCGTTTTTCCGCCACTCGGCATCATCCACCTCAGGTAGCACAGTCGGCTTGGCCCCTTTAAACGCCCATGCGTTTTTGGTCCGCTCGTTAATCTTATTCGTGGCCAACTCACCGTTGGGTTCTTCCTTGCCGTGAATCTCCTTGGCCGGATTATACGGTGCCCCCATTTTTACCCACTCTGTCAGCAGCGCGAGTTGAGCATCCGGCAGTTTTTCATCTGGCGGCATCTCGTGGTTTTCGTCCTTCCACGTTAGCATTGCCAAAAACAAGCTCTCCTCCGGTTTGTTCAGATTGATTGCCGCCCCGGACTCTCCCCCCTTAACCACCCCGGAGCGATTGGTCAGGCGAAACTCACCCTTGATCCGCTCGCGACCGCCGTGACACTTGAAACAGTTTTCCTTGAGGATGGGATAAATCTTGTTGTCGAAAAATTCGACCTTGGCTGCATCGGACAATTCCGCCGCATTCCCCCCAGTGAAAACCGACCCAACTGCGACGGCTCCCGCGAGTTTAACCCATAGTAATGTTGAAATTCTTCTACCCATAACGCGCTTCAAGGAGCCAACCTACGCTCGAAATCTGGATATGTCTTGCCATTTTTGGGCTTGTTTTATTATTAATCCGACATGCGCAAACTTGCGCTAATCTCATCAAAAACTCCCGATGATCGACGCAATTCAGGCACAAAAGAGGCGGAAATCACTTTTCAACAAGATCAATCCGACCAGCAGTTTTTATCATCTTTTCGATTGTGTCCCCGGTCTTTCGTTCTTCGCGAAAGATGGCGACGGCGTGCTTTTGGCCGCAAACCGGCATTTGGTCTCCCTTTACGGCTTCGAATCCGAAGATGATTTTATTGGCCACACCGATTTTGACCTGCTCCCAAGACGGCTTGCGGAGAAGTACCGGCGCGACGACATCGCCATCATGGAACGCCGCGAGCCAGCCACAAAAATCGTGGAACTGTTCCTGAACCGCCAAGGCATCCCCTCGTGGTTCCTCACCAGTAAATATCCAATCCTCTCCGAGTCGAACGAAGTACTCGGAGTCATGGGCATTATTCAGGACTATCATCAGCACCGGGAAAAGTTTCCTGCCGAACAGGAACTCAACAAAGCGCTCAGCCATATTCACGATCACTTCCGGGAGAAAGTCGCAATCTCTGAACTCGCCAAAATGTGCGACCTGTCCCTCCGCCAGTTTGGAAGGAAATTTAAGGGGTTCTTCAACATCTCCCCGCAACAGTACATTATTAAAATGAGAATTCACGAGGCGTGCGACCTGCTTGGCAACGGCTCCCTCTCCATCGGGGACATTGCCTTTACGCTTGGTTTTTACGACCAAAGTTCTTTCACCGTGCAATTTAAAAAAACGATGAGCTTAACGCCACTGCAGTATCGCAAACAGTTCATTTAAATTGGCAAACGTCAAAACGAATCGTCACAATAACCCCGATGAATTCATCGCCCAAACAATTCGAGCAACTCCTCGATGAGTACTTCAACCAATTCTACGCGGACCACCCAGCGGACGCGACGTTCGTGGGCCTTTCCTCCGGTGAAGGGCGATTCAACACAGCCACTCTCCCCGCACTCAGCAGACAACATCGACGGAGGCAGACGGCCTTGGCCAAGCTCGACACGATCGCTCCGTCAGCGCTGTCCAACGAACAAAACCTCGACCGCTTGGCCTTTCGAGCGAGACTGCTTCGCGAGTGCGAAGATTTTGAGAGAGGCCGCCACTCACTCAATCCTCTTGGGCTCGACGAGGTGTTCGATTTTCTGTTGCGCGAAATGCAACGTGGCGAAACAGAACCCAAGCGGGCCGCCAAAAACATCCGCAGCCTCCTCCGGAATACGCCACGCTACCTTGGCCAAGCGGTCAAGCTGATCGACCGCCCGGAACGGGTTTGGCGCAATATCATGAGCGGCATATTCGAGGCAACCGACTCGTTTTTCGATGCCGTCACTTCGTTTTTAAAAAGTAACAGAACTCAAAAAGAAGACGCCTCGCTTATCCGCTTGGCCAAGCGCGCTTGCGCGAAATACCACAAAACCATCTTGGCCAAGCGCTTGGCCAAGCCCGGCTCGTTCGCCATTGGCACCGAGATGCTGCAGCGCCGTATCCACGATGAACTCGGCTTGGACTACACGGTTGGCCAAGTGGAGGCTGTCGCACTGTCTGAAATCGACCGTGTTGGCGGTTTGCTGAAAAAGGCATCGACTAAGCTGGGCCGAAACAAATCTGTTGAGAAAATCGTCGAGGAGGCCCGCAGTCAATGGACGCCCAAAGGTGATTTGTTATCGCTCTACCGCAAAACCAATCGGGAGATCATTCGGCAATTCAAAGCTGCCAAAGCGATGACCTTCCCGAAGGGAGACTCGCTTAAACTGGTGCTTGTGCCGGACTTCATGTCGCACGTAATCCCAATGGCTGCCTACTCACCGCCGGGGCCGTTCGACAAACGGCAGCGCGGCACCTTTTGGGTGAACGATCTAGGGCTGAAAAAGAAATCTGAATCCGACAAACTCGCCGAACGACAGCAACATTTCGGGCTCGAGTTAACCTGCGCTCACGAGGCTTATCCCGGTCATCATCTGCAGTTTATTTTTGCCAACGCACACCCCCGAAAATGGCGGCGCGTGTTCGATGAGCACGCGATTTTTTATGAGGGCTGGACGCTGTGGTGCGAGCAGATGTGCGTCGATCTCGGGATCGTTCAGTCACCGGAATTGAAGCTGCAACAGCTCCACGATGCCCTCTGGCGGTGCCACCGGATCCTCGTTGATCTTCGACTGCAAACCGGGGCATACAGCTACGCTCAAGCGGTTCACCACATGCAAAAGCACCTCGGCTTCACAAAGGCCCGCGCGGAAGCCGATGTGAACTGGTACACCGGCAGCCCCGGCGTGCCGATGAGCTACTGGCTGGGCCGGCTGGAGAACGCGCGGCTTTACCGCAAACTGGTTGAGGGGCGCGGCTGGCCGCTGCGCCGATTCAACGACTGGCTGCTGAGCTTCGGCACGCTGCCGCAGTCGTGGATCGAGAAGTACGGGCTGGATTGAGGCTCAATTGCGCACGCGGAAGAACCGCATACCGGCTCCCGCAATCGGCAGGTCGGCCACCATCATCTGGGAAACCTGAACCGGGCGGATGTCGACCGTCAGCCATTCCGCGCTGCCGATGCTGTCGGAGGACTCCACTACGAAGCGGCCCTTCCCGGCCGGCCAAATGAGGCGCATCTTGTCGCCCGCAATCACCTGAAAGTCGATTTGTCCGGCATGGTCGATCGTCTGCTCTCCCTCCCCGCCGCCGGTTGTGAAGGCATGCTCCTTGATCTGCCACGGCCCCGGTGTCTTGTTGGCCCAAGCGCGAACCCGAACCTCGTATAGCGTGCCCGGCTCCAGTTCGCCCACGGCAAACTCCGTCTTGAAGGTCTCGCCGACATAGCGCCACTCGGTCGGCGTGCCGGCCAGGCGCTGGCGAAGTTGCACGTCGTAAACCGCCTTGGTGTCGCCCGGCGCCTTGGAGGCACCCCACTGGATCAGCGCGCTGTTCGGGGTCACCTCGCTGACCTTGATCACCCCAGGCTGGCTGGGAGCCATTGAATGCTCGCCGTCACCGTCATGGCCCCCTCCGTTCCCTTTATCGCCTTCGCCATCTCCACCGCCTTCGCCTTCCTCGTTCCCGTCTTCGCCTTCTGTCTTGCGGGTTCTGAATGCGTGCTCGAGTACCTTCCATTCTCCGGCTTGCTTGTTGGCCCAGGGACGCACCCGGATTTCGTAGAGGGTGTTTGGCTTCAAGCCGTCGATGATGATGGAGTTCTTCGTCGTCTCGGCCTCATGTTTCCACTCCCCGGCCTGTCCCTCGATTCGGGTGCGAATCTGCACGTCGTAGGCGACCTTGGCATCCATTTCATGTACCAACGCCCACTTGGCCACGCCCGCCCTTGGGCCAATGTCGTCAGCCTTGATCCAGGCGATCTTCGGTACACCCGCTTGGCCACCGTCCTTGGGCGGCTCGCCCTTGGTTTTGAACGCCTCCTCTTTCGCTCGCCAAGCGCTTGGCTTCTTGTTGGCCCAGGCGCGAACCCGCACTTCATAAACCGTCCCGGGAGACAACTCCTTCAGCACGACCTCGTTGTGCGCGGTTTCCACGGCGTGCTCCCAGTCAGTCGGCTTGCCGTTGATGCGCTTGCGCAACTGCACGTCGTAAAAGAACGTGGCATCGGCTGGCGACTCCGGCTTGGCCCAGCCGATGACGGCGGCGTGTTCACCGACTTCACCGACCTTGATTTCGCCCGGTTTCCCGGTCGCGTGGCCTTCTTCCCCGCCCTCGTCCGGGTGGTCGCCCCCCTCCCCGCCGCCGGTTGGTTTGGTGCGGAACGCCGCCTCGCGAATCTTCCAGTCGCCCGGCTTGTCACCAAGCCAGCCGCGCACGCGCACGTCGTAGGTGGTGTCAGGCCGGAGGCCGTCCACGTGAATGCCGCGCTTGGCCGTCTCGGCCTCGTGTCGCCACTCGCCGACCTCCTCCTCGGCGCGCTCGCGAATCTGCACCTCGAAAATGACTGTTCGATCAAACTCGCGGAGCAGCCGCCAACCGATCTCCGCGATTTTGTCTGATGCGCCTGCCTTGATCCAGGCGATGACCGGGCCGCTGTGCTCCCCATCGTCTCCTTCTTCTTCGCCCGGCTCCTCATCATCCTCTCCCTCAACCTCGCCGCCCAGCGTGCGAAAAACGTGTTCACGAATTTTCCACGGCCCCGCTTTTTTGTCGCGCCAAGCACGCACGCGAGCGTCGTAAACCGTGCCAGCCTTCAAGCCGTCCACCTTGACCTCACGGTGGGTGGTCTCGGCGGCATGCTCCCACTCACCCGCCTTGCCTTCGATGCGCGCCCGCAACTGCACGTCGTACGCCAGCTTGCCCTCGACGTCGCCCATCAGTTGCCACCAGAGGACGGCGACGTGCGCTTCGGCCTTGCCCTTCACCCAAGCCAAGCGCAGATCGGATTGCCCCTCACCTTCATGGTCACCCTCGTGTTCACCCTCGTCGTGGCCTTCTCCATCGCCCCCTTCGTGACCTTCGTGACCTTCGTCTTGTTCGCCATCTCCGTGGCCTTCACCGTCGCCCCCTTCGTGGCCTTCGCCGTGGTCTCCCCCAAGGGTCTTGAACGCGTTCTCCCTGATGCGCCATTGGCTTGATTTCTTGTTCAACCAGCCACGGACTCTCACCTCATATTGGGAACCAGGTTTCAGGTGGCCCAGCGCCACCTCGGTTTTGACGGTCTCGGCGACGTTATCCCAGTCGGTGGGTTTGCCCTCAACGCGCCGACGCAACTGGACGTCGTAAAACACACGCGCATCCTCCCCGGCCTCCGAAGCACCCCAATGAACCACGGCCGTAGTCGCCGTCACGTTTCCGACCTTGATGTGGCCGGGTTTACCCGGTGATGCAAAAACCGCTTGGCCAAGCGCCAATAGCAGAGCGGCAATCATCCCGCAACAAGCCCGGTTACTGCTGATTCGTCCCGTCATTTTCCGTCCTTTCATGCTGTTTTGTGTGCCAAGAACCCGTAGGGTGGAAGCTTGCATCGTGGCGCGCCCCTGTCAACCGATTATTTGAGCCCCAAAATGGCAATGGCGGCACCGAAGTGCCGCCTAGTTGCGCGAGGGACTAATTGACTGCCCCCAAGTCCCGGAGGGGGAACTACTCGCCCTAGTATCAGCCGATCAACTGGAGGGCTGAGGCGGGCAGGATGTTGGCCTGTCCCAACATCGCTGTGCCGCTTTGAACCAGGATGTTCGCCTTGGCGTACTGGGTGCTCTCTTCCGCCACGTTCACATCCTTAATCCGGCTGTTGGCAGCTGACATGTTCTCATTCAGGATGGTCACC
>JACNJE010000095.1 GCA_014382705.1 Verrucomicrobiota bacterium | reverse complement strand
AGCTGGCAAACTGAAAGTCCCACAACTCTCCACCCACTGAAAGTGTCGAAGAACCATAAAATTTTCATGCCAAGAAGACGTGAGCTATGTTGTATTGGCCGTCCCAAGGAGCGACGCTGCAATCCAAGCCTTGATCCATCCCCAGTCTAGCGTCACCAACGTATTCAAAGTTTGTTTGTCCGATGTGAGCATCGACAGCATTCATTATTTTACTAGTCCAAAAATGTTCGGGTCAGTTGAGGTTGAAGCACTCAATCGAACAATATACGTTATTGGTGACTTTGATATGATCAACGGTGTAAACACAACTAATATCGCTCGATGGGTGGAGTTTAATGACCCAGCCCAAGGGTTCTTTGCGGGTGAATGGAAACCACTAGCCGAGTGGGATTTAAGTTATAACGGTGCCGAATATGCCGTTGATAATCTTTACGTAAATAGCGCCACAGGAAATGTGACTGTTGAGGGGGTTTATCTATATGCGATCTTGGAAATGGGTCGTTTCATTCCTGTTCCGGGTCGGGCAACTTTGCATCAACTCTACGAATGGCCGGGGTACCAATGGTGGGTAGACTATTGATTCCATGAAATCGATTAGAACCCAACCAAGAGGAAGCTCCGCGCGGGGCTTTACACTTGTTGAATTGTTGGTCGTCATCGCGATCGTTGCCATCCTGGCCGCATTGCTTTTACCCGTGCTGGGAAAAGCACGTGGGGCAGGACTAAAGGCTTCATGTATGTCGAGTCAGCGACAATTGCAATTTGCATGGACAATGGTGACGACGGATCACGAATCCGGCTTGTTTCCAGCGAACGATCTCGTTTTAAGTAATAAAACGAGGGAAAATTGGGGAGAGGGAAGATTGCACCCATATGATAGAGAGCCGACAAACATGTCTGTTTACCTTTCAGCCACCGATAAAACAGGCCATATGGGCAATATTACTTTGAAGCTCAGTGCCGTCCTGCCCTATCTTGGTTGGCCAAAACATGTAATGAGGTGTCCGGCAAACAACTATCGAGTTTATTTCAAAGGCCAAAGCAGTGAGCAAACTCATGGTTATATCCAAAACAACTGGGTGACAGGGGACAACATACGAGAACGGTTCGAAAATCGAAAGTTTGTCAACTTTAAAGACTTGAATAATTTCAAGTTTTATCGACGTTTTTCTGGTTTTAACGGAGAAAAAGGCCCTGCCGACGTTTTTAATTTCTTGTGCTTAAATCCAAAAATGCAGGTTAGAAATACTTTATGGGTTTATATGACCGAAGATAAATACCTGACTTATCCGGGAACACATCACATGGGCGGTGGGAATTTAACCTATGTTGACGGCCATGTGGAATATCGAAAATGGAGAGACCCTAAAACATTTAGATTCCATCAGCCTAAACATAGGCGTTATAGAGAGATTAAATTGAGTCGAAACAATGTCGATTTTCAATGGCTGCGTACGCGTGCTACTGAGCCGGAGATCGGAACATCCCCAAGACCGTAATCATCCCCAAACGGAAACCCATCCAACGACTTGGGAACTCGATCACTCCCCCATTTCTTCTCATCGCCGTCCCGGACGATTTTGGGAGCGGCGCACAGCGCCGCACTCCAAGGCGCTCCCGCGTAGGTTGATGACAAAAACAACCCACCCACGGCTCAATTCAAAAATGTCACCGCGCCGATGGCGGTGGCGATGAGCAGCAGCAGCAGCACGGCTTGCGGCTTGGCCAAGCCGGCGCGGACGAGGCGATGGGAGAAGTGGTTGTTGTCGCCAACCCACACCGCTTGGCCAAGTCGGCGGCGGATGAGGATCACCGAAACCAAGTCGGCCAGCGGCACGGCGAGCACGAGCAGCGGCGCGAGCACGAGCCACTTGGGCTGGCTGGCCGAAGAGTGAAAATCGGGGAGGATCGCCAGCACGGCGAGCAGGAAACCGACGACGTGGCTGCCGCCGTCTCCGAGGAACACGCCGCCGCGCGGGAAGTTGAACGGCAGAAAACCGGCCAGTGCGCCAGTGAACAGAAACGCCAGCGACGCGACGAGGTACTGTCCCTCCAGCCCGGCGTGCCACGCGAAGAACCAGCCACCGACCAGCCCCAGCCCGGCGCACAGGCCGTTCATGTTGTCCTGAAAATTGACGGCGTTGGTGACGGTCAAAATCCACAGCACCGTGACGGCGTAGCTGAACACTGGGCTCTCGACGAACACCGTCACGCGGATGCCGCTGGCGGCAACCGCGACCGCAATCAGCAGTTGGCCAGCAAACTTCCAATTGGCCGACAGGTCGCGTCGGTCATCCAAAATGCCCAGCGCCAGCATGGCCACCGCGCCGCCGAGGATGGCGGCCAGTTGCCAGCCCCGCTTGGCCAAGCCGTGGGCCACGACGTGCGAGAATGATTCCGGCAACGGGCCAAGCCAAATCCACGCGGCGGCGGCGAGGATCGGCGCGGCCAAGCCGGTGACCACGGCCAAGCCGCCGGCCAGCGGCACAGGGTGGTCGTGAATTTTCCGGTGGCCTGGCGCGTCCAGCAGCCCGATATGTTCGCACCAGCGTTTCCACAGCGGCAGCGAGGCCGCGGAAATCACCGCGCCCCCGACGAGCGCCAACAGGTAGAGACCGACCGGAAACATGAACTGCCCGGTTGGTTACGGAAAAGCGGCTTGGCCGTCGAGTCCCGATGGACTTTTTTGAGGAACGGCTCGACAGACCGGCGCGGGTGTGCACCATCCGCGCCACGCATGCATAGAACCAAGCGAGGCCAATCGTTGTGCGTCATCAGCCTGGCGGCGGCCGGATTATTACTGCCGGCACAGGCTGCGGATGACGCGAAATTGATCGCCGAGGGCAAGGCGCTCTTTCAGGCAAAAATCTGTTTCACCTGCCATCAGGTGGACGAGAGCGTGCCCGCGCCGGCCGGGATCGCCATGAAAGCGCCGAAGTTTATCGGCGGTTTTTGGGGCAAAAAACGCACCGTGACGATCGGCTACGGCGGCCCGGACGCCACGGTGACGTTTGACGAGGCGTATTTCGCTGAGTCGATCCGCAAGCCGATGGACAAGGTGTCCAAGGAGGCCGCCGCGCCGATGCCGCCGCCGCCCGCCGTGAACGACGCGGAGATGAAGGCGCTCATCGCCTACGTGCGCTCGCTCAGCGAGGGCGGCAGCACGGAGGATCCCGACGGCCTCATCGCCAAGGGCAAAATCAACCGATTCACCTTCGCCGCCTACAAGGGATCGTGGGACAAGTTGCCGGACTTCTCCAAGCTCAAGCCGTTCAAGACCGGCAAGGCTGAGAGCGGCACGGCCGACCCCGGCTTGGCCGGCGTGGGCGAAAATTTTGGCGTGGTGTTCGAGGGCGACATCGACATCGCCCGGAAGGGCGACTACGCGTTTAACCTCGGCTCCGATGACGGCTCGCGCCTTTACATCAACAGCAAGCTGGTCGTGGACAACGACGGCGTCCACAGCATGCGGGCCAAGAAAGGCAGCATCGCCCTCGAGCCGGGCACCGCGAAGTTGAGGCTGGAGTATTTCGAGAAAGGCGGCGAGGAGCAGCTCGCGCTCGACATGTCCGGCCCTGGCATCAAGCGCCTGCAGTTGGCCAAGCAGACCATCCAGCCGCCGCGCCGGGGGCCGGCCTTCCCGACCGGCAATCCGATCGCCGTCAACGACGAGGCGCGCGTCTACCGCAACTTCATCGAGGGTGCCAGCCCGCGCGGCATCGGCGTCGGCTATCCGGAAAAAGTAAACCTCTGTTTCGACGCCAACACGATGCAGATCGCGATGCTGTGGCACGGCGCGTTCATGGATGCGGCGCGGCATTGGAACGGCCGCGGCCAAGGCTTCCAGCGACCGTCCGGCCACTACCTGATCCAGCTCACCCGCGACCAGCCGTTCGCGCAACTCGACAGCGCGGACGCCGCTTGGCCAAGGGCCGAGGGCCGCGACACCCGCGCCAAGGGCCTGAAGTTTCGTGGCTACTTTCTTCTCCCAGAGCACCGGCGCCCGATCTTCGGATACAAGATCGGGGACGACCTGCAGGTGGCCGACTACGCCGAACCGAAGGCCGGCGCGCTGCCGTCGGTCACCCGCCGGCTTCGCATCCGCGGAACCGGCGAGGTGTGGTACCTCGCCGCCGCCGCCGACTCGATCACCGAGCAGGATGGCGGCTACAACATCGGCGGCTCGATGCTGCGCGTCAGCTTCCCGGAACTCGAGGCCAAGCCGCTGATCCGCACGAGCGGCGGCCGCAAGGAACTGCTCATCAAGCTAAACGTCGATGGCCAGGCGACCCTCAAGCAGCAGTACGAGTGGAACCTGTAACCCCTGAAAACAAAGGAGATTTTAAAATGATAAACCAAGTGACACGCTTCACACTGCTGGCCGGCCTTGCGCTTGGCCAAGCGGTCGCCCCGCGCGCCGCCGACCCGGCCGAGTCCGACTATTACCAGATCGACGCCATCCCGATGCCGGACGGTGTCGTGGTGGAGACCAGCGGCATCGAGATGATGCCGGGCGGCAAGCTGGCGATCTGCGGCCGCCGCGGTAACGTCTATGTATTGTCCGACCCGTTCGGCCCGCCGGACAAGATCGAGTGGGCCCTCTACGCCGAGGGGTTGCACGAGCCGCTGAATCTCGCCTTCACCGACGGCTGGCTCTACTGCACCCAGCGCGGCGAGTTGACCCGCATGAGGGACGTCAACGGCGACGACCGCGCCGACGTTTTCGAGACGGTTAATGACGGCTGGGGCATCACCGGCGACTACCACGAGTACGCCTTCGGCACCCGGCCCGACCCGAACGGCGACATGTGGATCGTGCTCTGCCTCACCGGTTCGTTTTCCAGCCAGATTGACTATCGTGGCTGGTGCGTGCGCGTGACGAAAGAGGGCGAACTCATCCCGACCGCCAGCGGCATCCGCTCGCCGGGCGGCATCGGTCTCAATCATTTGGGCGAGGCGTTTTACGCCGACAACCAAGGCCCGTGGAACGGCTCCAGCTCGCTCAAGCCACTCTCGCACGGGACGTTCCAAGGCCACCCCGGGGGCTTCCGCTGGTACGACACTGCGGCGGCGAAGGCGTCGATGGGCAAGCGCCCCACCGAACCGAAGACCAACAGCCGGTGGGTGGCCGAGCGGGCAAAAATCCCCAATCTCGTGCCGTCGGCCATCGTGTTCCCGCACGGCATCCTGGGCAACTCGACCAGCGGTTTCGCCTACGACAGCAACGGCAAATTCGGCCCGTTCAAGAACCAGTTGCTCGTTTGCGACCAGACCTTCTCGGTGGTCAATCGTGCCTTTCTCGAGAAGGTCAACGGCGTCTACCAGGGCGCGGCATTCTCGTTTTTAAAGGGCTTCGGCTCCGGGAACATCAGCGCCTATATGCATCCCAATGGCACGCTGTTTGTCGGCGGCACTGACCGCGGCTGGGGCGCCCGGGGCGGCAAGCGGTTCGCGCTCGACCGCGTCACGTGGAAGGGCGGCGTGCCGTTCGAGATCCACGAGATGCGCGCCAAGCCGGACGGCTTTGAACTGACCTTCACGCATGAGGTGGACGCCGTGAGTGCCGGCGACCTGGCTTCCTACAGCATGAGCGCCTACACCTATATTTACCGCGCCGACTACGGCAGCCCGGTCGTCGACAAAACGGCCCCGAAGATCACGGGCGTTGAGGTCACCGGCCCGAAAACCGTGCGCCTCACCGTGGACAGCCTCATCCATGGGAATGTCCACGAGCTGCACGCCGAGGGCGTCCGCTCGGCCAACGGCCTGCCGATCCTGCACCCGGTCGGCTACTACACCCTCAACGAAATCCCCCCCGGCGAACTCAACTAAACCGCTTGGCCAAGCGCTGGGTTTCGAAACGACCTTGAGTCTAATTTGATTCCTTGACGAGCCTGCTCGAAGGGTGAACTTTGGCGGTGTGTGCTTGGATTATCCAGTGATCTTGAAGGCATCGGAAGAGGGTTACGCGGTCGGTTGCCCGGCCTTGCCCGGCTGCTGGTCCCAAGGTGCGACCGAAGAGGAGGCCCTGAAAAATATCCAAGTCGCCATCAAGGAGTACCTTCAAGTATTACTGAAAACTTGAAACTTCAAACTTAAAACTCCGCCCAAAAAATACCCGTTGCAATCGGGGCGGGGTGTGGTAGGTTCCCGCGCCCGCAATTCGGCGGCGGGACTCCAAATCGCCTGTTTTTTAAGAAAATGTCACAACATCCCAGCCTGAAAGTCGGCGGCGCGGCGGAAGCCAAGCGCACTGTGCTCACCCGGTATGAGCGCGTGGAGTTGCTGCGCAAACGCGGCGAACTCAAGGAGGGCGACCGCATCACCGGCCTGAAAAAGACCAAGCCGGAGGAATAATCGTCCACGGTTCCCACGCCCGCCCGACCCCGATCCCACCGCGCACCCTCTCCCGGCGGTGACGGTTCGACTCCAAAAATATCTCTCCGAGGCCGGAGTGGCTTCACGCCGCGAAGGCGAGAAGCTGATCGTCGCCGGCCGCGTCACTGTCGATGGCCAGGTCGTCCGGCTGCTCGGCACGAAGGTGGATCCCGCGACGAGCGCGGTGTCGCTCGACGGCCGGCCGCTCAAGCCGTTGGCCAAGCGCTTCGTCGCCCTGAACAAGCCGCCCAAGTTTCTCTGCACCCGCCGCGACACGCATGATCGCCGGACGGTGTTCGACCTGTTGCCGGCGGACTGGGGACACCTTTACACCGTTGGCCGGCTCGACGCCGACAGCGAGGGACTGATCCTGCTGACCAATGACGGGGAGTTTTGCCAGCGAGTGGCGCACCCGAGTCACGGCCTGCTCAAAACGTACCGGGTGACCGTGGCCAAGCGGCTCGGGCCGGAGGCGCTGGAGCGGCTCACGGCCGGCCTGCGCGACAAGCGGGATTTTTTGAAGGCCAAGCGCGCCCGGCTCCTGACCGCCAACAACAGCCGCAGCGAGGCGGAACTGGTGCTGGCCGAGGGCAAAAACCGCGAGGTGCGCCGGATGTTTAAAGCGCTTGGCTTCCGGGTGTTGCGCCTTCAGCGGGTGGCGGTCGGGCCGGTCAAGCTGGGCGAGTTGCCTCCCGGAAAGTGGCGTCCGCTCAGCCGGACCGAGGTCGCGTCGTGTCTCAGGCCGCCCGGAAAAACGCCGCGAGCCGCCCGGCGGAATTGACACGGGTGCGGGGTCGTTTCACACTCGGCGTCCAATGAAAGCAGTTGGCCGTTTCCCCGTCCCAGCGCTGGCTTGGCTCGTGGCCGTTTCAGGCCTGAGCGCCAAGGAGGTTGTCAGCGAAGTCGCCCCCCCCGAATCGGCCACCGTCTCAGCCGACCGCGTCAACGTCCGCGCCCGGGCCAGCCTGATCGGCGAGCGTGTCACCCAGTTGCGAAAGGGCGACCGGGTGACGGTGCTGGCCAAGGTGACCGTCGCCCCGCCGCGCGACGGCGAGCCGGCCGACTGGCTCAGGATCGCCATGCCGGCCGCCGGGCAAACGTGGGTGCACATGAGTTTCGTCAAGGAGGGCAAGGTGACCACCAGCAAGCTCAACGTCCGCGCCGGGGGCGGCGAGCGGTTCAGCATCGTCGGGCGCTTGGCCAAGGGCGATGCCGTGAAGGAAAAACGCACCGCCGGCGACTGGATTGAGATCGAGCATCCCGCCGGCGCGCACGCCTACATCGCGGCCCAGTTCGTTGAGCTTGGCCAAGCGGAGGCGGCCGAAGAGACCCAGCCGGAGGAAACGCCCGAGGCCAAACCGGCCGAGGCGGCCGAAACGGAAGAGCCGCAAGCGGCCCCCGAGGCCAAGCCGGGCAATGCAGACGTTGCTGAAGCAACGGAGTCGGCGGAAACCTCGGCCGAACCGGAAGCGGTCGCCGAGGTCAAGGGCGAACCAGAGACAACACCCGAGCCCGGGGACATGCCGGACCCGCCAGAGCCGGAGGTCGTCGTGGTCGAAGCCGCCGACGGTACCGAGGCCGCCGAAACGCAAAAGCCGCCGATGGGCAACCCGGAGGACGCCGAGGAAGCCAAGCTGGAAACGGCCCCCGCCGTCACCGAGGCGAAGCTGCCGGTGCCGCCGCCACGCATCGTCACCCGCGAAGGCAGAATCAAGCGGCGCTTTTTCCGAAGCCCAAAGGCCCCGAGCCGGTTCGAGCTGCTCGACGACAACGGCCGGACGATCAACTATCTTTACTCCTCCGACTCCGGGCCGCTCAAGACCGCCGACAGCGGCGACGGCGAGCCGATCACCTTCGAGCGGCTGATGAGCATGCTGCGCAACCGCCGGGTTGTCCTCACCGGCATCGAGGCTATCGATCCGCGCTGGCCCGCGCTGCCGCTGCTCGACGTGCGCACGCTCAAGACCATTCCCTGATGCCGGCGGATAACCTGATAGACGGCCGCGCGATCGCCCAGGAAGTTCACGCGGACACCGAGTCCCGTGTCGTCGCGCTCAAGTCGGCCGGCGTCGAGCCGGGGCTTCGGTTCGTCCGCGTCGGCGACGATCCGGCGTCGAGGGCGTACGTCGGCATGAAGGAACGGGCTGCGGCCAAACTGGGCATCCGCTCCGAGACTACCGTGCTGCCGGAGGAGACGCCGGAGGCGGAACTGCTGGAGCTGCTCGAAAAACTCAACATCGACCCCGCCGTGCACGGCGTGCTCGTGCAGGCACCGCTGCCGGGGCACATCGACGAGACGAAGGTGTTCTCCACCGTGTCGCCGGCGAAGGATGTCGACGGCTTTCACCCGGTGAACGCCGGCAAACTGATGCTCGGCGAGGCCGGCGGCTTCGTGCCGTGCACCCCCGGCGGCGTGCACGAGTTGCTGATTCGCTCCGGTGTGACCATCGAGGGCGTGGAGGTGGTGATCCTCGGCCGGGGCAACATTGTCGGCAAGCCGATGGCGGCGATTCTTTGCCAAAAAAAACAGCACGCCAACGCCACGGTCACCCTCTGCCATTCGCGCAGCCGAGACGTGGCGGGGCATTGCCGGCGGGCGGACATCCTTGTGGCGGCGATGGGCGTGGCCGGGTTCGTCAAGGCCGACATGGTCAAGCCGGGCGCGACGGTGATCGACGTTGGCGTCAATCGCGTCGAGGATCCCGCCGCCGAGAAGGGTTACCGGCTCGTGGGCGACATCGACTTCACCGCCGTGCAGCCGGTCGCCGGAAAAATCACCCCGAACCCCGGCGGCGTCGGCCCGATGACGATCGCCATGCTGATGCGCAACACCGTCCGCGCCGCCGGGCAGCAAACCGGCGGGGGCGGCCGATAGTTTTACAACAGAATGCAAGCCTCCCGAATACTCCCCGACCTGCAATGCTCCGTGCTGTGCGAAGACGTGCGGCAGGAGGTCACCGGCAACTTTATCGCGCTGGGCATCATCGGTGCCATCCGCGTGCCCAAGCTGCCGATCGTCGCCGGCAAACTGTGCGTGTTCACCCGCTGGGTCGCCGGTGTGGGCGAATTCCACGAGAACATTCGCCTCACCGCGCCTGACCAGGAGACGGTCATCCGCAAGTGCGAGACCAAGTTTATGCTGCGCGACCCGGCGCATCACGCGACCAACATCGCGGTGTTCGCCGGCACCAAGTTTGAGGCACCCGGCGTGTACACCGTGGAGGTGATCGTCGACGACGTAATGAAGTTGCGGTACCCATTGCCGGTTGTCGTGGTCGAGCCGCCCCCCGGCGCAAAGAAGCCGGCCGGGGAAGACCCCGACGCGTCAAAGGAGAATATTTAGCCGCCCCGCTTGGCCAAGCGGGGCCGGAGATAGATGAACCGAAAGGCATGCATCATGCCAATTCGGAGCGGCGGTATGCTAAAGCCTCGTTGATGCGCGCAACGCCAAAAACAGCCAACCCAATGAACCCGGCACGCTCAATCACGACCATTCGACCGGCAGTTTTTTTGGCCAGGGCCGAAAATGAGTTCGCCACGCGCAGCCGGTTGGCCAAGACTGCCCGGCCAGCAATATGAGAACGATTTTTTCAACCCTCCTCGGCACGGCCTTGGCCGGAGCCATCTCGACCACCGACGCGGCCAACATCGGCTCCAAGGCGCCCAAGCTGCAGATCGAGCACTGGGTCAAGGGCAAGCCGGTGGACTTGGCCAAGGCGGGCGAAAAGAAAATCCACATCCTCGAGTTTTGGGCCACGTGGTGCGGGCCGTGCCGCGACAGCATCCCGCACCTGACCCAGCTGCAGGAAAAATACAAGGGCAAGGGCGTGACCGTGGTCGGCATCACCGACGAGCCCAAGGCCACCGTCGAGCGGTTCGTCCGCCGATTGGGCAAACAGATGGAGTACACCGTCGCCATCGAGAAAGGCGACACGATGTCTCAAGCCTACATGCGCGCCTTCGGGCAGACCGGCATCCCGGCAACGTTCGTCGTCGATCAAAAAGACCGCATCGTCTGGGTCGGCCACCCGAAGAGCGGTCTCGACGACGTGATCGACCGGCTCGTGAAAGGCACCTTCGACCTCGAGGAAGAGATCGCCAAGGAACGCGCGCAGATTCGGCTGCAGCAACTTTCCGTCGAGTACTGGGAACGCCTCGTTGAGGGCAAAAAAGACGACGAGACACGAAAGATTGGCAAAGAACTTTTGAGCCTCGTGAAGGCAAACGCCGAGGTGTCCAGCAACATCGCCTGGGCAGTGCTGACCGATGATGCGCTAAAATATCGCGATCTCGACTTTGCCCGGGCCGCAGCCAAGGCGGCGTACGACCTCACCAAAGGCAGCCACCCGCAGATCATCGACACCTACGCGTTGGCGTTGTTCGAGAGCGGCAAAGTCGACGAAGCGATCACGCTGCAAAAAAAGGCGGTCAGCCTCGCCCGGGATCAGCAGGAAAAAGTACAGCTGCAAAAATCCCTCGACCGCTTTCAGGCGACCGAAAAAAAATAAGCCGTAGCTCCTAAGATTTCCGGAAACCCTGCGTCTTGCTTTTATGAAGCAAACCATCCGGAGGTTGTTGTTTTTGGTCGCGCTCACGGCGGCGGCGAATGGGGTGTTTGCGCTGTTCGGAGTCATGAGCGAGGGGGCTTGGCCCAAGTCGTGGCCGAAGGAGTTTGAGCCGCTGCGAAAACAGTCGCGCACGCTGGTGCACTCGGCGTTCGAGATTCACGAGATAAACATCACCAACCGCAGGGAGTTCGAGATCATCTGGCCCCATCTGCTCAAGTTCAAAAGCAAGGGCGGCACGTTGACGCTGCACAGCAGCCCGAACAAAAAACTAGGCACCACGATGAAGACCGGCGTGCGGATCATCTCGCCTTTAACCGGCACAAAGATCACGCCGGACAACAAAAGTTATCCCCCAAATACCAAGCCCAATGTGACCGGCGAAAGTGTGCTGACTATCGGGCCGCCCTGGCCGGACTCGCTCCGCGACAAAAACGGGCATCTGCCGGAATTTGTCCACAACGCGAATGGCAAGTGGAAGGTTTACAAGGAGGGCGACGGACGGCGGTTGGATCTCCGGCGTGCGCGGTGCGATATCGAATTGATCGTCGACGGAAAACGGATCGACCTCAACCGGATCCAACTGCCGGCACACACATCGATCATCGACAAGCGATTCCCGGCCAAGTCCGAATAACCCCGGCGCGGCTTGACGGGCGGCAACGTTGAGGGAAGGATGACGCCTGCAATCCAAACCGCAACCGCATGTCGTCCCCCCAGTTTTTCCCGAAGCGAGACTCAGTTTTCCTGCTGGTGATGGCATCTTGTTGGCTCGCCGCCTCGCCCCTTCGGCCGGCGGCTGCCGAGGACTTGGGCGCCGCCTATTCCAAATCGATCCGTCCGCTGCTCGATCAGTTTTGTTTCGACTGCCATTCCGGGGAGGACGCCGAGGCGGAGGTGGATCTCGATTCGTTCCGGTCGCTCGCCGATCTCCGGCGCAACGCCAAGGTCTGGGTGAAGGTCGAGGACATGCTGTCGAGCCGGCAGATGCCCCCGAAAAAATCGGATCAACCCAGCGACACGCAGCGGGACACGCTTCAGCAATGGGTGAAAAGATTCCTGATCGAGGAAGCCAGAGCGTTGGCCGGCGACCCCGGCCGGGTGGTGCTGCGCCGACTCAACAACGACGAGTACAACTTTTCCGTGCGAGACCTCACTGGCGTGGCAACGCTGAATCCCACCCGCGAATTCCCGGTCGACGGCGCGGCGGGGGAGGGCTTCACCAACGCCGGCGATGCGCTTGGGATGTCACCCGCGCTGGTCGATAAATTTCTCGAGGCCGGCAAGGAGGTCGCCCGGCACGTCGTGCTGCTGCCGGACGGCATCCGGTTTTCTGAACACACGACCGAGCGCGACCGGGCGGACGAACTCATGGCGCGCATTCACCAGTTTTACGCGCGACACGTGAACGTCAACCGGCAGTTGGGGGACACGTGGGACGACCCCGCGACGGCCAAAGCCAACGTGATCCGCCGCAACGGCAGCATTCCGCTCGAGGCTTATTTCGCTGCCGCACTGGCCGAACGCGAGGCGCTTGGCCAAGGGCGGATAACCATCGGGGCCGCAGCGGCCGAGCACGGGCTGAATGCAAAATATTTTCAGACGCTGTGGGGCATGCTTCATCAGGAAGTCGCGCCCGGCGGGTCGCTGGTGCTCAACCGCATTCGCGAACTGTGGCATGCCACCAAGGGCACGGACGCCAAGCCGTTCGTCGAGATGATTCACCAGTGGCAGCAGGCGTTGTGGCGGTTCGACCCGATCGGCCACATCGGACGGGAGGGCGGGCCAACGGGATGGATGAATCCCAAATACGTCACGCAGTCGACACAGGATTTCAGCATCAAGCTCACCCCCCCACCGAACGGCGGCGATGTGGTCGTTTTTCTCTCGGCAACCAACGCGGGGGACGGGGCCGCGAACGATTTTGTGCGCTGGCGAAACCCGCGGTTGACCGGTGACAACAAGCCGGATTTGGCGCTGCGGGACGTGCCCGGCCTGGTCAAGCGCTTGGCCAAGTTGCGCCACGAATCGCTTGCGCTCACGGCACGCTACCTCGACGCAGCCATCGAGGCCGAATCTGGCCAAGCGGATGTAAACCGCATGGCGAAGCACCACAATCTTGAAGCCGACGTACTCTCCGCCTGGCTCGATTACCTCGCGCTTGGCCCGCCAAAACCGGTGACTGTCACCGGTTTGTTCACGAGAAAAATGGAGCGTGTCGGTGGCTCCGCTTACGTCAACGGCTGGGGTCTGCCTGAGACGCCAAGCGTCGTGGCGAATTCTTCCGACGCCGAGTATCGCATCCCGGGGCTCGCCCGGCCGCACGGAGTCGAGGTGCATCCCTCACCGACACTGTTCGTCGCCGTCGGCTGGAAAAGCCCGATCGACGGGCAGGTTACCGTCTCGGCAAAAATCGCCGACGCCCACGCGAACTGCGGCAACGGCGGCGAGTGGTGGGTGCAACACCAGACCCGCCGCAAGACCGGCAACCTCGGGCACGGGGTTTACAACGCGGGCGGCAACGGCGAGTTAAAAACGCAGACACTGCAGGTACACCGCGGCGACGTGGTTCGACTGGTCGTCGGGCCAAAAGATGGCAGTCACGCCTGCGACCTCACGCACGCCGACATGACGCTGACCGAGATCGGCGGGGCCAAGCGGGTGTGGGACATTTCAAAAGACATCTCCAGCAGAATCCTCGAGGGCAATCCGCTGAAGGACCGGCACGGCCACGATGCGGTCTGGCATTTTTACAGCGGCAACGTAGCGGATGTAGCCAAGGTGAGCAGCGATGCGTTGAGTGTGCCGGCGGAGTCGCTGCTCGCGGAGTGGCGGGACGAATCGGACGCGATCAATCGCGCGGCGTTGGCCGGGAAAATTCAGGCGCTCGCGATCGGGGCAACGCAGCCGGAAGCCGGTTCACCCGACGCGGAGTTGCTATCGCACCTGCACAAAATCGCCGTCCCGAGCCGCTACGAAAAATTGCTCAAGTCGGTGAAACCGGATGAGCGATTTGGCAGGCATCCCCTCGGGCACACGGTGGTCTCTGCCGACCTCATCGTAAAGGCGCCGCAGGAGGTCGAGCTGCGCATCCCGGCCTCGCTGGCCGAGGGCCGCACGCTTGTTGTCTCGGGGGATCTGGAACCGGAGCACGGCCGCGATGGCAGCGTGCAGTTGGCAGCCGGCTTGGCCCGGGGCGGGGCGGCTGCATTGTCGCCGACGCAGCCCATCATCACCACGACCGGCAGCGCCACGGAGAAGCGCATCAACGCCGGGTTCGACGATTTCCGCGACCTGTTCCCGGCCTCGATCTGTTACCCGCAAATCGTGCCGGTCGATGAAGTGGTCACGCTGTCGCTGTACTTCCGCGAAGACGAACCGATGCAGCGCCTCATGCTCAACGAAACCGAGAAAGCCGAACTGGATCGGCTGTGGGACGAGTTGCTGTACATCACCAAGGAGCCGTTCAAGAAGGAGGTCGCCTACGAGCAGATCGTCGAGTTTTCGACGCAGGACCGGCCGGACCTCGTCATCGCATGGAAGCCGTACAAACCGATCCTGCTGGACGAGGTGGCGGCGTTTCGTGCGCGGTTGCTGGCGGATGAACCAAAGCAACTCGACGCAGTGATCGACTGGGCCAACCAAGCGTGGCGCCGGCCGTTGACAGAGGACGATCAGGACGGATTGCGCGAGCTGTACCAAGCGCTGCGCGAGCGCGAGATCGACCATGAAAAAGCGATCCAGTTGACGCTCGCGCGTGTGCTGACCTCACCCGCGTTTTTGTACCGGCGCGAACAGGCCGGAGAGGGAGCCAAGCCGGTGGCCGTGACCGCGACAGAGCTGGCCACGCGGCTGAGTTATTTTTTGTGGTCTTCCGTTCCGGATGCCGCGCTTGGCCAAGCGGCCGCCGACGGTATTTTGACCAATGACGACGCGCTGCTTGGCCAAGCGCGACGGATGCTCCGCGACCCGCGCACCCGCCGCTTGGCCGAACAGTTCGCCTGCCAATGGCTGCACATCCGCGGGTTCGACCAAAACGATGACAAAAACGAGCAGCGCTTTCCCGAGTTCGCCACGCTGCGCGGCGACATGTACGAGGAATCGGTTCGTTTTTTTGAAGACCTGTTTCGCAATGACGGCTCGGTGCTCGATCTGCTGACCGCGGATCACACGTTTTTGAACGGGCGCTTGGCCAAGCTCTACAGCATCGACGGCGTGAGCGGCGAGGCGTGGCAGCGCGTGGACGGCATGCAGGCCAAGGGACGCGGCGGCGTGCTCGGCTTGGCCACGGTGCTGGCGGTGAACTCCGGCGCGTCGCGAACCAGCCCGATCCTGCGCGGCAACTGGGTTTACGAAACATTGCTCGGCGAGAAGCTGCCCCGGCCTCCGGCGGACGTGCCGCAGTTGCCGGAGAGCGTGCCCAGCGGACTGACCGCGCGGCAGCTCATCGAGCAGCACAGCTCTGTGCCGGAATGCGCCAAATGCCACGAACGCATCGACCCGTACGGCTTCGCACTGGAACAGTTCGACCCGATCGGGCGGCAGCGCCCCGCCGCGGTCGACACCCGGACGCAGCTCACCGACGGCACTCGCATTGAGGGACTGATCGGTCTGCGCGAGCATCTCGCCACCGAGCGCATGGACGATGTGCTTGAGCAATTCTGCCGCAAGCTGCTCGGCTACGCGCTGGGCCGAGAGGTGGCGCTATCGGATTTGCTGTTGATCGAGGAAATGCAGAAGCGTCTCAAGGCGAACGACTACCGGTTTAGCGCCGCAGTCGAGACAATCGTGCTCAGCCCGCAGTTCCGCAAAATCCGGGGTCAACTGGCCAAAAACGAGGATTGACTCACGGCGTCACCGATTCAGCATCAGTCGAAACGAACTAAAATGAAAACTGTGCATCATCAACTTTCCCGGCGCACCATGCTACATGGCTTGGGCGTGACGATGGCGCTGCCATGGATGGAATCTCTTCGCGTGTGGGGCGACACCCGGCGCGAAGCCAAGCAGTCGAGCGAGGCACCAACCCGCATGGCGATCTTGTTCGCCGGCTGCGGATTTCATCGGCACGAGTGGTGGGCCAAGGGTGAGGGTGCCAAAATGCAGCTGGGCAAGGTGCTCCATCCGCTCAACGATTTCCGCGACCGGATGGTGTTCATCCGCGGCCTCTACAACGCCGAGGCGCTCAAGGGCAACATCCACAGTTCGCAGACCGGGAACCTGCTCTCCGGCGCGCCGTTGGCCTCGGGCGGGCGGATTCAATCCGGCACAAGCGTCGATCAGTATGTCGCGCAACACATTGGCCACCGCACCAAGCTGCCGAGTTTGGTGTTGGGCTGCGAGAAGGCGAACCCCTCCGTGCACAAGGATTACTCGATGCTGTACAGCTCGCACATCTCATGGAGCAGCCCGACCACGCCGACGCCGCTTGAGGTCTATCCTGCGCTGGCGTTCGACCAGATGTTCAAGGACAAGGCACAGGTCGGCGACCAAAGCGTGCTCGACGCCGTGCTGTCGGACGCGAAGGATTTGCGCCGTAACATCAGCCGGCTCGACCAGCAGAAGCTCGATGAATATTTGAACTCCGTTCGCGAGGTCGAACAACGAATCGAAAGCGCCGGCAAACGCGGCGAACTGCAGGGCTGGAGGCCGACGTTGACCAAGCCGAACATGCCGCGCCCGAAAGACGGCTACCCGCAGGATATCGTCGAGCACATGCGGCTGATGAGCGACCTGCTCGTGCTGGCGTTTCAGACGGACACCACGCGCGTCTGCACGCTCAAATTAAACAACGACCACGGCACGCTGCGCTTCCCGCACCTTGGCGTGGATTACATGATTCACCATTTGCTCTCCCACAGCGACACCGAAGACTGGCTGAAAGTGAACCAGTTTTTCCTCGAGCAAATGGCCTACATCGCCAAGCGGCTTGACGGCATTCAGGAAGGCGAACGCACCGCGCTCGACAACTCCATGTTGATGCTCTGCTCCAGCATGATTAACGGCCATCACGACGCCAAGCAGTTGCCAGTCGTGCTGCTCGGCGGGGGCGGTGACCGCATCAAGGGCGGGCAGAATCTGGATTACCTCGGCAAACCCAACCGCCAAATGTCCCGCCTTTTCCTCAGCATGATGGACAAAATGGACGTCCACCCCAAAACCTTCGGCGACGCCACGAAGCCGTTGGATGAAGTGTAACGCTTGGGTGGGCTTGGAGTCTCTGCGACGATGAACTTGCGACTGATTTTGGTTGCCGCCTTTTTTGCCGCCGGCTTGGCCAAGGTGCAGGCGGGGCCGCTGGAGGGGGTGGTGCACCTGACGTTCCCGCTGACCAAGCAGAAGATGCTCGGCATCTACGTGGATGCACGGCTCTACGAGTATGACCCGCTGCTGGCGGATTTCCCGGCGACGCTGGTGGACCAGGTCGTGTTCGAGGATCTCGACCTCAGCATCACGGCGGACTCGATGCTCGACGTGCATTTCTCGGCCCAGCGCAAGCCGCGCATGAATTACTACCTGTCCATCCGCGCCTATTCGAGGAAGGGCGGCGATCAACATTATTTTATCGACGGATTTCAGAAAATTTTCGTCGGCACGGATGACGACGCTATAGCCCTCACGCTCGCCACCAAGCTCGCTAAAAAGAAACCCAGCGGCGACCCGGTCGATGTCGGCGGCCGTGGCGGTGAGGAGCCGGCTGGCAAGTTGACCGGTGTTCACCGAGCGGTGGAGATTCAGTGGGAGGGTACGGACGGCGACGAGTTCCTGCTGCAGAAATCGGACGACCTCGAGAGTTGGGAGACCGTCGAGGCGGTGGTCGGAACCGGCGGCGCGGTGTCCACCTTCCTGCGGGTTGAAGGCCGCGTGCAGTTTTGGCGGCTCCACCGCGAGTAGCGGCGATCCGGCTTTACAGGGCCAAGCGCGACCGCCACTCTCCCCGGCCGAGCTGCAGCCTGCAGCCGTACCCATTTTATCATGAGAAAACTACCCCTCTTCGTTTGCGTCGCGCTAGGCTGGGCGGCGCTTGGCCAAGCGGTGGTCGGCGACAAGCTGGCCATCGAGCGTGTGCCCGGCGCCAAGCCGCGCAACGTGGTCTTCATTCTGACTGACGATCATCGCTACGACGCGATGGGCTTCATGGGGCATCCGTTTTTAAAGACGCCGCACCTTGACTCGATCGCCCGGAACGGTGTGCACTTGAAGAATGCGTTCGTCACGACGTCGCTCTGTTCGCCGAGCCGGGCGTCGATCCTCACCGGGCTGTACACGCACAAGCACCGGGTGATCGATAACAACCGGCTTGTGCCGGAGGGGACGGTTTTCTTCCCGCAACATCTGCAGAAAGCCGGCTACGAGACGGCGTACATCGGCAAGTGGCACATGGGGGGCAGCACCGACCAGCCCCGGCCGGGGTTCGATCACTGGGTCAGTTTTCGCGGACAGGGAACATATCTGCCGTCGCGCAATGGGCTCAACGTCAACGGTAAAAAAGTGCCGCAGAAAGGCTATATCACCGACGAGTTGACCGACTACGCAGTGGACTGGCTGCGCAGCCGCAAGCGGGACAAGCCGTTTTTCCTGTATCTCTCGCACAAGGCGGTGCACGCGCAGTTCACGCCGGCCGAGCGGCACCAAGGCAGGTACGCCGATGCGAACGTTGTGCCGCCCAAGTCGCAGGCCGACTCGCCGGCAAACTACGACGGCAAGCCGCGCTGGCTGAAAGATCAGCGCAACAGTTGGCACGGCGTCGACTTCGCCTACCACAGCGGCATCGACGTCGAGAAATTTTACAAGGATTACTGCGAGGCGTTTCTCGCGGTGGACGACAGCATCGGCCGGGTGCTCAAGACACTCAAGGAGATGGGCGTGCACGACGACACGCTGGTGGTTTACATGGGCGACAATGGCTTCATGTTCGGCGAGCACGGGTTGATCGACAAGCGCGTCGCGTACGAGACCTCCATCCGCGTGCCGATGGTGATGCAATGCCCGGCACTGTTCGAGGGCGGCCAGGTTGTCGACCAGGTCGTCGCCAACATCGACATTGCCCCGACAGTGTTCGAGGCCGCCGGCGTCAAGACTCCCAGCTACATGGACGGCTTGAGCTTCATCCCGCTTGGCCAAGGGAAGGACGTTTCGTGGCGCGATTATTTTCTTTACGTTTATTACTGGGAGAAAAATTTTCCGCAGTCGCCGACGGTGTTTGCGCTGCGGGGCGACCGCTACAAATACATCACCTACTACGGCCTGTGGGATACCGACGAGCTGTACGACATCCGCAGCGACCCCGGCGAAACCAAAAACCTCATCGCCGACGCCAAGCTTAAACCGGTTGTTCGTGAGATGGAAAACAAGCTGTACGGCATGCTGGCCGAGAGCGGGGGGATGTTCATCCCGCTCAACCAGCCGAGGGGCGGCTCACAAAATAAACGGCTTAAGTCGCGCTCCAAGCCGGGTGCCTTCCCGAGCAATCTCGTCGTGGACGAGCCGATCAACAAAGGCGCCCGGTAAGCCATGCCGCGCAAGTTCAGTTCCGTCGCGCCCGATTGGTGGGATTACACCACGCTCGAGGAGGACCTCATCCGCGACGCCGCCGCGCTCACGCCGCATGACCTTGAGCAACTGTCGCGGCCCGGCTTCCGCGTGGTGATGTACGACACGCTCGAGGATTTTTATTTGGCCGAGGCGCTCGAGTACATTCACGCTTGGGGCCAAGCGACCGCCGACAATCCGGTCGGCATCTGCGGCCCGATCGGCCCGACCGAGCAACTGCCGCTCGTCGCCCGGCTCGTCAATGAGCTGGGCCAAGCGCTGCAGCACGCGCATTTTTGGGGCATGGACGAATGGATCGGTGCCGACGGCCGCGCCGTGCCGACCGACCACCCGCTGTCGTTTGAGCGGGCCGACCGCGAGTTGTGCTTCGACCGCATCGCACCCGGCCAAGCGATGCCGGAGGAAAACCTGCATTTCCCCACCGCCGACACCGGGGCGTTCCGCGCGAGCTGGGACGGCGTGCGCTGCGCCGTGATGCAGGGCGGCCAGGGCGACATTAAGCATTGGGCGTTCAATGACCCGCTTCGCCGTGAAGGCGCTCACGCCGACGCACCGCCGTCACCGGAAGAATACCGCAAACTCGCCACGCGCATTGTCGAGTTGCACCCGATCACCCTCGCGCAAAACGCCCGCACCTCCGGCGGCGGCAACATCACCATGGTGCCGCCGCGTGCCGTCACCGTTGGCCCGGTCGAGACGTGGCAGGCGGAGAAGGTCAGCATCTGGCACGCCGGCACGCACGACAACCCGCTTGGCCAACGGCTCACCGCGCTGATGATTTCCAAGGGCGTCACCGACTCGGCCGTGCCGATGTCGCTCCTCGCCGACCACCCGAACGTGCAGTTCAACTACTACCGAGGCGGCCTCGGCACCTGCGCCGTCGAGATGCACTGAAGCGCCGCTTGGCCAAGCGGCTTATTGTTACCCGAGGCATTGACCAAGGGCGTCGAGGAAGCGCTCGACATTGGCCGGGGTGGCGTTGTGGCCCATGAGGCCGACGCGCCAGATTTTGCCCTTCATCGGGCCAAGGCCGGGACCGACCTCGATGCCGAAGTCGCTGAGCAACCGGCCGCGCACGCCGGCTTCGTCCGCGCCATCCGGCACGCCGACGGCGTTGAGTTGCCAAAGCTGATGCCCCTCCTGCGAGGTGATCGAGAGGCCCAGCTTGGCCAAGCCGGCCTTGAGCATCTCGTACGCCTGTTGGTGCCGCGCCCATCGTGCCGCGAGGCCTTCCTCCAAAACCAAGCGCAGCGCCTCGTGCAGCGCGTAGTTCATCGAGATCGGCGCGGTGTGATGATACACGCGCTCCGAGCCCCAGTAGCTGGCAAGAAAATTCACGTCGAGATACCAGCTTTGCACCTTGGTTTTTCGGCCGGTGATGACGTCCATCGCGCGTGGGCTGAACGAGACCGGCGCGAGGCCCGGCGGGCAGCTCAGGCATTTTTGGGTGCCGCTGTAAACGGCGTCGACCTGCCAGTCGTCGATGGCCACCGGGCAGCCGCCAAGCGACGTGACGGTGTCGAGCAGGAACAACGCTCCGGCGTCGCGGGCCAGGCGCGAGATGTCCTCGACCGGTGTGAGCGTCCCGGTGGAGGTCTCGGCATGGACGATGGCGACGAGCTTGGGCTGGCGTCCCTCGAGCGCAGCAGCGACGGCCGACGGCTCGATGATCGTGCCCCAGTCGGCCTCGACTTTGGTGACCGTGGCGCCGCACCGCTCGGCGACGTCGCACATGCGCATGCCGAACACGCCGTTGACGCCGATGACCACCTGGTCGCCCGGCTCGAGCAGGTTGACGAAGCAGGCTTCCATCCCGGCGCTGCCGGTGGCGCTGACCGGAAACGTCATCTCGTTTTCAGTTTGGAACACGTGCCGCAGCATCGATTTGATTTCCTCCATCATGCCGATGAACGCCGGGTCGAGGTGGCCAACGACCGGACGCTGCATGGCGTCGAGCACGGTGGGTGCAGCGTTGCTCGGCCCGGGGCCAAGCAGGAGGCGGTTCGGCGGCGAAAAGGCGGCGGGGACTTTGGGAACGCTCATGCGACGAGGTCGTTGATGACGTGGCCGTGGACGTCAGTCAGTCGGAAGTCGCGGCCCTGGTAGCGGTAGGTCAACCGTTCGTGGTTGATGCCCAGCAGATGGAGAAGCGTGGCGTTGAGGTCGTGGATGTGCATCGTGCCCGGCGTCCATTTGTCCTTGGTGGGCCGGATCATGTTTCCGTCGGCGTCGGTGATGTTGTAGGCGTAATCGTCCGTCCGTCCGTAGGTGATGCCGGGCTTGATGCCGCCCCCGGCCATCCATGTGGTGAAACAGCGCGGGTGGTGGTCGCGCCCGTAATTCTCCTTGGTCAGTTTGCCCTGACAATAGGAGGTGCGGCCAAATTCCCCGCCCCAGACCACGAGGGTCTCATCGAGCATGCCGCGTTGCCGGAGGTCTTTGATCAGCGCGTAGCAGCCTTGGTCGATGTCTTTGCACTGGGACTCGTGCTCGCGGGGCAGGCTGCCGTGGGCATCCCAGCCACGGTGAAAAATCTGGATGTTGCGCACACCGCGCTCTGCCAGGCGGCGGGCGTTGAGGCAACAAGCGGCGAAGCTGCCGGCCTGACGCGCCTCTTCACCGTACAACTCGAACGTCGCATCGCTTTCGCCGGAGAGATCCATCAACTCCGGCACCGAGGTCTGCATGCGATAGGCCAGTTCGTGCTGCTTGATGCGGGCCAAGATTTCCGGGTCGACAAACTGTTTGTACTGTTCCTGATTTAACGCTGCGAGCGTGTCGAGTTGCGCGCGACGATCCCTGCCGGAGACGCCGGCCGGATTTTTGAGATAAAGCACCGGGTCCCCTTCGCTGCGCAGCAAGACGCCCTGATGCTCGGACGGCATGAAGCCGGTTCCCCACAGGCGGCCAAACAGGCTCTGCTCCGGGAACTTTGAGCGGGCATGCATCACAACGTAGCCGGGCAGATTCTCATTCACCCGGCCCAAGCCGTAGCTGAGCCAGGCGCCCAGGCTCGGGCGGCCGGGAATCTGGCTGCCGGTCTGGATGTACGTGATTGCCGGGTCGTGGTTGATCGCCTCGGTGTAGGTGCTGTAAACAACCGCAAGTTCCTTCGCAACCTTGGCGGTGTACGGGAGCAGTTCGCTCACCCACAAGCCGCGGTCGTTGTTTTCGTGCTTGGTGAAGGTGTATTTGCTCGGGCAAACCGGCAGCGTCTTTTGCCCCGAAGTCATCCCGGTAATGCGCTGGCCGTCGCGCACGTGCTCCGGCAAGTCCTTGCCAAACATCTCGCGCATCTTCGGTTTGTAATCCCATAGATCGTGATGGCTTGGCCCACCGCTCATGAACAGATAGATCACCCGCTTGGCCTTGGGGGCGAAGTGGGTGCCGGGTGCCTGGCCCCTAGCGTTGGCCAGCAAGCCCGGGCCAAGCACGTTGGCCAAGGCGGCCGTACCCAAGCCAAGCGCTGCGCGGCCGAACAACTGCCGGCGCGTCATCATCAAGTCGGTTTCGCGTATAGGATTCATTTTAAAACAGCATCAGGGCCAGGTCGCTAGCCAAGGCCGTGGCGGCCATCTGGGTCCAAGCGGCGTGGTCGGTTGCGTTCAGGGATTGGTCACGGGGTACTTCGCCGGTGTTGAGCAAATCGTTGGCATCCTTTCCGGCGGCGGCGTAGCGGTCACGCATCGCTTTCAAAAGCTGGTTGCAGGCTTCCCGCTCGATGACACTCGGCTCGCGGCAGGCGAGCAGTGTAAACATCAAGTCCAGCCGCTGATCGTCGGTCGCCCGTTCCTTGAGCAATCGCTCGGCCAGCATGCGCGCCATCTCCACCCGCTGCGTCTCGTTGAGCAGGCCAAGCGATTGCAACGGCGTATTCGTGCGGGATCGCTTGACGCAGCTGGACTCGCGGTTGGGCGCGTCGAACAACGTCATCATCGGGTGCGGGCTGGTGCGCTTCCAGTAAACGTACAGGCTGCGCCGATAGACCCTGCGGCCGGTGTCGGGTTTGTAATTCTTGGTGTTGCTGGCGGGGTGCGACAGCGCCTTCCAAAGACCGGTCGGCTGGTACGGTTTCACCCCTTCCCCGCCCATGTGCGGATCGAGCAGATCGCTGGCCCAAAGGGCGATGTCGCGCAGCACCTCGGCATCGAGCCGGTACCTCGGCCCCCGGGCGAACAGTTTGTTCTCGGGATCGTTCAACTCGTGACGCAACGCGGAGCGTTGCCGGAATGTCTCGCTGCTGACCATCAGCCGCAGCATGTGTTTTAAATCCCAATTGCTGTCCTGCAGCTCCACCGCAAGCCAATCAAGCAGTTCCGGGTGCGTGGGCTGCTGGCCCTGCAGTCCAAAATCCTCCGGTGTTCGCACGAGCCCCGCGCCAAAGACGCGCTGCCAAATCCGGTTGACCAGCACGCGGGCGACGACCGGTTGCTCGCGGCTGGTGAGCCACTTGGCCAAGCCGAGCCGGTTGCGCGGCGTGCCCTTGGGCAGGCTACCCATGACGCTGAGGACGTCCGGCTGCAGTGCGTCGCCGATGGGCAGATTGTACTCGCCGCGCTGGAGCAGCTTGGTTTCACGGGGCTTGCCGAGTTCCTTCGCCACGAGCGTGGTGGTGAAGGCTTTCTCCGCGTCCCCAATGCGCTTGGCCAAGCGCTTGGCCGTTTCGTGAATCGTCAGCCCGGCTGTTTTCCACAGCCCGTTTTCATCGACGACCATGGCCAAGCGCGCGCCTTTGTCGGCCTTGTCCCACTTCTGCTTGGCTTCGGATTGGATCTCCTGCGGATTTTGAAACGTTAAGGCCGCCTCGGCCAGCAACTGGTCGCGTTCGGCTTGCAATCGCTGCCAGTCGTTCCACGAAACCTGATCCCGCGGCACCTTGATGACCGGGGCGTACTCGTATTTGTTCCCGTCGAGCGGCCCCTCGGCGGTGCTGTTGAAAAAGGCCATCAGCTCGTAGTACTCGGTCTGCGTGATCGGATCATATTTATGCGTGTGGCAACGCGAACAAATCATGGTCATGCCGAGGAACACCGTGCCGAGCGTCTCGGTGCGGTCGAAGTTGTTCTTCGCCTGAAACTCGGCCGGGATCACCCCGCCCTCCGCGGTGGAGGGGTTCATCCGCACGTAACCGGTGGCGATGAGTTGGTCGGTCGTCGGCTTGGGCTGGAGATCGCCCGCGAGCTGCCACTCAATGAACCGGTCGAGCGGCATGTTGTTGTTCAACGCGCGCACCACCCAGTCGCGGTACGGGTAAATGCCCCGCTTGTTGTCGAGGTGCAGGCCGTGCGTGTCGCCGTAGCGGACGGCATCGAGCCAGTACCGCGCCTGGTGCTCGCCATAGCGCGGGTCGGCCAGCAACTGCTCGACGAACCGCTCGTAGGCATTGGTGCCATCGTCGCTCAAATAAGTCTCAAGCAACTCCGGCTCGGGCGGCAAACCGGTCAGCACCAGCGCCAGCCGACGCGCGAGGGTGGATGTGTCGGCAGTCGATGCAAAACCGGCTCCTTCCGGAAATTGATTTTCGATGAAGGCATCGATCGGATGCCCCTTGCTGGGCGGAGCCGGCTTCCTCGGAGGCACAAACGCCCAATGCTTGGCATAGTTGCCACCCTCCCTGACCCAGCGTTCGATCAGTTTGCGTTCGTCTGCGGTAAGCTGCTTTTCGGCATCCTCCGGCGGCATGGGATCGTCGGCATCATGGATGCGGGCGATGATTTCGCTCTTGGCCAAGGCGGCCGGATCGATGGCTTTGTAGCCGCCCAAGTCGCGCGTTGCCCCCTCAAACGAGTCAAGCCGGACAAGATCCTTTTTCTTCGTGTCCGGCCCGTGGCAGACGAAACATTTGTTCGACAGTACGGGCAGGATTTCCCGCGCAAAATCAACGGGCTTCTCCGCCGCGGAAACGGCCGAGTGCGCAAGAGCCAGTGCGAACGCCGAGGCGATCAAGGTTTGAGTGCGGTCCACGCGGCATAATTAGCCTCGAATGCCTTTTTTTACAAGAGCGGCCGGAGTTTGAGATTACTTCAACCCGGATATTTCGGCCTTGGCCAAATAGATGGAGGTCTTTCCCGAGTGACTGCTGTAATAGCTGATCCAGAGCAGCCCGTTATGCCAATGCAAGCCTGCGTAACTGGAATCGCCGCCGCTCGGTAACTTGGCCGCCGGGGTGTATTTGGCGGTTTGAATGTTGATCCAGCCCAGTTCGGTCCACTGCGAACCCCAGTTACGATGGTTCTCGTCCGCATAGCGGCGGACACAGGCGACAACGCGTCCGTCCGGCAACTGAATCATCGATGGGCCGCCTAGCGTGATGTTGAGCCGGCACCACTCCCAGTCGGTGTAGGGTGGTTCCGCTTGGCCAAGCAGGGCGTAGCCGCCGGTTTTCGATGGCGCATTGTCGCGGCGCAGAAGCATATGGGCGCGGCCCTCGGCATCGAAGAACATCGCGTGTTCGTTGCTGCGATCGCCCGGCGGCCGGAGGTGATCAACATGAAGCGTGTACTGATTGCCGTCGGTTGTGCGATAAAAACGGGTCGCATCGCGGTTTCCCCACTGGTAGCCCAGCGCGTAGCCGGTGGCGCCTCGCCATGTCGTTTGCCAGAGCCAATAGCCCTTGTCAGCAATCTGCGTGCCCACCGACCAGTCGGTTCCATTTTTGGAACGATACGTCACGGAGGTGTTGTTGCGGATGTTGGCACTGTCGTCGTCCACACGGTATTCACAGGAGTTCAGCAGCAACTCGCCGGTTGGTGTGATGGACAGCTTGGCGTCGCGCAGATCGACGCCCTTGGTCTGGAGCAGTGCCACTGATTTCCATGCTGTGCCATTGTTGGAGGCAATCACGCGAATCTTCCCGTAATCGCCACCACCCGCATGGCCGTGACCCTCCCGAAAGGCGCAATACCAACTGCCATTGAACCGTTCAAGGTCGGTAAATGCGTTGTGTGGGGCCGCATCCCAGATTTTCTGAACTTCGACAATCTTGATGTCGCGATGCTCATCAGCGCCAAGGCGTCCGCCGAGGAGGAGAATCAGTGCGACGATGCAGTGAGGAAGGTTGTTTTTCACAAAAGTGATCTTTGTCGCCGGGAACTGTTGCAGCGATGGTTCATCCGCGCAAGTTCACTTGCCGTCCAGTTTCAGGGGGTTAGGTCGCGTTGTCTCGAAACGAAGACAGTCGGCTCGTCTATGGTGACGCCCGTTTTTTTCGGGAACCAATCGGCGGTCATCCCGGTGTACGCCAGGGCATTTGTGTTGGCGGGCGTTGGGCCGGGTGTGTCCAGTACGAATGCCGCCTTCATTGACCCTGTGTAGGCCTGTTGGTAGTTCATCGGATTTTTCGCAACGATAAATTTGCAGGCCGTGATGTCCAGTCGGAGCAGGTCAAATTGTTCCGTCATCCAGTCGTATGTGGCGTTGCTGCTGATGACGATTTGAATCGGGCCAACCTCAACCACGGCGGTCGGACCCATACAACCGGAGCGGCCATCCCAGATGCCACCGCAATAGGTGAACGCCCCATCGCTGAGCCGCGTGACGATGCCGTCCACGGTAACCGGGTCGCCCCAATTGGGGTCAAGCCGGTGGCCAAGCCGCAGTTGAATCGTCTGTCCCACGCCCACAGCGTGCGCCCGCCGTGCCCCCGCAGGATCGACCACGGGAACAATCGCCGATTGGTCGGGGGCTTCCGCGAGCAGCGCCTTGAGCGTGTGTACGCTGTCACCGGTGGCGCCGCCACCGCAGCAGTCGGCCGTCTCGATCAGCAGCACTGGCCCGCCTTCGATTTGCAATCCTCGCTGAACCGCTTCGCTTGGCTTGAGCGTCTCCGGTTGTAGCTCGTGGCGATTTTCCCAGTACCGCCAGGCCAAGCGCTTGGCCGCGTCGACGGCATCCGTCTTGCATTCGTTGGCAACCACCAAAACGCCGCCACCCATGTCCGGCAGGTTCAAATAAGGATGCACCAAAATGGGGTTAATCGAATAAAGCGTCCCGCTATCCTCGAGTCGCTTGGCTTCGTGCATGACATCGGCGAAAGGCCCCGGTTGCTGCGTCCGGCCGTGAATGGCGCTGACGATGATCGGCACTTTCGCCATGGCCATAACCGGCTTCAGTCGGCCGGCCAAAATATCAACCATCGCTTGGGCGCCGCGTTCGCCAGTCTTGAAGGCGTCGACGTGCGGATACGTTTCCCACGCCAGCAAAACATCAGTGTGGGCAAGGAGTTCCGGCGTGATGTGCGCGTGCAGGTCGAGTGTGCTGACGATCGGCACCTCATCACCCACCCGCTTGCGAATCGCACGCGTCAAGTCACCCTCCATGTCGGGCGCGTTGATCGCTGCCCCTGCGCCGTGCAGGCAAAGCAGAATGCCGTCGAGTTGCACCGCGTTGTTGAGCAATTCCAGCAGTACATTTTTTAGCGCATCGTAAACCTCCTCCCGGACAACTCCACTGGGGCAGGCGCTGGCGTACAACAACGGAACCGGCTCGCAGTCATTCGCTCGCAGTACGGACATCATGCCGCCGAGCACGCCGGTGTTCCTGGCAAGCAGTTCGCCGCCGCAAAGCCGCTCCGATCGTTCGAAAGCCGCACGATCCGCGAGTTGCGATGTAAAGTGGTTGCACTCGATGAATATGCCGCCAACGCCAATCCGAGCTGCCATCAGTCCCGCGATGGTTTCCGTGGGTCAGTCGCGCCAGTAGGTGGACTCGGGGCCAACCGAGTAGCGGACGTTCATCTGCGGCGTCTTGATCGGCACCTGCCCCCTGTGCAGCGACTCGACGCCGGCGAGCGTCATGCCGGAGGTCAACAGCGTGCGCTCGGCTGGATAAGGCACCTTGCCGGTGATCACCGAATCCTCGATGTGGCGGCAAAGTGGATGGAAAAAGTCCGCCGTCGTTGAGCCGTGTCCCGGCATCGGGAGGTACATTTGCGTGGAGACGATCTCGCCGGTGTCGGCGCGAAGGCCGGCGTAGTTGAAATCTTGAATCTGCGTCAGGATCATCGTCGTGCGGAAGCCATCCCGGTGCTCGATGAAATAAGCCAGTGAGTTAGGGAAGGTCTTGCGCGCCCACTCGAACGTGACCTTGCCGGTGTAGTAGCCGCCCTCGACCGGCAGGTTGTGGCTGCGCGTGTAGGCCGAGACGACGAGTCGCCGCGTGTCCGCGTGCTCCGGCTTGGCCAAGCGTTCCCACATTTTTGCACCACGCAACGCATGCACCTGCCGGATACCGACCTCGCCGCCCCGCCGCCGCTCGGACATGCACTGCGCCGTCTCCAGTGCGTGAATGTCATAACTGTCCACCCCGCCGTAAGCCACACAAACACTCTCTTTCAACGGCACATTGTGCGGCATGTCGATCGACGGCATGCGTCGGGTCACCGGCAGCGAGGACCCGGCAAAAAACGGGAACTTTAAGCGGTGCGCATCATCGACCATCTCCTTGCAGCGCGCCCAAGTTGTCGACAGATGCTTGTCGTTGAAGACCGGCACCCCGCGGCCGCTCTTCTCGAACACCTTCACGCAGCGCTTGAACCACTCGTAGCGTGGATACAGTTTCTGGCCCTTTTCGTTGTTCGGATAGTTCCCGTGCTCGGCGATGATGACCACGCCATCGACCGCGAGTTTTACGGTGCCCAGCGTCAGCGCCTCCTCGATGCTCGGGTAAAGTTTCAGCCCGTAACGCTTCACGCGGCTGCGGCCAAGGTCGCTGCTTTCGGGGAATTGGTCGATGTAAACCGAGGCGATGTCCACGCGTGGCTCCTGCCATTTACCCCGCCAGCCGTAGCCCAGCGCCAGCCGGTCGAGAAAATGCTGCGCGTGCGAGTGCGTGCGCACCTCGGTGCCGAGGAAGGCGATTCGTTTCCGCTTGGCTCCACCTTGGCCAAGCGCAACTCCCGGAACCGCCACCGCGGCTCCCGCCAGCAGTCCGCAGCTCCCCAGAAATGAACGTCGAGTCGTCTTCATGTTGGTAGTGGCTTGAAGTCACGCAAACCTATCCAACCGGCCCGACATTGGGAAGGCGCATCTTCCCAACCGACCCGCTTGGCCAAGCGGTGCTTCGGTTTGTTGCTGGATAAATGTAGACAGTTTGAAGCATTTTAATCATCTCTGCTGCCAATATAAAGCCAAGTGACTGGCTCATGCGGTGTGCAGGCGAAATCGCCAGAACGTGAAAAAAGGCTTATTTTCAGCGGAAAAATGGGTTTTTTCCGATCTCCGGACGCGGCGGCTTCGAGTGGATGGCATACTGGGTGCTAAAGGCCGTGGCAGGTTCCTGACAGGGGTGATTTGTTCCTCCGGGACAGAATTGAATAATCCACAGGGTCGTGCGGGATTCCCGTTTGGCTTGGGTTTTGAATAATGAAAATACGAAATAAAAAAATGACACGGGCTGCCGTTGCGATGGCAGCCGTTGCATCGGTCACCGCCCAGGCGGAGATCGAGTTGGCAGAAGGCCTTTCTCTGCAGGGCTTTCTGGATGTATCGGCTTCAAGTTCCGATGTGGATGGCAAAGACACCAAGAGCACGGCCGAGTTAAGCGAGTTCGAGATAGATCTCCTTTATGGTGATGACTCTATCAACGCACAGGTTGACCTGAACTACAGATCAGCCGGTCGGGACTACGGGCCGGGGGACGGCGGAGTGGACCTCGAGCAGGCGTTCGTCGGCTTTGCGGTGTCGGACCAGTTCAGCCTCAAGGCGGGCAAATTCCTCAGCAGCATCGGCTACGAATCGTACGATGTGAACACCTTGAACCAATTCTCGCATGCAGCGAGTACGGCAGGAATTTATCCGGGCTTTCACACCGGATTGGCGGGCGTGTACAGCGGCGACACGTTTGGCGTGTACGGCTCCGTGGTGGACGGCACCTGGAGTGCTGACGGTGATACGGACGACCTCGGCTACGAGGTGCAGGTGTTCACCTCACCGGCGGAGGGATTGACCATCAAGCTGGGCTACGCAACGGAAAGCGGCGCTGTCTACGACAAGTCGATGGTCAACCTGTGGGCCGGTTACTCGGTGGATTCACTCACCGTGGCGGCGGAATACAGCTCGCTCGAGGATTATGGGGCGGCCGGCGCCGATGGCGATGCCTACATGCTGATGGGCAACTACGCCTTCACCGAAACGTTCAACACCACTCTGCGGTACGCCCATGTGGATGCCGACTGGGCCGAGATCGATGAGTTCACCATCAGCCCCCGCTTCGTGATTTCCGACAGTGTGTCCGTCATCACCGAGTATCGCCATCGCGACTACGATGTTGGCGGCGCCGATGAGGATCTGCTGGCAGCACGGGTGCTGTATTCGTTCTAATCGTAAACCCTTTAAACAGAAAAGATGTTGAAAAATTACATAAAAACGATAGGTGTGTTGGCTCTTGTCGGCGTGTTTGGCTTGGCCAAGCCGCTTGGCCAGGCGGCCGACACGGTGAAGATCGGCGTCCTGCATTCGCTCAGCGGTACGATGGCCATCTCGGAAACATCCCTGAAGGATGTCGTTCTGATGGCAGCCGAGGAGATCAACAAGAAAGGCGGCGTGCTCGGCAAAAAAATCGAGCCGGTCGTGGTGGATCCCGCCTCGGATTGGCCGCTCTTTGCGGAAAAGGCCAAGGAGCTGATCAACCAGCACAAGGTCGCGGTGACGTTTGGTTGCTGGACTTCGGTGAGTCGCAAGTCGTGCCTGCCGGTGTTCGAGGAGTACAACCAGTTGCTGTTTTACCCGGTCCAGTACGAGGGCGAGGAGCAGTCGCTGAACGTGTTCTACACGGCGGCGTCCCCGAATCAGCAACTCATCCCGGCTGCGGAATACATGATGGGCGAGTTGGGCATGAAGAAGTTCTACCTGCTTGGCACCGACTACGTCTTCCCGCGTACGGCAAACAAGGTGCTCAAGGCGTTCCTGCTGACCAAGGGCGTGCCAGAGGCGAATATCATCGAGGAGTACACGCCGTTCCATCATCAGGACTACCAGACGATCGTCGGCAAGATCAAGAAATTCGCCGCCGGCGGGAATGCCTGCGTACTCTCCACGATCAACGGCGACAGCAACGTGCCGTTCTACAAGGAGTTCGCCAACCAGGGTTTGTCGTCTGACGACTGCCCGATCATGGCCTTCTCCGTTGCGGAGGACGAGTTGCGCGCGATGGATGTCCCGCCGCTGGTCGGGCATCTGGCTGCCTGGAATTATTTCCAGAGCGTGAGATCCTCGGACAACCGCAAGTTTGTCCGTGCCTTCAAGAGCTACTGCAAAAAGAACAAACTGCCGGGTGGTTCGAAGCGTGTCACCGACGACCCGATCGAGGCGGCCTACTTCGGCGTGTATGTTTGGAAGGCGGCTGTTGAGAAGGCCGGCACGTTCGACGTGGACAAGGTTCGTCAGGCGGTTTACGGACTGGAGTTCGACGCTCCGGGTGGCAAGAAGCGCATGCACGACTCCAACCAGCACACCCTCAAGCCGGTGTATGTTGGCGAGATTCTCAAGAACGGCCAGTTCAAGATCGTGTGGGAGAGCGACGGCCTCGTGTCGCCGGACTCCTACAGCCGGTATTTGCACCCGGACGGCGACTACCCGAAACCGACCGGCGGACCGAAAAAGAAAGGATAATCCACCGTTTTAGCGGTTCGCGGGCGGGCTTGGATATAGGTCTTTGCTCTATAGGTCGATGATTCGGCCCGCCTGCTGAACCGTCTTGGTCGGCTTGTGTTCAAGTAGTTCCTCCTGAGACAGAATGAGACATAGCTTGGCCTTTTTCATGGCCGTCGCGACCGGTTGGATGCTCAGCCAGCCTGTTGCGGCGGCCGATTCTTCTGCCGACACCGCCAACGACACGGCGCTGCTGGAGCAGATGGCCAAGCTCGCCAGTGACGATGCCGCCTTGCGCAAGCAGGTGCTGTTCGACCTGGCCAAGAGTGGCGACTCTCGCCTCGAGGCCTTCCTTGAGAATTACCGCAGCGGCAGCGTCTACCTCTGGAATGGGCAGATTGTCGTCTGCACGGAGACGGAGGAGGACGAAGACTTTAACGAACTGGCGCCGTTGACCCACCCGCTGACCGGCGAGCCGGTGTTGGGCGAAGACGGCAACCAAGCCAAGCCGGACATTCTGGACTTGGAGGACATGAGTCCGGACAGGGCCGGGCGATTGGCCGCCCGCAGCGCTCTCTTCCTTTTAAAACTGTCATCACCGGATCGGGAGTCGCGACTGGTTGCCGTGAAGAAAAGCGGCACGCCACCGTACAACGCCGAGTCGATCCCATTCCTCACCGACATGGCGGAGAACGACCCGGATGAAAAAATACAATTTACCGCCAGGGAGAGTTTGCTGCTCATCCGCCTGGGCACGGACGTCCCGCTTGGCCAAGCGCAGGAGCGCTGGGCCGCCGCCGGGCAGCTCGCCGGGATGAAGAGCCTGCGTGCGCTGCCGGTTCTCGAAGAGTTGCTGCGAGACGGGGGATTTTCAAAACACGGCCAGGCGGCCCGTGAGCAGTGCGAGAATGCCGTCGCATCGATCAACAGCCATCAGTCGTTTGTGAACTGGGTGGGCTATGTGTTTCAGGGACTCTCGCTTGGCTCGATCCTCATTATCATGGCGCTTGGCCTCGCGATCACCTTCGGCCTGATGGGCGTCATCAACATGGCGCACGGCGAACTGATGATGGTTGGCGCGTTCACCACCTACGTCATCCAGCAACTATTTGTGAACCATCTGCCGGAGGGGCTGTTCAACTGGTATTACGTTGTGGCGCTTCCATCTGCGTTTCTGGCGGCGGCGTTTGTCGGCTGGCTGATCGAACTCGCGGTCGTGCGGCACCTGTACCGTCGGCCACTCGAGTCGCTGCTGGCGACGTGGGGCGTGAGCATCCTGCTGATCCAGAGCGCCCGGCTCATCTTTGGCGACAACATCGGCGTGAACAGCCCAACCTGGCTGGTCGGCAGCGCCGAGGTCATGCAGGATGTCAACCTGCCTTACAACCGGCTCTTCATCATCACCCTGTGCGCCTTGTGCGTGGCGATGATTTACACGCTGATCAACCGGACCAAACTTGGCCTGCGAATGCGCGCCACGATGCAGAATCGCGACATGGCTGACAGCCTCGGCGTCAACACCCGGCGCATCGATAGCTACACGTTTGCGTTTGGCTCCGGGCTGGCCGGGCTGGCCGGCTATGCGTTGACACTGATCGGCGGCGTGACACCGGACATGGGACAAAACTACATCGTCGAGTCGTTCCTCGTGGTGGTGACCGGTGGCGTGGGCGAGTTGCTCGGCGTGATCTGTTCCGGGCTGGGCCTCGGCGTGGCGACCAAGGTGATCGAGCCGATGCAGTTCGGCGATTTCACCGTCGAGGCGATTTGGGCCAAGGTTTTTGTGCTGGCCTGCGTGGTGGCGTTCATACAATTCAAGCCGGCCGGTCTGTTCCCGCCGAAGGGAAGGCTGGCTGATGTTTAGGGACAAGCCGAACCACGTGCGTTGTGTCTGGGCGCTGTTCCTGTTCGGGCTGATCGGCATCCCGGCGCTGTATTTCTCCGGCACAATCTCGATCGACACGGTCAACATGCTCGGCCGCTATCTGGCGTTTGCCATTGCGGCGATCGGATTGGATTTGATCTGGGGCTACTGTGGTGTTTTGAGCCTGTGTCAGGCGCTTTTTTTTGCGCTGGGCGGCTACGCGATGGGGATGTATCTGGCGCACCACGGCGGGCCGGAGGGCATCGTTGACAAGGATGGCTGGAAACTCCCCGCCTGCCTATTCGTCGTGTATCCGTACGAGGTTGGTGAGGCACCAGGAGACGCAATGGTGCCTTGGTTTTGGAAACCGTTTTTCAGCCTGCCGCTGACGGTGTTGCTGGGTATGGCGTTGCCCGGTGTGGTGGCGGCGGTGATCGGGTACTTTGGTTTTCGAAGTCGCGTGCGAGGCGTCTACTTTGCAATTTTGACGCAGGCGATCACGGTTGCCGGTTGGCTGGTGTTTTGCATGAACAACATGAAGTTGTGCGGCACCAACGGGTTGACTCGCTTCAATACGATCGCAGGATTTGAGTTATCCAGTCACGGCGTCAAGTTTGGCCTCTATCTGCTGACCTTGGTTTGCTTGATCGGCGTGTTTTGCTTTTGCCGTTTCTTGGTCAGCACCCGGCTTGGCCGGGTGCTGGTGGCGGTGCGCGACGACGAGACGAACCTCCGTTTCTTTGGCTACAAGCCGTACATGTTCAAGATGTTCGTTTTCGCCTTGGCCGCAGCATTGGGTGGCTTGGGCGGGATGCTGTACACGCCGCAGATGGGCATCATCACGCCGGAATACATGACGGCCAAGTGGTCGATCCTGTTTGTGATCTGGGTGGCGGTCGGCGGCCGGGGCACGTTGTCGGGCGCAGTGCTTGGGGCGCTTGGCGTAAACTTGGTTTATAATTTTCTGACTACTAGCTGGCCGGAGGCCTGGCCGTTTGTGCAGGGTTTGCTGTTCGTCGGCGTGGTGCTGCTGTTTCCAAAAGGCATCGCCGGCCTGCTGGACTTGATCCGTTTCAAGCGCTTGGCCAAGCGCAACGTTGAGGCATGAACACGACCGAACTCATTGCCGAATACCGGGAATTTAGTCCGCGGATCAACCGGATCGGAGCGCGCGATTTTCTCCTGTTCGTCGAGGATTTGACGGCGGTATTTGATGGATTCAAAGCGGTAGACATCGGGGCTTGGGGCGTTAAGCGCAACGAGTTGCGCGTGGTCATCGGGCCGAACGGCGCCGGCAAAACCACGCTGTGCGACTTGGTCAGCGGCAAGACCCGGCCGACCACGGGCACGGTATTTTTCGAGGGCGACGACATCACAAACGAGTTGGAAGCGGACATCGCCCTGCGCGGTATCGGCCGCAAATTTCAGACACCCCGTGTGTACGACAGTCTGACCACATTCGAGAACATGGAACTCGCCCTGCCGGGCAGCCGAAAGGTGCGCCGGTTTTTCGGGCGTTCCGCCAGCAGCGCGGAGAACGAGAAAATTGTGCAGATTCTCGAGCGGGTGCGTTTGAAGGACGACCGGCACACGGAGGCCAAGCACCTCAGCCATGGCCAGCGCCAATGGCTTGCGATCAGCATGCTGATCCTCTCCAGCCCCAAGCTACTGCTGGTTGATGAACCGGCGGCCGGGTTGACCGATCTCGAGACGGAGTTGACCGCCGAATTGCTGCTCGAGTTGAAGGATGAGCACACCGTCATCGTGATCGAGCACGACATGGATTTTGTCCGTCAACTCGACAGCAAGGTCACCGTGCTGAACGAGGGCCGCATCCTCGCCGAGGGCGACATCAACGAACTCACCGCGAACGAGGAGGTCATTGAGGCCTACCTCGGGAGATGACATGTTAAGCTGCAGCAATATCCATTTCGCCTATGGCTCCGTTCAGGTGCTCCACGAGGTCAGCATCGAGGTGCCCAAGGCCAAGGTTGTTTGCGTGATGGGACGCAATGGCGTCGGCAAAACCACGCTCATGCGCAACATTGTCGGCCTCGAGAAAGCCTCCAAAGGAAGCGTCACCCTCGACGGCCGGAACATCAGCAAGCAACCGGCGAGAATGCGTGCCCAATCCGGCCTCGCACTGGTGCCACAGGGGCGGATGATTTTCCCGCGGCTGTCGGTCAGGGAAAACCTGGAGGTCGGGCTGTCTGCCCGCACCGATGGGTGCCGCACGATTCCGGAGGAGATTTATGAGTTGTTCCCCGTGCTCCATGAAATGGGCGCCCGGCAGGGAGGCAACCTTTCCGGTGGGCAACAGCAGCAATTGGCCATCGGTCGCGCGCTGGTGGGCGATCCGCGTGTGCTGTTGCTCGACGAGCCGACCGAGGGCATTCAGCCCAACATCATCCAGGCGATCGGTCAAGTGCTGCGGCGACTTGTCAAGGAGAAGGAGATGACCGTCGTGCTGGTCGAGCAGTACGTCGATTTCATCAAGGAGTTTGGCGATCATTTTTACATCATGAATCGTGGCCGCGTCGTGGCCAACGGCGACACCCCGCAGCTCAGCGAGTCCATCGTGCGCCAGCACCTCAGCGTTTGATTGAACGCAGCGGTTTTGGCTCGCACGCCTATTGAACCAACCATAGACTCTCCGACCGCTTGCCATGCATCTGACACCGCGCGAACAGGAAAAACTGATGGTTGTCGTGGCCGCCGATTTGGCCCGGCGTCGGCAGGCCCGGGGGGTGAAACTCAATCACCCCGAGGCGATCGCCGTCATCACCTACGAGATTTTCGAGGGCGCGCGCGATGGCCGGTCGGTGTCCGAGTTGATGAGTCACGGCGCGACCATCCTCAAGCGGGACGACGTGATGGAGGGCGTCGCCGATATGATTCACGAGGTGCAGGTCGAGGCCACCTTCCCCGACGGCACCAAACTGGTCACCGTTCACAATCCCATCCGATGATCCCCGGCGAAATAAAGGTGGCAGAGGCAAGGCCGCTCGCGGCGAACGAAAATCTTGAGACCCGGACGTTGCCGGTCTCCAACACCGGCGACCGGCCGATCCAAGTCGGCAGCCACTTTCATTTTTACGAGGTCAACTCCGCGCTGGAGTTCGACCGTGGCCAAGCGCTTGGCTTCCGGCTGAACATCGCGGCCGGCACGGCAGTTCGCTTTGAGCCCGGAATGGCGCGCGAAGTCGAGCTCGTCGCTCTCGCCGGCAGCCGCGAAGTCCACGGCCTCAACGCCAAGGTCAACGGCCCGCTACCGGCATAACCAAGAACGATTCCCATGCCCCTCACCCTTACACGACAGCAGTACGCGGAAATATACGGGCCGACCGTGGGTGACCAAGTGCGCCTCGGCGACACCGACCTGTTCATCGAGGTCGAGCGCGACCTCATCGCCGAGGGCGGCGGCTATGGCAACGAGGTCAAGTTCGGCGGCGGCAAGGTGATTCGCGACGGCATGGGCCAATCGCCCTTGGCCAAGGACGCCGAGTCGCTCGACGTGGTCATCACCAACGCATTGATCCTCGATGCCAAGCTGGGCGTCGTGAAGGCCGATATCGGCATCAAGGCCGGCCGCATCGTCGGCATTGGCCACGCGGGAAACCCCGGTATTCAGGACGGGCTTGGCTCGGTGTTCGCCGACCCCGAAACCGGCCAGCGCAACCCAATGACCATCGGTGCGGCGACCGAGGCAATCGCCGGCGAGGGCGCAATTCTCACGGCGGGCGGTTACGACTGCCACATTCATTTCATCTGCGCACAGCAGATCGACGAGGCGTTGGCCAGCGGCATCACGACGATGACCGGCGGCGGCACCGGTCCGGCCACCGGCACCAACGCCACCACCTGCACGCCCGGCATCTGGAACATCCACCGCATGCTCGAGGCTTCCGACGAATACCCCATGAACCTCGGATTCCTCGGCAAGGGCAACTGCTCGACCGCCGAGCCGCTGCGCGAACAGGTGCTCGCCGGCGCGATCGGCCTCAAGCTGCACGAGGACTGGGGCACGACTCCGGCGGCGATCGATTGCTGCCTCGGCGTCGCCGACGAACTCGACGTGCAGGTCGCCATCCACACCGACACCCTCAACGAATCCGGTTTTGTCGAGGACTCCATCGCGGCGTTCAAGGGGCGCACGATTCACACCTTCCACTCCGAGGGCGCGGGCGGTGGGCATGCACCGGACATCATCCGTGTCTGCGGCGAGGCCAACGTCCTGCCGTCCTCGACCAACCCAACGCGGCCATTTACCGTCAACACGATCGAGGAGCATCTCGACATGTTGATGGTCTGTCATCACCTCGACTCGAAGATTCCCGAGGACGTCGCGTTCGCCGAGTCGCGCATCCGGCCGGAGACGATCGCGGCCGAGGATATCCTGCACGACATCGGCGCGTTCTCGATCATGTCGAGCGACAGCCAGGCGATGGGCCGCGTCGGCGAAGTTGTCATACGCACGTGGCAGACGGCGCACAAAATGAAACAGCAATTCGGCAAGCTTGACTCCCCCGACCACCCGGCCGCTGACAATTTCCGCGCGCTGCGCTACATTGCCAAATACACCATCAATCCGGCCGTCGCGCATGGGATGTCCCACATGATCGGCTCGGTCGAGGTCGGCAAGCTGGCCGACTTGGTTTTGTGGAAACCGGCGTTTTTCGGTGTAAAACCGGAGTTAATCCTCAAAGGTGGCATGATTGCCTGCGCCAACATGGGCGACCCGAATGCCTCCATCCCGACGCCGCAGCCGACGTTTTACCGACCGCAATTCGCCGCTCACGGCCGGGCCAAGTTCGAGACCTGCGTGACCTTCGTCAGCCAAGCGGCGATTGACGCCGGCTTGGCCGATCAGGTGCGCTTGGCCAAGCGTGTTGAGCCGGTTCGCAACACGCGCAACATCGGCAAGGCCGACATGGTGCTCAACGACAAGTTGCCGAAAATCGAGGTCGATCCCGAGACGTACACCGTCAAGGCCGATGGCGAAGTGTTGACCTGCGAACCGGCAACAGAGCTGCCGTTGGCCCAGCGCTATTTCCTTTTCTGAAATGCAACTCGTCAGGCAATCCATCGAGGCAAGCGAAGCCGAATTACCTGAAGTCGAGTTGGTCGCTGACCGGTTCAAGTTGCAGAAGCGTCGCTGGCGCGGCGCGGCGGAGGACGGTGCCGACTTCGGTTTTGAGTTGGCCGAGCCGCTTGGCCACGGCGCGGTTTTTTATGAGTCCGCGACGCATCGTTATCGCATCCGGCAGACGCCCGAGCCGGTGCTCGCAATCCGCTTGGCCGGCGACGCCATCGAAGCGGCCGAGACCGGATGGCAGATCGGCAACCTCCATATGCCGGTGCAAGTCGCCGCGGACGAAATTCGCGTTGGGGATGATCCGGCGGTGTGCCAACTGTTCACCAGCATGGGCATCGCGTTTGAAATTAAGGACGAGATTTTTCAGCCGATGAAAGGCTCGATCGGTGCCGGACACAGTCACGACCACTCGCACGATCACGGCATTGAACACAGCCACGACCACACTCACGGCTGACCGGGGCGACCGATGAACACGTGGCTGCCACAACTGCTGCAACGCTCCGACTCGATGTTCCCGACTGGCGCCTACGCCCACTCGTACGGCATGGAGGGTGCGGTACAGGACGGGCTGATCGACAGCGAGGGCGACTTCCGAGAGTTCCTCCACGACATGGTCATCCCCGGCCTTGAGAAGCTGGAGCTGCCCACGGCGGCGGCGGCGTTTGCGGCGGCGCAGGACGCCGACTTGGCCAAGCTCTGCGAACTCGATCAGCTGTACGGCGCGATGAAGCCGTCGCGCGAACTTCGCGAAGCCACCGCCCGCACCGGCCGCCAGCGGCTGGCGCTGAATCTCGAGTTGACCCGCGAGCCGTTTTGGCGAGACATCGAGCAGGCCCGCTTGGCCAAGCGCCTGGAGGCGTATGAGCCAATCGTCCTCGGCACGCAGGGCGCGCTGGGCCAAATGCCGCTCGACGACACGCTGGGCCTCGCATTTTATCACGGGCTCACGCCGTTCGTGAACGCCGCGCTCAAGCTCGTCCGGATGGGCCAGCTCGCCTGCCAAAAAATTCTCTCTGGTGCTTTGGCGCAAACGGCCGAGGTGGTCGAGAATGCGAAACAGATTTCGACGGATGACATGGGCTGGCTCTGCCCCGCGCTCGACATCAGCAGCGCCCGGCACGAGACCGCTTTCAGCCGACTTTTTATCTCATGAGCAGCAACAAACGATTTGACCGGCCGGTGCGGATCGGCCTCGGCGGGCCGGTTGGCTCCGGCAAGACCATGCTCGCCCTGCGGCTGTGCGAGGCGCTCCGCGACGACTACAGCATGGCCGTCATCACCAACGACATTTACACGCTCGAGGACGCGCAGTTCCTCGTGAAGAACGGCGCGCTCGGCGAGGAACGCATCGTCGGCGTCGAGACCGGCGGCTGTCCGCACACCGCGATCCGCGACGACACGACGATGAACAATCAGGCCATCGCGCAAATGGAGGAACGCCACGGCGACCTCGAGCTGATCCTTGTCGAGAGCGGCGGCGACAACCTGTCGGCGACCTTTTCGCCGGAGCTGGTCGACTCGTTCATCTACATCATCGACGTTTCGGAGGGCGACAAGATCCCGCGCAAAGGCGGCCCGGCGATCCGGTTCAGCGACCTGATGATCGTCAACAAGACCGACCTCGCCCCGTACGTCGGCGCCGATCTGGGCGTGATGGAGCGTGACTCGAAAACCATGCGCGGCGATCGGCCAACGCTGTTCTGCGATCTTAAGTCGCACAAGGGACTCGACGACGTGGTGGCGTGGATTCAGCGCGAATGCCTGTTCGAGGCGACGTGATGCCCACGCTCGCCGGCCATCTTGACCTCACCTGCGCCCGTGACACGACCGGCCGCAGCTACCTCCGCGAGCAGTCTTTCTCCGCGCCGTTTCACATCAGTAAACCGTATTGGGACGGCGACGCGTTGCTCCTGCAACTCGCCAGCCCGACGCCCGGGCTGTTCGGCGGCGACCGGCTCACCAGCTGCGTCAACCTCGACGAGGGCGCGAGCCTGCGCATCATCACGCCAAGCGCCGGGCGAGCCCATACGATGAACGGCGACGGTGCGGAGCTGCGGCAGCGCTTCCGCTTGGCCAAGGGCGCTCGGCTCGAGTTTTGCCCCGCGCCATTCATCCCGCAGCGACTCAGCCGCTACAAGCAGTCCGCCGACATCAGCATCGATGAGGGAGGCGAACTGCTCCTGCTCGAGACGATCGCACCCGGCCGTGTCGCACACGGCGAGTCGTTCAGTTACAGGGAGATCGACTGGGAATGCAACGTCACCTACGCCGGCCGCCTAGTCCTGCGCGAGCGATTCCTGCTCGAGCCGGACAGTCCCGCCTTCGCCGCGATGAAGCAGCCGTTTCCGCTTGGCCACTACGCCTCGGCCTGCGTCATCAGCGAGGCCGCTTGGGCGGACGACAATTGGATCGGGGAGATCAACGCCATCCAGTCGGATACCATCCGGATCGGCGCGAGCCGCTTGGTCGCCGCCGGCTGGAGCATCAAACTACTCGCCGCCGACAGCCTCGCCCTCCAGCGCGCCACTGCCCAACTCCGCCAAGCCTTGGCCAAGTTCTTCCCCGCCGCCGACCACCAAGCCCGCATCTTCGGCTTCAGCCATTGACCTTGGCCAAGTGCGGCTGCGAGATCACACCGTCCATCCCATTGCCTCCAGTTCCATCGCCAGCATCCGGGGCGACACCACCTTGACGCTGCGTACCGATTTGCCCATTAGGGAGCCGAAATGTTTTTGGTCGCCCGTGAGCAAATGCGTGGCCGTGGCCAACACGGCTGCCTGCACAATCGGCAAATCTTTTTCTGGCAGCCCGCGCACCCGGATTTCTGCCCGTGCATCGTGCACCCGAAACCTCCCCCGGAGTTTTGGCCAATGCGGGAGCCAGTCCGGCTGCTTGGCCCGCAGATTCGCCTCCGCCTCCACGATTGCGTACCGGCTGGCCACCGCCGCCTTGCGCTTGATCAGCGCCTGAACCAGCCGCCGAATGGCACTGCGCAGCTTGCTCGCAGAAAAGAGCATGTTCGCGTCGCAGAAAACCCGCAGTGGCGTCTCAGCACCCATTTACTTGCGGCCACCGGGTTTCGACTTGAGATACCGGGCCAACTCCGCCTCCCCCCCGGCGAACTCCGCCAGCCGTGCCTCGCTGTAAATCTCCACCGGCACCACTTCCGCCGGGCGCACGAGAATGCCCTCGCCGGCATCCTCCACGATCACCGTGGAGTCACCGTCCATCGCGTACTTCTCCCGCAACCGCTTCGGCAATGTCAGCGAGCCGCGCTCGTTCAACTTCACGCTCGTCATCACGCCCAAGGTACTCAAATACTGCAATACTGCAATACTGCATCTCTGTTATTTTGGGGTTTGGCCCGTTCCAATGAACAGGTGATGAAGGTCGGCGGGACACGGGTTGGCCGTTCTGGGGCCGGTTTATTTCTCCCTTGACCCGCCGAGGGTGACGCTGATGCCGTACTCCTTCTGCAGGTGGGCGTGGGCCTTGCTGGCGTTGCGGGTGCGGGGGTAAAGTTTGCAGGTGCGCTGGAACCACTTGATGGCGTCCTTCTTTTTGGCCTGTTCCTCGTAGGTGTAGCCGATGGCCAGAGTGGCGTCGGGCGCGACCTTCTCCGTGGCCAGCGCCTGGTGATACAGCGTCAGTGCCTCGGTGTATTCCTTCAGTTTTCGATGGCACTTGGCCATCTGGAAGTAGGCCTGTGGGTAGCGGTCGGATTGGCGGTAGGCCTGGATGGCCAGCTTGAGTCGGTTGGTGTGCTCGTAAATGCCGCCGATGGTCCAGTACCAAGTGCTGGCCTCCGCCGGGGCGATTGTGATCAGTTCCCGGTAAACCTCGATGGCCTTGTCGTGCTGGCCCGAGTCCGTGTAAATCCCGCCGATGGCCTTTTTCCAGTCGGCGAGCCGGTTCGGCTCAAGCTTGGCCAAGCGGTCATAGAGGCGGATCGCCTCGGCCGGCTGCCCTTCCTCGAGCCAAGTGTCGGCGATCCGGATCAGGCCATCTGTTTTGTCCTCGAATTGGGCATAAAGCTCCCGGGCCTTCGGATGCCGTTTTTTTGCACGGTGCCAGGCGGCGATGCTGCCGCGCACGCCGTCATCCATCCCGATGCGCTTGGCCAAGCGCTCGTAGGTCTTGACGACGTCGAGGTCGCGCCCGGCGCGCTCGTGCAGCCGGGCGGCGCGTCGGTGAAGCTCGCGGATTTCATCCGTCCCGTTGCCGCTTGGCTGGATGTGAAGTGTTTCGTCGAGGAGCAGGGTGATGATCCGGTCGGCAAGTTGTTCGCCGCTGCGCCGGGTTGGGTCATCGCCGCAAAGACGGCTGATTGCGCCCTTGGCGTTTTGATAAATGGCGTCCAGCACGGCACCGCCGCTGTAGGGCACCTCGAGCGCCTTGCGGGCCTTGGCGAAGTCGGCCCCGGCGAAGTGATGCTTGGCCAGGCCTTGGGCGGCGCGCTCGACGTAGGTTCGGTTTTGCTTGTTGAGCTTGGTGTTGAACACCAGATCGCTCCAGACCTGCTCGAGCCGTTGGGTGTCTTTCCGAATGTGGGCGATCTCGGCCATGTCCCATTTGGACAACACAGCAACGTGATCGCCGGGGTGAGCCGTGATCGCCTTGCCGTAGGCGGCGTCGGCCTGCTTCACTTCCCCCACCGATTTGTACGAGCGGCCGATGAGGTAGGCGGACAACTTGGCCTCGCGCGACTCGGGCCAGTAGTCGATTACGGAGCGGAAGCCATCCCGGATGGCGGTGTACACGTTGCGTTGCCGGACCTGGCAGTGGCTCCACATGAGCTGGGCGTACGGCGCACCGGGGCTGCGCTCGTAAAGGGTGATGAATTTCTCGTACTCGGCACCGGCGGCGGCGAACTCTCCCTTCGTGTAAAACGCCTCGGCCGCCTTGAGCTGGAACCGCTCCACTTCGCGCAGCTCGGCGAAGGTCCCGACCTCGATTTGCTCCAACCAAGACAGCTTGGCCGCCGTCGGCTCGACGGGCGTGCACAGCCAAATTGCGACGGCGCAAATCAGTCCGAGTTGTTTTTTGCGGTCAACCATCGGCTGTATTCCGAGTGTGCATAAAGCAGGATATTGCCGCCTAGGCGAAAGCCGGATTCCCAGACCTGCCGTGGCACCCCGGCGTGACCGTCAGCCCAGGCGTCGCCCACGTCGCCGGGGTGGTAATACACGGCCAGGCGCCCGTCGACTACCCATCCCCAAGCGGTGCGGCCGCCGTGCGGCGCCACCACCGGCAGGAACGGCACCCCGGAATGAACGGGATGATCCAGCGGTACCGGCTGCGGCTTGACCTTCGGCAGCACCTTCTCCATCAGCGAAAAAAACTGGCTGTGCCAGCCGGCACTCCCGCCGTTGTCGGCAAACAACATACCGTGCTTGTCGGTGAGGTATTCGCGGAGAATCCCGTGATCTGTTTCGCCGAGACTGATCTTGCCCTGGCCGGTCATGTACACCATCGGCGGGCTTTTGCCGGCGGGGAACCGCTTGAGCTGGCGCACGCTGCGCACCTCCGGCTTTTTGGCGGTCTTCTGGCCGGTGTTGGCCGCGTACCACAGCAGCATGTTCAGATCTGCGTTGCGGTCGAGGTCCTGCTCCCAGTCGCCGCCGGGGTAGCTGAGGCGGATGAAACGCACCTTGCCGCGCTGGGTGCCGCCCTCGAAGCCGGCGTTTTTGCCCTCGCCCTGGCCGACTTGATAGATGTGCCGGGTCAATTCCTGCAACTGAAGCTTGATCTCCTCGATCGGTGGCGGGTTGAACAGCACGGCGCTCAGAGGATTGATGACGTATTTTTTGCGGATCACTTTCTGGATTCGCACGATCTGCTGGCGCAGTTGCGGCTCGCCGCCGCCCTCGGGCATCTCGTAAATCTCGTTGCAACCGGTGAGGAAGCCGGCGAGCAACAGCAGCAGCGCGAACAGGAGCGAGTAGGCCGCGACGGTGGTGGCGGACTGGTTGAGCTTGCGGCGCTTCCTGCCGTAGTACCACGCCTCGATGTCGAGCGGGTTGGACGAACGGACGGCCGCCCGGCCAGGCGCCCCGTTCATCGCCAGTAACGGCACCGCCGTCGAGCCGCCCCGCAGGGAGGGGACACTGCGCTTGGCCAAGAGCCGCCGCGAGGTGCGTTCCACCAGCCATACCGCCCAGCCCAGCCCGGTCACAAACACCACCCCGAGGCCAAGCCGCGCGAGCGAGGCACTCAGCGCCATCCACCCAAGCCACGCCGGCACCATCACCAGCCAAAGCCAAACCGGCAGAATGACGGCGGACACCGCGGCGCGAAACGGCGCTTGGCCAAGCGGCCGGGCGGTAGCGGCCCACCGGGCAGCGACCACGACGACCGCCGTGAGCAATACCAGAAGCAGCCATTCCGGGAGGAGGTAAAGGGAGAACCGATCCAGCCAAACCACCGCCATGCCCAGCGCCCAGCCAAGGAGCGCGCGGCTGGCCAGCGGCCGGAACGCCGTCCAGTCACCGGGACCGGTTGTCGGGGCGTCCGTCAAGGCGACTCGAGTTCCTGCAACAGGTCGCCGGTGCTCTCGAACGGGTTGGGTTCGCTGGGCTGGCCCTGCTTGGTTTCGCCGATGCCCAGCTTGTCGGCGATCTTTTGCTTGTCACCGGCGGGGGGCGGGGCGTTCGTCTGCGCCGGTGCGGCGGTCGCGGGCGGCGGGGGTGGGGCATTCGTGTTTGCCGGTGCGGCCGGTTGAGGCGTGTCGGGCTGTCGCGCTGTCTCGGCGTCACTCCGCGTCGCAAACGGGATGACGGTCGCGGAAAAGAGAATGATCGCGAGGAGGCCGGCCGCGGTGAAGCCGCTCCGGACAAGGCTGCTCCGCGCCACCGCGCCGAGCATCTCGCGGGGAGACTTGCCGCGCATTTCCCGCATGAACTGGTTCAGCTCCGCCGACACGGCGGCGCTGTTGCGCTTCAGCGATTTCACGTCCCGCGTCAGGCTGGCCATCGGTGCGGGGGCCGGTGCGGGCGCTTGGCCAAGCGGGGCGGCGGGCGCGTCCGGCTTGGCCAAGCGGACGCCGGGCAGCGTGCCGGCGGTCCCGGTCGTGCCGTCTTCGAGGCGGATCGGCTGGCTCGCCGCAATGCAGTTGGCGTCGATCAACGCCTGAACTTCAGCCGGCTCGAGTGGGCCGATTTCGTTTCCGTCTTTCAGCAGGTAAACGGTCATGGGATTAGGGGGCTGAGGCCGGGTTGGAAGCCGGTTCCAGCACGTGGTGCAGCTCGCCGCCGGCCTCGCTCACGGCCTCGATGGCCGGCTCAAAAAACTCGGCGATCACGTCCTTGTGCACCTTGAACAGGACCGTGCGTCCGCCGGCGGGGAGGTCGCCCAGCAGTGACTCAAGTTCCGCGGCGAGGGTCTCGACCGGGATGGCGCGGCCGTTCAGGTAGGTGACGTTCTGCCTGTCGATCACCACGCTGGCGTTTCGGTTCGCCGGTTTCACCAGCTCCGTGCCAGTGGCCGGCTGCCAGACAAGATGGCTCTCGTCGCGCGCCCGGGCCAGCAGGACGATGAAGATCAGCAACAGGAAAGCAATGTCGCCCATGGCCATGGATGGCACGGTTGCCTCGAAGGTTTTTCGCCGGAGGATCATGCGCTAATTGAGGTGGACAGCCTGCTCCTCCTCGAGCAGCAGCGTGACGATGCCTCCGGCTTGCTCGATGATTTCGGTCATCGCGATCCAGTGCGCGTACGGCACGTCGGCCTGGCTCTTGAGCACGACCACCCGCCCGGCTTCGGTTTTCTTTTGCGCGAGCAACTGCCGGATGCGGGGCGGGAACTCCTCCAGCCGGTACGGGGTGCCGTCGATGGTGACGGTGGCCGGGGTGAGGCCAACCTCGGTGCTTTGCGAGGCCTCTGCCTTCTCGTTTTTCTCGCTGCGGGGAATCACCTGTGAGCGGCCGTCCTCCGGCTCGACCGAGGCGCACACGAGGAAAAACACAATCAGGATGAACGCGATGTCGTTCATCGCGCTGGTTGGCGTCTCGACGAGGTATTTGGGTCGGCGCAGTTTCACGGTGAGTCGGGCGGTTTGTCCTCGCGGAGGGTCAGTTGCAGGGTGACCGCCTCCATCAACTCGGCGGCGGACTCCTCCACCTCGAGCACAAAACTGTTGATCACGCTCGAGAAATAGTTGAACGCCACGTAGGCCGGGATGCCGACGATCAGGCCGAAGCAGGTTGTCAACAGCGCCACCTGGATACCGGCCGCCGCCGCCTGGATAATGTTGCCGCCGCCGGTTTTGTCCATCTCGACGATGTCGCTGAACGCGACGATCATCCCCTGCACGGTGCCAAGGAAGCCGATCATCGGCGCGACGCTGGCGACGATGGCCAGCAGGGGCAGGTGGCGCTCCAGCGCGGCGAGGATGTGCGCGCCGTAACCCTCCATGCTCTTGACGACTTTTTCCTCAAGCCGCGCCGGATCGTAATCGAGCTTGCTGAGAACCAGATATTTGCGGAGGCCGTTGGCAAGGATGGCGGCGACCGGGCCGCGCTCCCGTTCGCACCGCTCGAGCGCATCGCCAACCCGGCTCTCGGTCAGGTCGTTGAGCACCGCCTGTTTCAGGTCGCCGGCATCGACGCCCAGCATTTTCAGGCTGCGCCACCGCTCGATCATGACGGCCAAGCCGACCAGTGCCAGCAACAGGATGGGCCACATGAAGAAGCCCCCCTCGAGCAGCAGGCCAAGCGCGCCGGAATCGAAAAACTCGGCGACGGCAGACGGCCCCGGTTCCGCCTGGGCGGCATCGGCCGGCGGGGCGTTGGTGCCGCCCGCTTGGCCAAGCGCGGACTGCGCCAGAATTAAGCTCGGGTTCAACATCGGTTTCGGCTGCGGAACGTACCAAGCGCACCCCCCAAAGTGAACCAAAAGCGCCGGGGCGCTTCCGGGTCATTCGTCCTCCAGATCCGCCTCGCGCTCGAACTGGGCCAGCATCTCCGGCAGGGCCAGGCGGCCCCGGGCATACTTGGCCGCCTCCGATTCCGGGTAATCCCAGCGACAGCGGTTGTAGTAGCGAAACGCCATCGGGACGTCCTTGTCCATCCGGAAACTTTCCCCCGCCCAAAACAGCGCCTCGGCGCACAGTTTGTCGTCCGGATACCGCTTGGCAAACTCCTCGAACCGCTCTGCGGCCTCGGTGTAGGCCGCCTGCTTGTAGTGGCACTGCCCCCAGCGGAACGCCATCCGCGAGGCCAGTTCGTGCTCGGGGAACCGCTCGATGAACTTGCCGGACACGCGCGCCGCCACCGGGTAGTTTTCCTTCAGGTAATAATACTCGTTGATGCGGACCATCACTTTGGGGATCAGCGGGCTGTCCGGGTGGATCGCCGCCATTGCGACGTATTCCTCGAGTGCCTGGTCAAAGTCACCCGCCTCCTCGTGGCACTGCGCCAGCTTGTACTGGGCGTCCGGCGCGAGCGCGTGGTCCGGGAAGCGGCGGACGATCTCCCGGTACGACTGGATCGCCCCCGGCCAATCCTCCTGCTCCTGCGCGAACTGGCCCAGCAGATAGCTCACGCGTGCGGCATATTTTTCATCCGGGAAATCCTCCGCCAACTCGCGCAGCACGCGCCGGCCGTGGTCGAGGTTGGCCTGCGCCTGCTCGGGGCGCTCCAGTTTTTTCTGCGACTTGAACAACTCGAAGTAACTCTCGGCGATGTGGAATCGCGTTTGCGCTGCCAGATCCACGTCCTCGAAAAACTTGCTGAACGCCGCCAGCAACCCGTCCGTGCCAATCGCGATCGACACCTGAGCCCGCCGATCCGCCGCCTGCCGGGTGGCGTTCGACTGGTCGCGGTACACCACGTCAAGCCGGTCGCCGAAGAAACACTCGATGCTGTTGTCGCCGCTGTTTGGCCTCGGCTGGCTCCGCGCGAGCAGCGGGAACGAGCCGGTGAACACGCCGCTGTGCGTCAATGTTTCGGTGAGGGTGACGCTTTCGCTCTCGCCACTTGTGCTCGTGGCCGTCACGACAACCTGATCCTGTGACGGGGAGACATCCTGATCCCGGTCCTCAACGATCAGGAATAACCGCTCGCCCGCGTGTAGCGACTCCGCCGCCTCCGCGTACTGTGAGTCGGTGATGCGCAGCGTGGCGTCACTGACGAGCGAACCCGTTGCTCCGGCAACGACAGCCGGGCTGCCGGGCCGACTCTCATCCCGGTAGGTGGCCTTGGCCAGTTCCCCGCCCATGAGCGGCAGCACCCGCACCTCGGCCCCCGACTTTCCCCCCGTCTCCGCGCCGGGCTTGGGTGCAGCCATCACCTGGCCGATCAGGCCGCCGGGCGTCTCGGGCGTGATGGGCAGCCGATCCGGGCTCGTGTCGTCGCCGAGACTGAGCAGCATCTGGCCCACAAACCGCCCCTCGACCAGCGCTTGGCCGGCGGTGATCGGCTCGGAATACTCCTTCGGCGGCTCACCGGCGAACTTGGCCGACAGCACGCACTCCACGCGGGCAGTCCGGTTTTCGCCCACGGCGAGGTTGATCGTCACACGGCTGCCGCTGGTCTTGGCCCTGTCCGGGTCCACCACCTCGACGGTCAGCGGCATCTGCACCGAGACTGGCGAGGCGTTGGTGCTGGCAAACGGCAGGAGCAAATATTCGTGGCTTGGCTTGGCCTCCGGCTGGTCGATGTCCGGCGGAATCCAGCGGGTGCCCAACACACGCACCCTGGCCTCGGTGGGTTCATTGACGAACACCACCGACTCGCGGGGATGTTTGTGGCCGGGGAACGTGTTTTGCTCGTCGACGTACCGCAGATACACCCGATCCCCGCGCTTGAGCGGCAGCGACGGGGCGGGCGGCTTGGCCGTTTCCGTTGGCGGCGGTCCGGCCTCGCTGCCGGTGTCGATCTCCACGCGGAATACGCCGGTGTTCGGGCCGGTCTCGGTCGCCTCCAGCCGGAGCGCTTGGCCAAGGTTCACCTGGAACTCCACCGGCACCCGGTCCGGTTCCGCAGTCCGGTCCAGATCGAAGTCGGTCACCTCGGCGACGATGCGTTCCCCCGGCTCCATGCGCAGCAGCTCGTGGTCGACCGCCCGGATACCGCCGTCGGCCTGCCGCCGAAACTCGTACGCGACCGGCGTGATGCCGCCGTTGAAATAGGTGGCCTGCAGTGTCTGCTCCAACTGCCGGTTTTGCTGGAGACCGCCGTCCGTCAGTTCGTCTATGTAAACCGCCGTGATCGAGTCGCCCGCGGCAATCTCGAGGATGCTGTTTTTTGCCAACTCAAGGACGTCCTCCTTCGGCGGGATGAGGGTTCGCCCCCCGGCTGCCACGGTGACATTCTTCACGCTGACCGAGTTGCCAGTGTACTCGTCGACGACCAGACGCAGATGCCGCAGGCTCCACCCGCCCAAGGCGAACGTGAGCTTGTCTTCCTCCATTTCAGCGGTCGTGGTTCGTTGGTGCGACGCAGCGGCCGTTGCCTCGAACTCGGCGCGCTCCTCCTCCGACAGCACAAAATCGGACAATCGGAACGGAGCCGGGGTCACGGCCGCCTTGGCCAGGTTTTCACGGGCGCGCACACAGGAGACGCCCTCCCGCGGGTCAGCCACCCAGGCGATTGCGGTGAAGGCGTGCCGCCCCGCCTCGAGGAAAATATCATGCGATGTGGCCGGGCCTTCCTCCTCCCCGGTCAGGCCCACTGTCCGGCCTCCGATCATCACGCCGCCGACGTCGGCGCTCACCTCGAACCGCACCGCGCCCGGCCGGCGCTGGATGAAATGGCCGCTCCAGACCACCAGATTGGACCGCTTGGCCCGCTGCTTGGCGTTGATCTCCTCCGCTTCAGGCTGCCACTCAAGTGACTCGGCCACAGAGGTTTCCGTCGCTGGTTGATTCATCGCGATTTTGACCGCGTCGTTCCAGGTGGAGATCGTTTCGCCCTTATCTAGGCGGAACACCCGCTGCGTGATGCCGTGCGGCGATTGGTCGCTGAACAGGAGCAGCTCGAGATCAAAACCAAGGTCGGTGCTGGTGCTGTTGGGCTGGTGCACCTCGGCGGCGAGGACGTTGCGCCCATGGCGCAGTGCGGCGAGGGACAGGGGGAATTCCTTGTACAAATCCTCTTCGTTGCTGGCCCGGTTTGCGGGTGTCAGCGTGTCGAACGTGACCTCGCCGTCCGGCATGTTGTCGCGGGCGACTTCCGTGCCGTTGAGGTACAGCACGAACCCGTCGTCGGACAACACGCGGGCGGTGATGCCGGTGGCGGCACCGAGTTTGGCGGGGTCAAACTGGAACGACTTGCGGAAGTAGGCCGTCGGATGCTTCGAGCCGGCATCGTCGCCGTAGTGGAGGGTCGTCGCCGGCTTGAGGCTGCCCAGGTCGCCGTAGCCCAGCGGGCCGTTGCCGCTTGGCCAGGCGCTGTCGTCGTGGCTTGGTTCGCGCCACGCTTGGCCAAGGTTCTGTCCAAGGTCGTGGTATCGCCACCCGGACTGCCGTGGCACCACCGGCTTGCCTTTGCCGAACATTGCCGCGTCGTGCGCTTGGCCAAGCGGATGGCGCGCGACCTCGTAGAGAAAGCGGCCGTCATGGCTGCCGAGCAGCCGCATTCGCTTGGGTGCCTGGCTTGGCGTTGTCCCGAACGAAAACTGTGCCGTGTCCACCGGGTGCACATCTTTCATGTCCACCGCGAGCCACTTCGGCGCGATGCCGTCCGGCTCGCTCGTCCAGCGGGATTCCGGGTCGTGATCGATCGCCCTCAGCGGGCCGTGGTCGATCGCCATATCGGTGGCCGTGGCCCCCGCCGGCATCTCGGCGGTGGGCACCATCCCCTCAAAGGCGCCGGAGTGCGGCGAGGTCTCCGTCAGCCGGCCGGTGACTGCATCGCCGTTGCTCGCGGTGAGGTTCACCATCAGCTCGTCCAGCGCGTTGCCCCGGTCGCGGTCAAAGTCCACCACGCGAAGATAGACAAAGTTGCCGGGTCGAATCTGGCTTGCGTTGCGCTGGATGGACTTGCGGCGATCCCCCTCCTCCGGCTGGTTTGTCTGGCGGGTCAACTGCTCGGTGAGGGTCTCTTTTTTTTCATCCTCAATTTTGCGGCTGGCCGCCTTGAAGGTCGCGTCCGAGGCGATCCGGATCACGTCGAGTTGCGGCAGTTCCGTGTTGAATTCCCGCTTGAACGACTCCGGGTAATCGACATGGATCGTGTCCGCCCCGGAGATTTGCAACACCCCGTCGCTCACGGTCGGTTCGTCGAGAATCGTCGCGATTTCCGCCGTAAAGAGGCCTTTTCCTGCCCCGCCGCTGGAGAGAAACACCCGCTCGGTGTCGCCGCCCGGGGCGGAAGCGACATCGACCGGAATCCGTGCGTTGCCGCGGCTGATGCCGAGGTCGCTGTCGTGCACCACGATGAACAGCGAGTTGCCGGGCGTGTGCCATCGCTTGGATCGCTGCCCGAGCCGGCCGATGGTGCGGAGCATGTTCAGCTGGTCGAGGAACCGCTGCTCGATCCCGAACACCTCGGCCAGGTGGTACAGCGTCTCGTTGGCAAGGTCGTTGTCCGGCATTCGCTCCAGTACGGCCTGGAACATCTCCCGTGCGATGTCGTAGTCGCCCTGCCGGATGGCCATGACGCCCATCAGGAACTCGGCGCGCAGGTTGGTGCCGGGCGACGGGTCGTCACGCAGTTCGGCGAAGATCTCCTCCGCCTTGTCGAACACCTTCTGCTCGACGTAACACTGCGCGATCCCGAAGCGGGCATCGGTCGCCGCGGCCGTGTCCGGATGCTGGTTCAGTACGGTGGTGTATTCGCCCCGCGCAACATCGTACCGGCCGGACTGAAAATAGGTTTTGGCCAGGAGCAGTTGCACCGCCGCCTGGTCCTCCGGTGTGGCCTGTTTGTTCTCGGTGTTGTGCACGAGCCAGAGGCGCAGCATCTCCTCGGTGCGCGACAACCCCTCCTCGCTGCCGGCGGCCATCTCTGTCCGCGCGGCAAACAGCAGGATGCGGGTCGGGAGTTCGCGAAAGCGTTGCTCGAATAGGCTGCGGTGTTTCACGTATTGGCTCGCCGCAGACTCGGCGTCTCCGATCTGCAGCAGCAGCGAAATCTTCAGCAGCGGTGCGAGCGGGTTGTCCTCGTCGAGGTCCAGCTCCGCTTCGCTCATCACGGTGAACAGCTTGGTCAGCATGGTGCGCGCGGTTTTCTTCCGCCCTTCGTCCGCACGCGGAATCTTGTGCAGCATGGCGGTGAGCAGGGTGGCTGCCTGGGCATGGCGGCCGGTGGAGACGAAGCGCCGGGCGTACGGCATGAGATGATCCCAATGGCTCGGGTGATCCGCCGACCAGAGGACCGCCTGCCAGACCGCCTTCTGGCTGGCCATCGTCGGGCTCCCGGATTCGCCCATGAGTTCCTCGAGCGCGAGCCGGGCCGAGGCCGAGGCCAGCCCGGCGTGCACCGACTCGATGACGGACAACAACCGGCGGCGGGTCTCGTCATCCATCCCGGCGTCGCCGCGAATGTCGTCCACCCAGCCCAGCGCCGGGTCGCTGCCCATGTTCCACGGGAAGAAAATGTGCTCGTCGCTGGCCTGGCGCGCGGTCAGCAGCGTGTTCTCGAACGCGTCCCAATCGGCGGCCTCGAAATACTCCCCCGCCCGCCAGGCGGCGTATGGGCCGTGATTGGCCGTGACTTGCTCGAGGCAGCGGCCCAAAAGCGCGCCCCGGTGCTCGGCGGATTGCTCGCCTTTCAACAGGTTGGCGATGCATTTCCGGGCCTCGTCCGAGCCGAGGTCGATGAATGCCGCCTTCTCCCAATGCGCCGCCGCCTCGGCGGCAAGTCCCATCCGGCCCAGACGTTCGCCGATCTCGCCCGCCCGTTCCTGGGTCGGGCCGTGCTGCGCCTGCGAGTTGCCGATCCAGTCGGACACTGCCTTGGCCAAGCCGGTGTCCCCGAGCCGTTCGCTGCCGTCGAGCATCAGGATCCAACTGTGCGGATCGTTGGCCGACGGCGCTTGGCCAAGCAGGAAGCGGATCGCCTCGCCGCGTGCCTCGTGGTCGCCGTAGTGGTGGGCGGCATCGAGCCAGGCGCGGCCGACGGCGGCGTCCTCCGGGACGCGCTTGGCCAAGCGGCGGTAATAGTCGATCGATTTGTCGCGGGGCTTGAGCCTGTGCCGGTAGTCGTACGCCTGCCGGGCAAGCAGGTCGTTTCGCGCCGCGTCGGTCAAGGTTCCGGCCAGCAACGATTCCCGCGCCTCGGCCGCCTTGTTTCCCGAGGCTGTGCTGTCGGTCCACAGTTTCACCTCCGGGAGGGCGGCGTAATCCTTGGCCAGGCGGTTCATTGTCTGCACGCGGCTGCGCCATTTTTTGTTGCCCCGGTTTTGCTTCAGCCAATCCCGCTGGAAATTGCGAAAGGCGGCAAGCCGCACATGCCGCACGGCGGTGTCATGAATGAGTTTCGCGTCGGCGTTGAAGATGGCGTCGGACGGTGCCGCCGCGAGCAGCCAGTTTATCGCCCCCGTCATGTCGCTGCTGTCGGCGGGCGACTCGGTGATCATCCGGCGCACCGCCTCCTGTGCGAGGCCGGGTCGCTTCATCCGGTCGCGGTACAGGTCGAAGGCCAGCGCGAAGTGCGCATAAAACGGGTCGCCCCCGGGGGCGTCGATGATGGCCTTCAGGTTTCGCTCGATCTCGGGAAAGCCGGTGCTTGTCTCGACCGCCCAGCGGACGTATTTGCGGGGTGACTGGTGGATCGCCGGGGCGATCCTCGCCGCCCGCAACGCCATGGCAGCCGCCTCGGTGGTTTTCTCCTCCCGCGCCTTGGCGGCGGCGAAGTAGCCGAGGATCGTTGCGGTTTCGTTGCCGGGAAAGGTCTGCTGCTCAAACAGGTCGAACATGGACTGCATGGCGGCCGCGGGCAGCGCGGCGCCGTTGGCCACCTCGAAGTACGCCTTGAAACGGGGATACACCGGGTCGAGTTTCACAGCCTCGGAGTAATGGGCGACGGCCGGCTTGGCTTCCTTCCGTCCCCAGTACGCGGCGGCCAACGCGGTGTGCAGGGCGACCTGCCGCTCTCCGCCCAGGCGCACATTTGCGTCCGCGATGCGCTCGCCCGTCTCGATGATGACGCCTTGATTCGCCGAGCGCCTGGCCGAGTCGATCGCGAGCCAGCCCGCCTCGCGCCGTGTCGCCGGGTCGGTGTCCTCCGTCAGCAGCCGGGCCGACAGGGCGGCCGCCTCGGCGTACGACCGGTGGCTGCCTTCACGCCGATGGAGCAGCACCGCGCGCGCCGCGTCGCCGGGATGCCCCGTGCCGCCCTCGAACGCCTTGGTCCATTCCGCCGCCGCCGAACTGTGCAGCCGGTCGCGCTCCAGCACCGCGGCGAGCAACCGGTGCACCTCCGCCACAGACGGATGTTCGGGATGGCGCGAGAGGAACTGCCGGGCGGTCGAGAGGGCGTCGCTGTCGCGGCCGGTGACGAGTTGGGCGTCGATCAGCTTGAGCATGAGTTCCGGCTGGCGCAGGTGCCCCGGGTGGGCCACCACGAAGCGCTTGGCCGCGCGGATCAGCGTGAACGGCCGGCCGTGGTCGTCGGCCAGGTCGGCCAGTTCCAGCAGCAGCTTGGCGCCCTGTTTTGAATCGTCCGCTGACTGGCGCAGCTTCAGCTGCAGTGCGGTGATCTGCTGCGCCGTCTTGGCCGGGCCGGGCGTCTCTTGCGCTTGGCCAAGCGCGACCGTTGCCAGCGCCATCACCGCGGCGGCGGTGCCTCGAACCCAATCGTTGATCCGTCCGGACATTTCGTTTCTTTAAAACCCGGCCTTTACGAGGGCGTCGCTGATGCGCTTGGCCTCCTCGGCCAGTTTACTCTCCGGATAATCGGCCACCAGCAGGTCGAATTGCTGGCGGGCGGCGTTTTTGCGGTCGACGCGGTACAGGCAGCGGCCGTAGTTGAAATGGATGACATCGAGGAAGTTGGCGTCCGGGTGGTTGGCGATGACGCCTTCGAACACGTCGATGGCCCGCTGGTAATCCTGGCGCTGGTAAAAGTAGTTCGCCGCCCGCGCCACGGCATCCCCGACCCGGCCGCTCTCCGGGAACTGCTCGTACACTTTCTGGTAATTCTCGAACGCCTTCTCGTAGTACGACTGCGAACGCGAGCCGGTGGCGGCTTCCGCCATTTTTTCATAGCACACGGCGATGCCGAACTGCGCCTCGTCGCGCAGGGTGCTCGCGTTGAGCTTGAGCAGGCTGCCGTAGAGCGCGATGGCTTCCCGGAAGCCGCCCTGTTTGCGGGCGATCTCGGCCTGCTTGAGCATCGCGTCGTCGATGAAGGTGCTCTCCGGAAACTCGCGCATCAAACGCTGGCTCATCGCCACCGCGAGGCGCAGGTCGTCGAGGGCAAAATAGATTTCCCAAAGCTGCACGTAGCATTGTTCCAGCACGGGACTCTGGAGTTCGCGGCCGCGCGCGGCCGCCTCCTCGGCCACCTCCAGCGCCTCCCGAAACTTGATGCGGGCGGGATCGTCGAGCCCGAATTCCTTGTAATGGCTGCCTATCTTGGTCAGGGCGCGAGCCGTCTTGAGCTTCGTCCGCAACCGGAGATCCTCGTCGGGAATCTGCGCCTTGGCCACCCGCACGTCGCCGAGGCTGCCCTCGATGCAGACCGCGCGCGCCGAGAGCCGCCGGGGTGCCGGCGTCGTGTTGAGTTGGTCGAGGTACTCGACCCGCACGATGTCCCCCGGCACGGCCTGCAGCACCGCGTCGCCGGCCACGACCTCCCGCGCCTGACGCACGGGGAGCGAGCCTTGGAACAACCCGGTGTGGATGGAATCGTCCCGGGCCTCCTCCTCCACGAGCGCGACGAATCCACTGTTCGGCTTGGCATCGCCGCTCAAGTCACCGGGCGACAGTGCCTCCGCCGGGGCTTCCGGTTCGCCGGGTGGCGGCGGTCCGCTGTCGGCCGATTCCACCGCGACCTCGGTGGCCACCAGCCGGGCCTGGTCGATCAGGTGGTGTCGCAATTGGAATTTTTCCTCATCGCTGAGTTCCTTTTTCGGGGCATCCTCGGCGACCACCCGTCCCTCGGCTTCCCTGTTAAGCGCCTCCTCGGCGGCGCGCTCGTTGGCCTCCTCCTCAATCTCGGCAGCGGTTTTTTTCCGGTACAGCTTCACCTGTGCCTCTACCCAGTCGGCGTCATCCGTCTGGTCCCGGTCCGCATCCACAATCTCGACGTTCACCTGTTTGCCAACGACCACGCCGTCCATGGGATCGACGAAGGCGCCGTCCATGATCCGCGCCGCGGCGTTGCCCGCAACGGTGAGCCTGCGAAGGCGTTCCTGGTTCAACTGGCCGCCGGCCGTGTGCTCGTCGCTGTAGCGGACGCTGATTTCATCCCGGCCGGAAACCTCCAACACGCCGTTGTTCGCGCTCGGGCGGCCCAGCCGGGTGGCAGTGGAGCCGAGCACCACCCGCACGTTGCGGCCAAGCGGGAGGCAGTCGACCGTTTCCTCATCGCCGCCGGTGGTTTTGCAGGTTGCCCGAACGGTCTCGTCCTTTTTCAGCACCGCGAGATCGGCGTCCTCGACCTTGATGAACAGGCGCTTGCCGATCTCGAGCTTCGCTTGGCCAAGCCGGTTGGTTGAGGTCACCGTGCCGACCTTTTCCAGCGCGTCGATTGCGCGCCCGTAGTGGCCCTGCTTGAAGTGGCCGAGGCCGATGAAGTAGTAGGCGCGGTTCACGTGCCGCGACACGGGGTAGTCCCCGATGACTTGCCGGAAAATCTTGAAGCATTGCCCGTACTGCCGGGCCTCGTACAGGCAGACACCGGTCTTCAACAGGGCCAGCGCCCGCTGGTCTTCGTCCCGGTTTTCGACCGAATAAACCGCCTCGAAGTGGGCGCGCGCCTTGGCATGATCCGCCAGCACGGTGAGATGGTGCTCACCCAGTTTCATGTGGGCCAGGAACCGGACTTTGCTCAGAGGATACCGTTCGATGACCGAGCGCCACAGCTCGAGTCCCTTGTCGCTCTCTCCGGCATCCATCCGCAGATCCCCGGCCTCGAGCAGCCTGCGTGCGGCGCGATCCTCGACGATCGACCCGCGCGGTGGCCCCGGCTTGGTCTCCTTCGCCGCTTGGCCAAGCGCGAGTGAAACGGCCAAGGCGCCGCCCAACGCGGGCAACAAAAGCCGCCCGACACAAAAACGCCGCCATGGACGGCGGCGCGGTCGTGGCATGGGTCCCGGCATCAGGCGAACAGTTCCTTCACCGGCTTGGCGCCCTCGCGAACCAGGACCATCGGCCGATCCTGCGGGGTGTAGACTTCCTTTTCGTGGTCGATGCCAAGCGCGTGGCAGACGGTGGCGTGCAGGTCGCTTGGCTTGACCGGGCGCTCGGCCGGCTCCATCGCGTCCCGGTCGGAGGCGCCGACGACCCGGCCGCCGCGGATGCCGCCGCCGGCGATCAGGCAGCTGAAACAGCTCGCGTGGTGGTCGCGCCCGGCGTTGTTGTTGATGCGCGGGGTGCGCCCGAACTCGCTGAGCACCAGCACGACGGTCGAGTCGAGTTTGCCGCTGGCGGCCAGGTCCTCGATCAGCGCCGCCAGCGCCGGGTCCATCTCGAGCCCGTGATTTTCCATCGCCGGGAAGTTGTTGGAGTGGGTGTCAAAGCCGCCGCGGTTTACCTGCACGAAGCGCACGCCGGTCTCGACCAGCTTGCGCGCGAGCAGTGCGCCCCGCCCAAAGTCGGTGTCGCCGTAGCGGGCCAGCGTGTCCGGGTTCTCCTTGTCGAGGTCGAACACGTTCAGTGTCGGGCTCTTCATCAGCGCGACCGCCTCCTTGATGGCCGTCTCGGTGGCCTTGAAGTTGGTGTTGCCGCTCCGCCGGGTGGTGCGGGTGTTCATGCGGGCCAGCAGGTCCAGCCGCTTGTTGCCGCGCAACTGGTTGATGCCGGCGGGGAAGGCAAGGTACGGATCCTTCTCGCCCGGCTCGCCGATGAAATAGGCGGCACAGCGCTGGCCGAGGTAGCCGGACCTGGGCGCCTGGCCGTTGATGGTGATGAACGACGGCAGGTCGCCGAGCCGTTCCTTCTCGTGAACGACCATCGAGCCGAGGCCGGGGTGGATCAGCGACGGGTCCATGTTGTAGCTGGTCTGCAGCTCGTACGTCGCGCGGCCGTGCGCGCCGTTCGTCCCGGCGATGGATCGCACGAGCGCGCAGTGGTGCATCTGCTTGGCGAGGTTTGGAAAGATGCTGCTGATCTGGACGCCGTCGGCGGAGGTGTTGATGGCGGAAAAGTCACCCTGCACCGGACGGCCCGGCTTGGGATCCCACGTGTCGACGTGGCTCATGCCGCCGCCGTTCCAGAATAGAATGACGTGCTTGGCCTTGGCGGCGGCCGACGTGTGGTGCGCGGCGAGAAGGCGCGCCACCGGCATCCCCAAAAGGCTCGCCCCGGTCGCCTGCATCATGCGCCGCCGGGTCAATTGATAATCAAGGCATCCTGTCTCTTTCATGATCGTTTTGGTGTTACGGGAGGTAACGGAATTCGTGGCTGTTGAGCAGCACCCAGCGCAGGTCGGCCATCCCCTCCAGCGGCGCTTGGCCAAGCACGGCCAATGCCTCGGCCTGTTCCTCCGCGCTTGGCCTGCGGGTCAGGGTCTCGAGGTAGGCCAGCTCCACCGCCTTGGCCAAGTTTTTGCCTTCGCCGGTCAGCAGCCGGTGGATCGGCTCGTAAGGCCCGACGCGCGACGCCTCGTGCGTGGCCTTGCCGTTGAGCATCATCAGCGCCTGGCGCATCGACGGGGTGTGCTCGCGGAACTCGCCCAGCCCGTCGCGGGACGGCTGCCCGAATACGCGCAGAAAATGCGACGGCGCGGCCGGGGTGGCCATGCGCATCGAGCTGGAGAAGCGCGGGTTGTCGTCGACCTCCTCCGTCACGGTCTTGTAGGTGTACCGGCGGCGGAGCGATTTTTTCTTCCGGGCCATCTCGGCCATCCGCTTGGCCTCGAGTTCCTGATCCGACATCACCTTCATCCGGCCCAAGTCCTGTTCCAGATCGGACGTCGCCAACTTGTCGAAGTTCAGCGAGATGACCTGCTCCAAGTCGTACGGCTTGGGCTTGGCGGCCATTTTTATCTCCGCTTGGCCAAGCTCCGCTTCGGCTTCCGCCGGTGCCGCCGCCTCGGGATCGGGGTCGAGCGGCACGCGCACCCGCCGCTCGAACGCCCGCACGTTGGCGCCCTTCGGCCATTTGTAATCCTGCAGGTGACCGGCGATCACGATGCTGTCGTAGAGCACCTCGCTCACCATCCGGCGCGTGATGCCGGAGGCGAAAGCCGCCTGCGACGCCTCCCGCGCCTCGTTCCCGGCCTCCGCACCGAGCGGCGCGCGGGCGTACGCGTCGGTTTCCAGAATCGTCCGGAAAAGGAATCGCACATCATAGCCGTTGGCGACGAACTCGTCGCACAGGTGCTCGACGGTTTTCGGGTGCGTGACCTCGCCCTGGTAGTCGTCGATCGGCATGTAAAAGCCGCGCCCCAGCAATTCTGCCCAGACGCGGTTGACGAGGTTTCGCGCGAAGTAGCGGTTTTGGGGATGGGTCACCATCCGGGCCAACTCGGTGCGCAACTCGCTGCGCCGGTACAGGTCGCCCTGGACATTGAGTTTGCGGATGTCCGCCTTCGCTTCACGGGCCACGTCGAGGCCGGCCGGCTCGGCTCCGGGCGATTCGGGTGCGCCCACGGCATCGATCAACGCATCCAGCGCGTCGGTTTCCCTCTGCTTTTTGTCCGCATTCAGTTCCCCGGCCCGCAACGCCTCGAGTCGTTTCAGGTGGTCCGGCTTGGCCGCAGTGTCATCGATCGGGAACGGAAACTTGGGTGCCACCGGGAACCGCTGCTTCGGCTTGCGGCGTTCCGGCGGCCACAGCACCTTCATTTCCTCCCCCTCGGTGACGTAGGTCTTATTGCTGAGCCGGCTTTCGACCTGCCGGGTTTTTCCGAAGAAACCGGCCAGCTCGTAAAACTGTTTTTGGCGCCACTTGTCGAACGGGTGGTTGTGGCACTGCGCGCAGGCCATGCGCACGCCCATGAAAATCTGCCCCGTGGCGGCAGCCATCGCCATCGGGTCGGAATCGTCCGCCAACAAGAACCCGACCGACGGGGCCTTGCCGGCCGAGCCGCTGGACGCGATCAATTCCCGCGTCATGATATCCCACGGCTTGCCGGACTCGATCGACTGGTGCACGTAAGCGAGCAGCCGGTTGCCACCCTCGGCCCGGCTGCGGATGCGCAGCAGGTCCGCGAAGAACACCGTCCAGCGGTCGGCGAACCCGTCATCCTTGAGCAGCCGCTCAACCAGCATCGCCCGCCGCTTGGCCAACGGCCACCGCTGATACTGCAGAATTTCCGCGTGAGTCGGGATCCGCCCCACCATGTCGAGGGTGGCCTTGCGCAGAAAGGCCAGGTCGTCCAGCGCTTGGCCAAGCGCCACCCCGCCGCCGCCCTGGTTGTCTGTCGCCAGCAGCGCGTCCACGCGCGAGGCCGACAACGACACACCAACGGCTGCTCCATGAAACATCACGGCACAGGCCAGAATAAGTATGGTACGAGGGGTCATCATCAACCAAACCATTCGTTTGGCGGGAAGATACCCAACTTCCGCCGGATGGCAACCCAAACAAATCCCGTAGCTCACCCCGTCCGCCTGAGCGGTACCGCCGCTTTCCGGACTCGGCTACGCCCCGGCGGCCGGGAACCCCGGGCGAGACTTCACTGTCAAAACTCTTTTAAAATGTCCTCATGGACAGGGCTGGAGGGGGTTGCGATTTTTCGACGGGAGGTTGGATGGAAATGGATTCCCGCTCACACAAAATCCACCAAATGGGCGGTCCTTATTCGTTGGGCGGAAGGAGATAGTGATTTTGCGACCCTTGTCTTGTCAACAGGTGCACGGGTATTACCCTTGATGAGTTGAGGAGAGTTGATCGAGCAGTGCGTTGATTTGGATGCAACTGGAGAAGTCTTCGTAAAACTCGTTGTCTGCGTCTTGTGCCTCTAGCTGGATGATCTTCTCCCAGCTGATTCCGCGTCGTTCTTTTTGAGTGATACTCGGGTTGTTGATGTTTTCCCAATACTCCTTCAACAGTTTGTAAGCGTATTCGAGCGTGGGTTTGAATGTCTTGAACACATTTGCGTCAGGTATGCAAATGGACGCCAGCCTTTTCACGAACGAATCGTAGTCGGCAAGTCCCTCCCATGCCGCCCTGATCTCTTCCTGAAGATCGAAGTTGCCGCACTTTTTGTGCGATGGAATCGTCCACGATTCGCTTTCGTTCACGCAACGTTGGTAGATCTTTGCGGCGGCAAGGCAACCGGCGATGGAGAGTTCCCACGTTTTGAAAGCTTCGCGTTGGGTATATTTGAGCAGGCCGTATTTTCGGAGGACGTTGGCTGCGAATCGAGTGTTCGTGTGGCAACGGGTAACACCGGTTTTTGTCTTTTTGAAATCCAACGGCTTCAGTCTCGGGGTGACCTTGTCGATGAACCTCCCAATCAGGTCGAAGACCGGCCGTTTTTGGTGATGGTGAATAAGCAGAAACAGCAGTAGCGGCGCCTGCAATCGGATGGGTGCCGTGCCGGTGCCGTTATCCTCGAAATGTTTTGGGGCGGTGAACCAAAGTGTGCCTAAGTCGGCAAACCGCTCGCATTGGACGTATTCTTCAAATCGTACCGGGGGCTTTTTGACGGAACGGGAGCGTTGCAGTTCGTCCATGGCGTAACTTAACAGAGCCACCTTGGCATCGATGCCCACGTCAAGTCCTTCCGTCTGGATGACATCGTTCACGAATTCTTCCAAGGCGGCCTGATCTTTCATGGTGCATATCTCCTGCGGGGGCGTTGGGGGCGAATGGCATGGATCATCATGGTTGCTCTTCCGCGTTGTCATCCGGAAGCGTCGCGTTCACGGGTGATGAAGGGGGCGACATGATCTGGAGAAGTTCATCCGCCACGTAGAAGCGATTGCGGCGTTGCCCGGTGGTTTCCACCAACAGCCCCTCGTTGATCCAGAAATCCACTCCGCGTTTGGCCCTTGGATAAGTGATCCCGACTCGCTTCGCATGTTTGGCGATGGAGAGAAAGGGGTTGGCGAAGACTTGGTCGAGAACACGGGCCGCCTCCTGCGGAACCCGTTTTCCTGCTTTCAACCGTGTTTGATATTGGCCATAGCACGCCAGAATGCGTTCCGTATCCTCCAACGCGCGTTTGGCCTGCAAGCGTACTCCGCGGAGAAAGCATTCAACCCATTCCCGCCAACGTCCCGTTTGGCTGACCTCCAGCAAGTGGCGGTAGTAGTCGTCCCGTGTTTCGTCAAAGAAACCGGACAAATAGAGCAGCGGTTGCGAGAGGCTCCCGCGATCACAAAGAAACAGGGGGATCAACAGCCGCCCAATCCTCCCGTTGCCATCCAAGAACGGATGGATGGTTTCAAACTGATTTTTTGAGTCAAATCGACGCCTGGCGCACGTCGGGATCAAGCTGGCGATGCTCCTCTTCATAGGCCGGCACCCAGTCGGGCAAGCAGGCCTTGAGGCGCACCCCACACGGCTGCAGCGCTGCCAGCCAGATCGCCTTGAGCGGCGGCAGCAGCTTACCCGGGTCATACGTCCTGGGCCGACCGCGCGCGAACGGGGCTCGGGCTGGCGGCGGTTTGGGGCGCAAGGCGCGCACGGCGGCCTTGCGATGGTAGCCGAAGAGCTCGACCAGTTGGTCGAGCAGTCGGGCCTTGTAGGTTCGCCCGGCGCGGAGGTAGCGCCGGCGCATCTGTATCAGTAGTTCCTGACGGCTCTTTTGGCTCATATCGGTGTTCATTCTTCGGTAACACCCATTTTTGAGTCAACCGGGCCGCCCAAGCAGCCCCGCGCCTCCGCTTCGGTAACATTCTTTTTGAGTCAAATCGCGGCCTTGGCCAACTGGCGGGCAATCTTGACCCGTTTGGAGTCGGCGGATACTGTCCCCGCCCGCTTGGCCAGCGGGCAACCACCGCTTGGCCAAGCGCCACAAGCCAGTGTAGCTCAGTGGTAGAGCAGCTGTTTCGTAAACAGCAGGTCGGTGGTTCAATCCCACTCACTGGCTCCATCTTTTAACCCCCGTATTTAAAGGCTTTGCGTGAATTCCCGCGCAGAGCCTTTTTCTATCTTCTCACACTTTTCAGATCTTGGTGCCAAATTGGTGCCAACTTTCTGCGCTCTGCTGTATTTGAGATCCTTTAAAAGTAAGATTTTAATAATATGATATTTATAGACTTAATAATATTAAGTAAAGAATGTTCTTGACTTTTAACCCCGAATTCCCAAACTAAGAAAGGAGGAAGTGGCAGTCCAATCCTCCAAATTGATTCGTGCAACTTGGCCTAGAGTTAGGGCTGAGCAGAAGCATGGCAAGTCGGGCTATGTTGTTGATGCTCGTGGAAACGGTTGGAGGGGTAAACAGAGAGAATGGTTTCCGACAAAAGCGCTGGCGAAGAACAAGGCTGAGCAGATTGCCAGTGACTGTTGGAGTCTCGGTTCTCAATCAGCCGCGTTTAAAGAAAAGGATTATGCTACTTTCAAAGCTTGGAGCAGCTTGATTCAGCAAACATGTAAAGAATTTAAATTGCCAGAGTTGTCCTTGGAGTCGTTGATTGAACTTGCTCGGGAGGGACAAAAGGCTAAAGCCAAAGCCGCTAAGGAGAGCCAAGTACCCACGGTGCCTCTTGCAGCCGATCAGTACTATAAGGAGAAGATAGCACCATATGGCGGCAAGGGAGGGAAAACATTATCGAAGGATGGGAAACGAGAGGCACAGCAGACAAAAAAATACCTCACGAAGGCTTGGCCTTGGAGGAAAGTGAATGCTGTCACACATCAGATGGTCGAGGCTTACCTTAAAACGGCAAGGCGACTGGATGGCAAACCATTAAGCCAACAATCGCGAAGAACTCGACTGACACAATTCAAAATGTTTTTCAAATGGTGTATGAGTCCTAAACGCAAATGGATTACTGAGAATCCTTGTGATGACCTTTCCTTCACGGTTGATCGGGGTGAAGTTCAAACATTGGCAAACGACAATGTTGCTCGGTTGCTCCACGCTGCTTGGAATGACATCGATACCAGTCGCCGTAGATTGTGTGGCCGAGATTACGCTTTGCCCGGGATTGTACTTTCGTTGTTTGCTGGCCTTAGACCTTGGTCTGAAGCTGCCAAGATGTATTGGGAGGATATTGACTGGAATTTAATCAACCCTAACGGATCGCTAACAATCAAAGTCCGCAAATCTAAGACAAGATTCCATTATGCAGAGCTTCATCCAACCGGTATTGAGTGGTTAAAACTGTGCGCAAAGAAAAAAGGGCCGATCAAGACACATGAGAATGCCCTTGAGAGAGTAAGGGGGAAGGTCGGATTGGGACCGGGGAATTGGGCTCCGGATGTGTTGCGGCATACCTACGCAAGCAATTGGTATGCTACTCACTCTGAGAGGGGGTTAAACGCGCTAGAGAGGCTTATGGGTAACTCAGTAGAGGTTCTTCGGAAGCATTACATCAGAGCAATTGCGCCAAAAGAGGCTGAAGTTTATTGGGAAATTCTACCTCCGGCGGACTTGATAAAAACTAACCAGCTAGCCGCATAAATTTTATTTTTTTAATTTGGCCTGATTAGGAAGGGAGCTGATCGAGTTACCCAAACTGGGCCAAAGCTTTCGTTAGTTTGGACGGGTTCATTATTTGCTCAATGTCGTAGAGTAAGTCAATGCTGGGACGCGGGGCATTGGTAAAATTCAGCCTTTAAAGGCATAATGAAAAAAAAGCTTGAGTTTCAGCTTCATACGTTATTTCTTTTCTTTCGGTATGCGATTACTGCAATCAATAATTAGGCCAATCTTCACGCTAATCTGCGTTCTGCAAATTGGTTTGTTATCGCTATCTATTGTTTCGCCGGAGTTGCATTTCTTTGTTTTTCACCCCCATGGCACAACGAACTCAGGCTATTCTTGTGCAGATAATAGTAATAGCGAATCTTCTAATGATGAGAA
>JACNJE010000094.1 GCA_014382705.1 Verrucomicrobiota bacterium | reverse complement strand
AGAAACTTCATGAAACTAAACCGATCCATCATCTGAAACTCGCACTGCTCATCGCATAAAACTTCTGCAACACCAGCACTTTAAACATCAACACCGGATCAAAGGGTGGCCGCCCTCCCTTGCTCCAATCCCGCCGGGCATAGCCCAAAATCGACTCCAGCTCCTCCCGAAACAACTCCCAGTCTATCACCTTGCTTAGCTTATTGATCCCTTTCACCTCTTGGGAAGCGCTTGTGCATGGGAGATTTGAGGCGATGCTCCACGGTACCGCATGGCCAAAAGTAAACAAATTTACCATTCCAGTTAATAACTTTCAACTGTTATTGCGAGCTTTCCAGAAGTGCCCTTCAGAAAGCCAAACTTATCGCAGTAGTTCTGTTTGGACGGTATCGGTCTCGTCGCGACAAAGTTTATCGGCTAGCTTGGCTGCCGCTTGGCCAAGCGCCGGGCGTCGGTCGCAGCATGGCATCTCAGAAAGTATCGCAACGAATGGAGCGTTGGCAGGCCAAGGCCGGCTCGCATCCCTTGGCCAAGCGCGAGGCAGACTTGGCCCTGCTATTGGCCAACGACCCCGTTGCCTGGGAGAAGTACGGCCAATTTTATGAGGGATGGACGCTCGAGGAGGTGGCCGAGTTGCTCGAGGCGGTGCGGGCGTCAGTGAACGGGAATAAACCGGGGGCGACATGATTGATGCCCACCAACATTTCTGGCAACAGAGCCTGCCGTTCGATTACGCTTGGCTGGATGACCCGGATCTCGCAGCCATTCGGCGCGATTATCTGCCGGGCGACCTCAAGCCGCACCTCGATGCCACGGGCGTGCGGCAAAGCATCTTCGTGCAGACGCAGCACGACGTGGCGGAGAACCGTTGGGTGCTGGGCATGGCGGAGGAGACCGACTGGCTGGCCGGGGTGGTGGGCTGGGTCGATCTCGCGAGCGAGGCGTGCGAGGAGCAGTTGCTGGAGTTCAGGGATCATCCGAAGTTCGTCGGGGTCCGGCACGTGACGCAGGATGAACCGAACGACGATTTCATCATCCGTCCCGAGGTGTTGCGCGGCCTGAAGGTGCTTGAGAAACATGGCATGCCGTTTGATTTGCTGTTTTATGTGCGTCACTTGAAACACGCGGACCGGCTCGCCCGCGAGCTGCCCGGACTGCCAATGGTCATCGATCACTTGGCCAAGCCGGGGATCCGGGATCGGTCGATGGACGACTGGCTGCCGGCGTTCAAGGCGGCTGCGCAGCACGGGAATGTTTATTGCAAACTCTCCGGCATGATCACCGAGGCAGATTGGGCGAAATGGAAACCGGCCGACCTGAAGCCGTACGTGGATGCCGCGCTGGAGCATTTCGGGCCAAGCCGCTGTATGTATGGCTCCGACTGGCCGGTTTGTGAGTTGGCGGGCAGCTACGAGCGCGTATATGCCGCGTTGCGGGAAGCGCTGGGTGCGTTGAGCAGGGACGAGATTTTCGAGATTTTTGAAGGCACCGCCCGCCGGTTTTACGGGATCGCGAGCTGAACCGACGCCTGCTGTTTCCGATTCTTCTGCCATCACAAATCGTTGATTGCTGTTCGTTCCCCACGCGCCGATGTAGGCTCTCCCGAGCGCGGAACGCATCGAAGGGCCAAGCGCCCCAACCGGGCACCGTGCCTTGAATCATGACACTTGAGAAATACACCATTGGCGTGGGCGACCGGTTTGCGCATCAGGCGGCAGCGCAGTTGCAAGCCTGCGTGAAGCTGGCCGAGCAGGGGATTGAGGTGATTCCCGTTTGGAATAAATCCAACCGCGAACACAGCTTCATCGGCTCGGAGCCACAGAGCGTGTACGACGCCGCCAAGGCGGCGGTGGATACGCTGGGTTGGGAACGCGGTTGGCATGTGGATGCTGACCATATCAATATGGACACGGTCGACAACTATCTGAACTGCTCTGATTTTTTCACCATCGACGTGGCAGATTTCATTGGGCAAACGCCCGAAGGCGATGCGGTGGCGGGGTTTGTGAAGAAACATCCAGAGCTGCTCGGCAGCGTGTCTATCGAGGGCATCGATGCGCCATTCGATATTTCACGCGAGTACGTGGAGGAAGTTGCTGGCAAATATCTTCGGGCCGTGGCGGAGGCCGGAACGATCTATCGCCACATTGAGTCGAACAAGGACGATTTCATCGCCGAAGTGTCCATGGACGAAACCGACGCGCCGCAGACGCCGCCGGAATTGCTGATTATTCTCGCCGCGTTGGCCGATGAAGGCGTGCAGCTGCAAACCATCGCGCCGAAATTCACCGGTCGCTTTAACAAGGGCGTCGATTACGTGGGGGATTTGCCCCAGTTCGAGAAGGAGTTTAATGACGACCTCGCCGTGATCGCGCATGCCATTGCGAAATATGGTTTGCCGGCTAACCTCAAGCTCAGTGTGCACAGCGGCAGCGATAAGTTTTCGATTTACCCGATCATCGGCGACGCCATCCGGCGCACAGGCGCGGGCGTGCATGTGAAGACTGCGGGCACGACCTGGCTTGAAGAGCTGATCGGTCTGGCCGAGGCCGGCGGCGATGGGCTAGGGCTGGCCAAGGAGATTTACGCCAATGCGCTGGAGAACGTGGACGCCATGTGCGAGCCGTACGCCTCGGTGATCGATATCGATTCGGCGAAGCTGCCCACAGCCGATGAAGTGGCTGGCTGGAGTGGCGATCAATACGCCAACGCGCTGCGCCATGTGCAGGAGCATCCGGAGTTCAATCAACACTTCCGCCAATTGCTACACATCGCCTTCAAGCTCGCGGCCAAAGAAGGCGCGCGCTACACCGATCTGCTGAAGGCTAACGCCGAGGTGGTCGGTAAAAACGTCACCGAAAACCTGTACGACCGTCACTTCAAACGTCTCTTCGTCGCATGATCAAATCTGCTGTTACCATTTCGCTCGTGAAAGAGGCCGAAGGCGGCCCGTTCGTTTTCTGGCATGACCTCGCCGCCGGCTGCGCCAAGGCTGCGGCTCTGGGCTACGATGCCGTGGAGGTGTTCGCGCCCAATGCCGACGCCATTCCAGTGGATGAGCTAAAGGCGCTCACCGCTGAGCATAATCTCAAGGTCGCCGCCGTGGGCACCGGCGGGGGATGGGTCATTCACAAATGGCACCTCTGCCAGCCGGACGCTGCTTCACGCGAGAACGCGAAAAATTTCATCCGCGCCATCATTGATGCCGGGGCGCAACTGGGCGCGCCCGCCATCATCGGCTCTATGCAGGGCCGCTTCGAGGGCGAGGTGAGTAAGGAACAGGCACTCGATTGGTTGCGCGAGGCGCTCAATGACCTCGGAGAACACGCCAAAGCCGCCGAGGTACCCCTGATTTACGAGCCCTTGAATCGTTACGAAAGCAACCTGCTAAATCGCGCCGAGGATGCCGTGGCGTTTCTGGAAACACTGGAAACCGACAATATCGTGTTCCTCGCCGATCTCTTCCACATGAATATCGAGGAGGCCAACACCGCTGACGGCCTGCGCACGTACGGTCGCCACATTGGTCATGTCCACTTTGTCGACAGTAACCGCCGCCCGGCTGGCTGTGGTCATATGGACTACGCGCCCATCGCCGCGGCGTTGAAGGAAGTGGGCTACGCTAAATACGCCTCGGCTGAGGCCTTTCCGTGGCCGGACTCCGACACGGCGGCCAAGACAACGATGGATGCTTTTAAGACAGTTTTTTAACAGGGATGAACACGATGCACAGGATAAATTCTAATAATCCTGTATATCATGAATATCCGTGTTAATTTTTTCTCATGAAATTGAAGCATGAGGGATTAACCAGAGAAATTTTGGGCGCTTGCTTTGAGGTGATCAATGAGTTGGGCGCCGGGTTTGTGGAGGCGGTCTACGAGAATGCGCTGGTCATTGCGCTGAGAGAAAAAGGGTTGCACGCAGAAAAGCAGCGGCCGCTCCGGGTCGAATTTCGAGGGCAAGTGGTTGGTGAGTTTTTTGCAGATGTGTTGGTGGAAGATAAAGTGATTGTGGAATTGAAAGCAGCAAAAGCGCTGTTGCCGGAGCATCAGGCGCAGACGATAAATTATTTGAAAGCTACCGGAAAAGACGTGGGCCTCCTCGTCAATTTCGGCCAACAAAAACTGGAATACAAACGATTATTCAATAGTTGGAACAACGATGAACACGATGCACAGGAACAATAATTTTATCCTGAATATCTTGAACATCCGTGTTCAATCCCATCCATGAAACGACGCAAGCTTGGAAAAACGGATTTGGAGCTGCCGGTAATCTCCTACGGGGCCTCGTCGCTGGGTCAGGAGTTTCGCCGGGTGACCATTGAGGAGGCGCTGCAATCCTGCCGAGCGGCGCTGGAGCTGGGCATGAATTTCATCGATACCTCGCCGTTTTACGGGCGCGGGATGAGTGAAGTGTTGCTCGGACAGGTGCTGCGCGATCTGCCGCGTGAGGACTTCATCCTAGGCACCAAGCTGGGCCGGTATGATTTGGAGCATTTTGATTTCTCCGCCAAACGCGTGGCTGAGAGCATCGACGTAAGCTTGCACCGCATGGGCGTGGATCATCTGGACATTATCCTGTGCCACGACATCGAGTTTGTGGAGATGCAACAGATCGTTGATGAGACCATTCCGGCGATCCAGAAAATCCGCGACGCTGGCAAAGTGCGGTACATCGGGTTCTCCGGATATCCGATGAAGATTTTCCCGTTTATCATCGATCAAATCGACGTGGACGTGGTGCTCTCCTACAATAATTATCATCTGCAAAACACCCGCTTTGCCGAGCACTTCGATTACCTCAAGGCCAAGGACGTGGGTATCATGAATGCGGGCCCGTTCTGCGCGCGGCTGCTTACCAACGCGGCACTGCCCGAGTGGCACAAGGAACCGGAGGCAGTGCGCGTGGCCTGCAAACAGGCTGCCGATCATTGCGCCGCTCAGGGCGTCGACATCGCGCAGTTGGCCGTGCAATATTGCGTGGCTCATCCGGACATCAGCACCACCATCGCCGGCAGCGCCAATCCGGACAACGTTCGCAACTGGGCCAAATGGGCCGAGACCCCGATGGATAAGCAGCTCCTCGCCGAGGTGCTGGCGATCCTCGACCCTATCAAAGACATCGGCCACCTCGAAGGTCTGCCGGACAACAACTGATTTCATGAAAGCAATTATTCTCGAAAAACCTGAACACTTCACCACGGCGGAGATTGATGAGCCGGCGCAGCCCGGTGTGGGCGAGGCATTGGTGGAGGTGCATCGCGTTGGCATTTGCGGCACGGATGTGTCCGGCTATCTCGGCAAGATGCCGTTTTTTACTTACCCGGTCATTCCCGGTCACGAGCTGGGCGTGCAGGTAATGGCGGTGGGTGAGGGCGTGGAGAATGTGCAGCCCGGCGACCGCTGCTCGATTGAGCCGTACATGAACTGCGGCGAATGTTACGCCTGCCAGAAAGGCGCGACTAATTGCTGCGAATCGCTGGAGGTGATTGGCGTGCACAAGAACGGCGGTATGTGCGAGCGGTTTGTATTGCCGGCGCACAAGCTGCATCCCTCAGCGAAAATGACCATGGAACAGTTGGCCTTGGTGGAAACACTGGCCATCGGGTGCAACTGCGTGAACCGCGCGGCCACCCAGGAGGGCGACAAGGTGCTGGTCATCGGTGCGGGTCCGATTGGCATGGCGGCGATGGAGTTTTTGAAAGTGGCTAAAGCCGAGATCACGGTGATGGACATGAACGAGACGCGCCTGCAGTTCTGCAAGGAGAAGCTTGGCGTGGACCACACGGTGGTCTTCAAGAACGACGGCACCGAAGCCGATCGACTGCGCGAGGTGAATGGCGGTGATCTGCCGAACACGGTGATCGATGCCACCGGCAGTCATATCTCCATGTCCAACGCCTTCCAGTACTGCTGCTTTACCGGGCAGGTGCTCTACGTGGGCATCACCACGCAGGATCTGACCTTCAAGCACGTGGCCATTCACCGGCCGGAGTTGACCATCAAGGCCAGTCGCAACGCGGTGCCGGGAGATTTTACGCGGATCATTTCGTTGATCGAAGAGGGCGTGATCAACACCGACCCGTGGCTCTCGCATCAGGCCAGTTACGACGATTTCATCGGCGAATTCCCTAACTGGCTCAAGCCCGAGACCGGCGTGATTAAGGCCGTGTTGCACATGAATTGAAGGCAGCTTTTTCCCTGTTGGCATTCCGCTTGGCCAAGCGCCGGGCGATGAGCAAATCAATGCCCCCGGAAAACGTCCAGGAACGAATGGAGCGTTGGCTGGCCAAGACCGCTCCGCTTCCCTTGGCCAAGCGCGAAGCTGATCTGGCCCTGTTGCTGGCGAGCGACCCGGGCGCCTGGGAGCGGCACGGGCTGCGGATTCAAAGGGAAAACCTCCCAAATCCTGCTTGCATCGAGTGTGCCGTGGCGTAGCCTCCCGGTCAGATGAAAAAGGAGCTGATCACGCTTGCTGTGTTCTGTGGTTTTCTCGCTCTCCCTGCCCATGGCCTGAGTCAGGAGCCACCGGAAAAAACCATCTGGCAAGCGGCCTCCGACGGCGATGTCGAGGCAATAGAGGCCCATATCGCGGCAGAGACTGACCTGAATGAGCAGCACACGACCGGTTACACACCGCTGCACTATGCCGTGCTGACAACCCGGACGGAGGCGGTGTCTCTCCTGCTCGAGGCCGGGGCCGACCCGGACGTGGTGAACAATCAGGCCAAGACCCCGCTGGACCTGGCGATCTCAGGCTCGAAGGATGAAATCATCGACCTGCTGCTCGAGGCCGGGGCCACGGTGGAGGCACCCGTAGACGGCATCCACGTCTTGGCGTGGAACAACGATGTACTTGGCGTGAAGCTCCATATCTACGCCGGAACTGACATCGACCTTGCGGACGAGTTTGGCAACATTCCGCTGCTGCTGGCGGTGGAGCGGGGTCACATCGGCGTGACCGAGTTGCTCATTCAGCACGAGGCCAATCTGGAGCTTGGCGACCAGCACGGCTTCACGCCGCTTATCATGTCCGCGGAACTCAACCATCCGGAGGTGCTGCAGATGCTGCTTGATGCAGGAGCGGATATTGAAGCCGAGGACAAGGCCGAGCGCACTGCGCTGGACTGGGCTATCATCATGGAGTCCGTTGAGTCGGAGCAGATTCTCCGCGAAAATGACGCCCCGAGCGGTGCGGAGAAATCGTTCATCGCGGCGATCCAGACCAACAACATCGACGCCGTCAACGCGCTCCTCGAGTCCGGGGCTGACGTCAACGAGCCGGCCTACACCACCAAGACGCCGCTGCATTATGCCTCCCATTCGCGCAACAAGGACATCCTCAGCTTGATCCTGTCCAAGGGGGCCGACCTTGAGGTCAAGACCGAGCAGGGCTTCACGCCGCTGTCCTACGCCGTCGGGCTGAACCACCCGGACAACTGCCGGACTCTGCTCGAGGCCGGGGCTGAGGTGGACTCCGTCGACAACTGGAATCGAACCAACCTGAACGTGGCCGCCGCACAGGGGCTGGCTGATGTGGCGTCGATCCTCCTGGAATTCGACGCTAACCCGAACGTGCTCGACCAATGGTATTGGTCCCCCCTCGACGTCGCCGAGGCGTACGAATTCACGGACATCGCCGAAATGATCATCGAGGCCGGGGGCGTGAACGGGCCGAAAATCAGCATTCACGATGCGGCCACTATCGGGGACAACGACATGGTGGCGATTCACCTCTTTTTCGGCACCGACCTCAACCTGATCAGTGACACCGGGGCGACCCCGCTGGACGCCGCCGCCAACGCGGGCAGAGCCGAAACGATTGCCTTCCTGCAGGAACAGACCCGGGTGGATTTCGCCACGGACGACGAAGGCCAACGGGTGATCCGCGTGGCCGGCCCGTACGGCACCGGCGACATTACGCCGTTGCTCGAGTTCACCATCGAGACCTCCGCCAACCTTTCCGATTGGGAGACCGCCGAGTCCATCGACACCGAGGACGGAATCGGCGTGGTGGAGTTCGAGGTTGATCCCGCCGCTCCGGCCAGGTTTTTCCGCATCGTGATCGAGGAGATCGAGGAGTAATCCGTTGGCATTGCGGGTGTTCAGTTTCAAGTCGATCATCGGTCGACGGATTGCAATCAACTAAAACCATCCATCCATGGCAGACACAAAAAAAAAGGACCCGGCATTCACCCATGAGGATCCCTGGCGTATTTTCCGCATCATGGCGGAATTCGTTGACTCGTTTGAGGAGCTCTCCCGGCTTGAGCCGAGCGTCACCGTCTTCGGGTCATCCCGGAGCAAGCCGCGCAATCCCTACTATCAGCAGACGGTGGCCCTGGGCAGAAAACTGGCCGAGGCCGGCGTGCCGGTCATCACCGGCGGCGGCCCGGGCATTATGGAGGCGGCCAACAAGGGCGCGGCCCGGGGCAAGGGCGTCTCCGTTGGTCTGAACATCGAGCTGCCGTTCGAGCAGTGCGGCAACAAGTACGCCAACCTGCCGATCAATTTTCACTACTTTTTCTCCCGCAAAGTCTGCCTCGTGAAGTACAGTCTCGGCTTCGTCTACATGCCGGGCGGATTCGGGACGCTGGACGAGTTGTTCGAGGTGGCGACCCTCGTGCAAACCCACCGCATCGAACCGTTCCCGCTGATCCTGTTCGGCAAAAAGCATTGGCGGGGCCTGCTGAACTGGGCGAAAAAAACACTCGAGGCCAACGGCTACATCAGCCCGGGGGACATCGAGTTGCTGACGCTGACCGACGACGTGGACGAGGCGGTGGAAATCCTGCTCGACTACATCAAAAAATCGAGCGGCCGGAAACGCATCAGCCAAGCGTTCAATTAATCGTCAACCGCCCCGCCCTCCTCCGGCGGCTTCGGCGGCTTCGGCGGCAATGGCGTGTCAAACGGCAGATCCTCACCGGGGGAATTGTTCGGGGTCAGCTTGTGCCCCTTGGCCTGTAGCAGCGCGATGGCCAGCGCCTTCATTTCGCCGCTGCCGTGGATGGCCAATTCCCGGAGGATCTCCAGGTTCTGCTCGATGACAGCCATCAGGTCGCGCAGCCCCGAGCCGCTCATGTCGGCCACGCCGCCCGGCCTGGATGCTTCCGGCTTCCCGCCGACACGGGGATGGCCGCATTTGGGGCAGAAGGTGGCCTGCGGGCTCAGGTCGTTCCCGCACATGCTGCATGGCAACAGTTGGCTCATGTCCGCCCTGCTCGGCCCGGTCAGCGCTTGCGCTTGGCCAAGCGCTTGGCCTTGGCCACCTTGGCCGCCACCTTCAGCCGCAGGCTGTTGAGCCGGATAAACCCGGTGGCGTCGCCCTGGTTGTACGCCTCTGTCGGGTCGGCCTCCATCGTGGCGATGTCCGGGTTGTACAGGCTGACCGGCGACTTAAGCCCGGAGGCAATCACGTTGCCCTTGTACAGCTTCACCCGCACGGTGCCGGTGACGTTTTGCTGGCTCTCGGTGACGAGCGCCTGCAGCGCCTCCCGCTCCGGCGCGTACCAGAAACCGTTGTACACCAGCTCCGAATACTTCGGGATCAACGAGTCGCGAATGTGCATCACCTCGCGATCCATCGTGATCGACTCCATCATGCGGTGGGTCGCGTGCAGGATCGCCCCGCCGGGCGTCTCGTACACGCCGCGCGACTTCATCCCGACGAACCGGTTCTCCACCATGTCCACCCGGCCGACGCCGTGCTTGCCGCCGAGCCGGTTGAGGGCCTGCATCACCTTAAGCGGCGACATCGCCCGGCCGTTGACGGCGACGCAGTTGCCCTTCTCAAAATCAACCGTGACGTACTCCGGTTTGTTCGGCGCGTCCTCGGGTGACACGCTCAGCTTGTACATGGCCTTGTATTTCGGCGCGGAGGCGTCGAGCCACGGATCCTCAAGCATGCCGGCCTCGAATGAGATGTGCAGGAGGTTCCGATCCATCGAGTACGGCTTTTTCATGCTGGCCTCGACCGGAATTTTCTTGGCCACACAGTAGTCGATCATCTCCTTGCGGCCGGGGAACTCGTTGCGAAATGCCTCGTCCCGCCACGGGGCGATCACCTCAAGGTCGGGCGCGAGCGCGGCGGCGGCCAACTCGAAGCGCACCTGGTCGTTGCCCTTGCCGGTGGCGCCGTGGGCGATGGCCTGTGCCCGGTGCTTGCGGGCGATTTCCACCATCCGCTTGGCGATCAACGGCCGCGCGATGCTGGTGCCGAGGAAATATTGTCCCTCGTAAATCGCCCCGGCCTGCATCATCGGGAAGATGAAATCGGTGGCGAACTCCTCCCGCAAGTCGTCGATGTAAACTTGGGACGCGCCGGTTTTGCGGGCCTTCGGGCGCAGGCCCTTGGTTTCCTCCTCCTGCCCGATGTCGGCGCAGAACGCGATGACCTCGGCGGAGTACGTTTCCCGGATCCAAGACAACAAAACGGAGGTGTCGAGCCCCCCTGAGTATGCGAGAACAATCTTCATGCGAAAAAACAGCCCGCAAATCATCGACAAAACCGCCGGCGATGAAAGCAAAAACCTCACTTGGCCAATTTCAGTTGACTGGCTTGGCCAAGCGCGATTAAGGTTGCGGCCACGTACCATGACAAAGTTGACGCGACTTCCGTTGTGCCTCGCCGCCGGCATCCTGTTGGCGGGGCTGAACCTCCTCACCGCCGACCCGCTCAAGCCCGATGCCGACTATGCGTTCCAAGGCGAATACGCCGGGATTTTGGCCGGCCAATTCGACGTCGGTGCACAGGTCATCGCGCTGGGCGACGGCAAGTTCCGGCTGGTGCTCTTCCCCGGTGGCCTGCCCGGCGCAGGCTACGACGGCGCGGCGGAGAAGCGCGAGTACGACGGTGCGCGCGACGGCGACACGGTCACCTTCACTGGCGGCACCACTGGCAAATCGATCACCGGCGGCAAGCTGACCTTCTCGCGTGACGGGCAGGAGGTCGCGATCGACCGCACTGTGCGCAAAAGCCCGACGCTCGGCGCCAAGCCGCCGGAGGGCGCGGTCGTGCTGTTCAACGGCAAAGCCGCCGACCACTTCAAGCCGGGGCGCATGGCCGAGACCGGCCTGTTGATGCAGGGCGCGAACAGCATCCGGAAATTCCAGAGCCACAAGCTGCACCTCGAGTTCCGCCTCCCGTACGAGCCGAAGAAGCGCGGCCAGGCGCGGGGCAACAGTGGCTGTTACATGCAAGCCCGCTACGAGGTGCAGATGCTTGACTCGTTCGGCCTCGCCGGCAAGCACAACGAGTGCGGCGGCATCTACTCCATCGCGGCCCCGGACACGAACATGTGCCTCCCGCCGCTGCAATGGCAGACGTACGACATCGACTTCACCGCGGCCAAGTACGACAAGGACGGCAAGAAGACCGCCAACGCCCGCGCCACCGTCCGCCACAACGGCGTGGTGATCCACGACAACGTCGATCTGCCCAAGCGCACCACCGCCAGCCCGCTGGCCGAGGGGCCGGAGCCGGGTTTCCTCCATCTGCAGGATCACGGCAACCAAGTCCGTTACCGCAACATCTGGGTCGTTGAAAAATAACGCTTGGCCAAGCACCAGCCCCAACAGGGCGGTCTGGGTGGAAAAAACGAAACGCAGAGCACGCGGAGACACAGAGGGCCGCAGAGGGAAAAGAAAAACATAATGCGCTGCGGCAGCGTCTTGGAGTGCGTGCGCTGTGCGCCGCTTTTGATCACGGCTGCAAACCCTCCCGCGCCCTTGGCCAAGCGCGAATGTTCAGTTGCCAATAAACTCCGCAAACCACGCTTCCGGCTTGGCCTTGAATTGCCATTCCCGGCCGCGCCATTCAAAGGCGAGTTGGCTGGCGTGCAGCGCGTGGCACGGCAGCAGCAACGCCCGCCGTTGCTCGTCGGTGAGTCGGCCCTCGACGAGCGCGAGATAGCACTCCTCGTCGTGCCCGTACAATTTGTCGCCGACGATCGGATGCCCGATGTGCGACAAGTGAATCCGAATCTGATGCTTGCGCCCGGTTCGCGGCCGCACCTGCAGCAGCGAAAATTTATCGTCTGACCGCTCGAAGCGCTTGGCCACAGTGAAATCTGTTTGCGCCGCGCGGCCGTCGGCGCGCACGCAATCCTTGATCGCCACCCGGCTGGCCTCGTCGCGGCCAAGCGGCTCGTCGATCGTGCCGGAGTCCGGCCCGACGTGGCCGTGCACGATCGCGTCGTACGACTTCCGAACGCTGCCGCTCTCCCAAAGCCGCCGCAACTCCTTCGCCGCCTCGTCGCGTTTGGCCAGCAGGACGATGCCGGTCGTCTCGCGGTCGAGCCGGTTGATCATGTGCGCTCCCGCTTGGCCAAGGTGCAGCCGCACCCGGCTGATCAGGCTGCTGTATTCGTCGCCCTTGGTCGGGTGGCACACGAGGTCGGCCGGCTTGTTGACCACGAGCAGGTCGTCGTCCTCGTGGACAATCTCGAACAGGCTGTCGCTCATGCCGCCGGGCGACCGGATTTTCGGAAAAGCCGGAACAGCCAAATGACCCAGCCGGAGCCGACCGACAACAGGCCGAGTACCGAGAATCCGACGAGCCACGGCGTGTTGAAATCATCGCGGCCGGAGTAATCCATCGTGTGCAGCATCCAGAAAAAATCGAACCGCCGCCACGCGTCGTTGCGCCGCGCGGCGATCGCGCCGGTCGTTTGGTCGATCCAAATGTGCGTGTTGTCCGCATCGGCCAGGTCCACGCGCCACGCCGACAGGTCGCGTCCGCGAAACTCGGTCGGGGCATCGGCTGTGATGAGCGCTGATTGAGTGACCTCCGGCGGTTCAGCCCGGTCGGCCTGCGCGATGGCCCGCGCCTGCGTTTCGTCGATCGTGAACGCCTTGCCGCTGCCCGCGTCGACCAACGCCGAGCCGCCTTCGCCCGTGAGCCGGTAAACCGGCTTGCCCAGCAGCGTGGTCAGCGTGACCTCGTGCACGTCGGCCAAGCCGCTGGCGGCGATCGCCTTGCCCGGCGAGGTGGCCACGCCGGTGGTTGGCAGCGTGGCCGGCGGCGAGCGGTCGCGGCCGTGATTGCCGCGCACCCACTCGATGTCGTGCGTCGAGAACACCAGTCCGCCGGCGCACCAAAACAACAGTTGAACTCCGGTGATGAGCCCGAGCCAAGCGTGTATGGAACGAACAGTTCGTTGCTTCTTTTTCATTCTGAATTATTCCGGGACCGTGGTGGAGCGGTAATGGATGCGGCAGTCGGGCAGCGCCTTTTGCAGCTTTCGCACGCCGTCGATTGTGAGCCTCGACCGGTGGAGGTAAAGCAACTGCAGGTTCTTCAGCTTGGCCAGGTGCGGTACGCTGGCGTCGGTCAGCTTCGTGTCGTGCAGCCACAGTTTTTGCAATTGGCCAAGCGCCGCGAGTGCGGTCGCGCCCTTGTCGGTGATGCCGGTTTCGCCCAAGTGCAGCTCGGTCAGTTTTGGCAGCTTGGCCAAGTGCGGGATGCCGGCGTCGGTGATTTTGTTCCCGCGCAGGCCGAGGTATTTCAGGTGCTGCATTTTGGCGACGTGCACGAGTCCGGCATCGGTCACCTTGGTTTTGCCGATGGGCAGCTGCTGCAGCGACTTGAGCTTGGCCAGCTGCGCGAGCCCGTCGTCGCCCACCTGCGTTTGAAACAGGTTCACCCACTCGAGCTTGGCCAAGCCGCTGAGGTGCGCGAGGCCGCGCCCAGTGACCTTGGTTTGCTCCAGCGAAAGGTCGGTGAGTTCAGGAAAAGTGGCCACCCACTTGAGCTGGGCATCGGTGATTTTCGACCGGTTGAGATTGATCTCCGTGACCGCGCCGCCGGTGGTGAAGACGCCCGCACCGAGCGTTCGCAATTGATCGGCCTCATCGGCTGCGGCCGGCCAAGCGAGGGCGAGACACAACAACGCGCTTGGCCAAGCGGCATTCATGAGGCGATGCCAACCGCGTCGCGGATTTCCGTCAACTCCTCGTTGGCCAAGCGCGCGGCGAGGCCGTTGAGGATCGCGCGATTGATCTGCGGCCCCTCGTAAACAAGGCCGGAGTAAATCTGCAACAGCGACGCGCCGGCGGTGATTTTTTCCCACGCATCGTCAGCGTTGAAAATGCCGCCGACGCCGATGATCGGCACGCGCCCGCCCGACTGCCGGTAAAGATGCCGGATGACTTCGGTGCTGCGGCTGCCCAGCGGGCGACCGCTCAAGCCGCCGGTCTCGGCGTAAAGCCCGTTTACCGAGGGGCGTTCGGTGGTGGTGTTGGTGGCGACAATGCCGGCGAGGTGGTGCGGCTCGACCAGCTCGAGGATTTCATCCAGCGCCCCGAAGCCCAGATCGGGCGCGACTTTGACGAGGATCGGCCGGTTGTCGTCGTTGACCTCCTGCAGCGCGGAGAGGATTTCCGCCAACGCGGCCTTGTCCTGAAGCTGGCGGAGGTTGGGCGTGTTGGGCGAGCTGACGTTGACGACAAAAAAGTCGGCGAGATCCTTCAGCAGCCGGAAAGAATATAGGTAATCGGCGGGGGCATCAGCGAGCGGTGTGACTTTGGATTTGCCGAGGTTGATGCCGACCGGGTGGCTTGGCCAGGCGCCGGAGTCGCGCCAGTCGCGCAGTCGCCCGGCCATCGCGTCTGCGCCGGGGTTATTGAAGCCCATGCGGTTGATCAGCGCCCCGTCCTCGACCACGCGGAACATGCGCGGCTGCGGGTTGCCGGGCTGCGCGTGCTGCGTGACGCCTCCCAGCTCACTGAAGCCAAGGCCCAGCGCGGCCCACGCCGGCACCGCCGTGCCGCCTTTGTCCATCCCGGCGGCGAGGCCGATCGGGTTGGGAAATTTCAGCCCGAACAGCTCGACCGGCAACTCCGGCCCGCGCAAAAAAGCCCCCGCCACGCCCAGCGCCCAGCGCCGCCTCGCCGCCCAGCCCAGCCGGCGCAGGACAAGATCGTGCGCCTCCTCCGGATCGCGTTTGAAAAAAAACGGCCGGGCAAACGCCTTGTAGAGCCAAGACACGGCCGGATTGTCAGGCGCAGCCGCCGAGGCGTCGAGCATCGACTTGGCGATGCTCAAAACGGCTGGTAGCCGGCGGGAAAGCGGCGAATCTGCCACTGCGTCTCATGCGCCTGCCACTCATCCCAGCCCAATTCACCCAGCAGGCGAATGCGTTTTTTGTGCAGCTTTTTATCGTGCGGACCGCGCTTGATTTTTTCGTTGAGCAGCTTGAGCGCGGCGGCGAGCCGGTCGTGGCGGTTCTCGCGGCGGATGTGCAACAGCACAAACTTATCGTCGGTCGTTTCGGCCCACTTTTGCAACTCGGCGAAGTTGGCCTCGAACTGCCCGTCGAGCGCCTTGAGTTTGGCCTTGGTTTCGTCCGTGCCGGCGTTTTCGCCTTCTCGCAACTGGGTGTCGAGGTAGGCCAGGGCGCGTCCTTTGCGGTAGAGCGCGTCCGTCAGCGTGTTGAGTTTTTTGTCAAGCTTGGCGCGGTTGGCCTTGGCCTCGTCGTCGTCCGGCTTGAGCTTGACGCCGTAGTGGCTGGCCAGAGCATCGGTGTCGATTTGCGCGATAACGGTGTCAGCAGCGGCCGTTATTTGTTCAAGATGTTTTTTGCGACTAGCTTCGCTGTCGAGCCGCTTGAGCCGCTCGACCAGCACCGGCAGATGGTTTGGAGTCTCGTCAAGAATCGCCTTGGCCAAGCGGTCGAAATCGTCGGCCTTCTTGTCGCCGTGCAGCTTGGCCAAGCGCGCCACTTTCAGGTCGCGAATGGCTTCCTCTAGTTTCTCCTTCTCGGTTTTATTGTCGTTCTTTTTGTCGTCACCGGTTTTCTTTTTGTCGGCCTTGGCCAAGGCAACCCGCAGGGTGACGGGGTAACCGCCCGGCTTTTTACCGGGGCCGATGAGGTTGCTGTCGCCCTGGCCGTAGTGGATCGAGCCGAGCAGCAAATCACCGGGCGCGGCGGTGCCCGGCAGCGGCTTGGGCTGGGCGATGTAGAGCCGCGCCTGGTCGCCCCGGGCCAAGGTACGCGAGCCGAAACTGCCCCCGCCGGTCAGAGCGTTGTCGGGGTCAATGTGAAAATTGAGCGCCACCGGCTTGGCCAATTTGTGGTCGAGGTTCAGCGGCATGTCCTTCAGTTTTTTGAGGTGGTCGAGCTGGTGGTTTCGCACGTGAAACTTCAGCACGTAATCGCCCTTGGCCAAGCTGACTGAGCTTCTACCGCCGCTCGAACCGGCGTCGATGAGACGCTTGGACTTGTCGTAGAGCATCCAAATGAGCGACTCCCACGATTCCTGAAATTGATCCTCCAGCGCAAGCGCCGGGCGCGGCGTGACGGAGGTCTTGGCGCTGAGGTTGAATTTGTAGGTCAGCTCGGCCTCGAAGATGCGGCGGTTGTCGGGGAGGGCGTCGCGAGCGTCGGTGAGCGGGCGCGTCTTAAAATCGCTTGGGCGAATCGATTTTCGAAGCGTGGTGAAGCTGCCGCTTGGCGAGAGGAGTTCATCGCCAAGCGGCGCTCCGACATCCACTTGGGACACGAGCTTCGCCGCGTCGATGTGCAGCCGGCGGTTGTCGGGCACGATGCCGTGAAAGGCGATGTCCACCGTGCAGCCGGTTTTGCCAAGGCTCGACCAGTACTGTGCGATGGCAACCTCGAGCGTGCGCCCGCTGGTGACAGCGAAGCTGCGAATCTCCGTGTCGCGCTCGCGAATGGTGATGTACTGCCGTGTGCCGCTCTCCTTGAACGATTGACCCGGCACCTGCTGTACCACCTGCATCACGATCCGCCGCGATCCGGCCTGTTCGCCGGTGCGGAACACCACGTCGGCCCAGGTCGCCCCCGGCGGCACGACGAGGAAACGGCGCTCGATCTGTCCCGGTGCGAGCGTGAGGACCTCGGTCCACTGAACCGGTTTTCCCGTGTCAACCGGCTCCGGCTTAAGCACGGTGATCGGCACGCGAAAGACGGCGCCACGCTCTGGGTGATCGGCGTCGTAACCCACGACCTCGGCATAGTGCATGCCGCCAATCAGCGACTGCGGGTTGACCTCGACACCGAAACTGCGCCCGCCGTGCATCAGCACCATGTGGCCGGGATGCTCGACCCACGAGGCGTCGCACTCTAGGTTGATGCGCATCTCGAAAGCGACCTTCCCGGCATTATCGGCGTCCTCGTGAAACACCGGCGTGACGGCAATGGTCGAGGCAACCGGCTGGCCGGTGTTGAACAGCTCGCGCAAATAAATGCCACGCCCGCCCTGCGTACGGTTAGTGACCTCGAATCGCAGGTCGTGATCCTTCGCGTCCCGGTTGGCCTCGAGGTAGGCGAACGCCTTGTCCACCTGCAACAAGCCCCGGCCCTGGGCGAAGCGCTCGACGTTGGGGATTTCCTTCGCGGTGTTCTCGATGGCGCGGCGGATCCGGTGCGGCGTCCACTCGGCGTCCTGCTGTTTCAGGCCGGACAAGAGCAGCGCGATGCCGCCGCAGGCGTTGGGTGACGACATGGAGGTGCCATTCATCTGCATGTTGCCCTGCAGCGTCCAGTTCGAGACCGGCGCAATCGCCCCGCCGGGCGCGCTGAAATCGACGCCGAGGTTCCCGTCGAACGTCGGCCCGCGCGACGACCACGTGTACTGGATGGCCGGCAGTGGCTCGCGCAGCGAATATTGCGCCTCCATCATCACCGGCGAGACGTAGGCGCCGATGCCGAAGAGCGCGGAGGTCGTGCCGCCGGGCGAGCCGGCCGTCGACAGCGCCGGCCCGTCGTTGCCGGCGCTGGCGACAAAAATGACGTTGTGCTTGTTGACAATTTCTGAGTAGAGCGCGGCGAGTCGGCCGTCGTTGGGATCCTGCGAAGGGCCACCGTAGCTCATGTTGATCAACTGGCAGTTGTTCTCCAACACGGCGATCAGCCCGCGCACCTCGCCGGTGCCCATCGACGAGCTGCCCATGCGGCGGTCGCCGATCTTGACCGATACAATCTGCGCCCCGGGGGCGAGTCCGTTGAGTTCCGGTTGGCCCGGGTAATTCGCCGCGACGATGCCAGCCACGTGCGTCCCATGCGCGCCGACATCGGTGACGATCGAGAGCGTGTCGCCGTCGTCGTAGATGTTCAGCGCGAAGTTCATCATGGCCCGCTTGCCGAACGACGCCCACTGGCGCTCGGCGCGGAAGTTGGTCATTAGCTTCTCGTCGGCGAGATCGCCATCCTCGTCGGTGTCCACCACGGCGCGCCACGCCTTGCCGTCGTTGAAAACCACGCAGTCGTAAACCGGGCCGGGATCGTCGTAATCCTTTTGCAGCGCCTCGAGCAGGTCGATGCGCGCCTGCAGTTCGTTGCGTTCCTTTTTCTTGTCGCCTTTCGGAGTGGGGTTGGCCTCGTCGAAATCGGCAAGCTTGGCCTGAAGGCCGGCCATGCGCTTGCGCTGCAGTTCGTCCCACTCTTTTTTGCGCTCGCGCTTGAGGCGGCTTACAAGGCTGCCGGGGAACAACTCGTACGCCGCCTTGATGCCGACGCGCCATTTACCACCGGGGTTTTGCCAGTCACCGCCGAGCTTGAGCGTGCGGCCGGTGAGACCAGTCAGCGTGCCGTCCTTGGCTTCGCGCTCGGCGGAAGTGTCCACATCGCCGCTGCCGGAGCCGTCCACGACATCGACGATCTTTGGCCGCCCGTCGCTGGTTTCCTGCAGGCCAGGGGCGCCGGGATCGACGCCGGTGTCAAAGATCGCAACCGTGATGCCGCGACCGTCGTAAGTGGGGTGTTCCTTGAGATAGTTCAGTGCGCCGGTCTCGGCCTTGGGCAGGATGCCCTGGAGTGGAAACGACTTGGCGCTTGGCGGCGCGGCGGCGGGCGGTTGCGCTTGGCCAAGCGCGATGATGGCCAAGCCAGTCAGGATTGATCGGTTCATAAAAATGCGGGCGTAGCTTGGCCAAACAGACCGTGGCCGCCAAGGCCAAATTATCCCATCCTGTTGACTCATTAAGAAAGGACACCGAAGGGGAGGCGCTAGACTGTGGTTAGC
>JACNJE010000163.1 GCA_014382705.1 Verrucomicrobiota bacterium | reverse complement strand
ACTCTCCTCTCAACCCTTTCTAACCCTTCGGTGTCCTTTTTTATGAGTCAACACGACGGCGTGAATGGCTGGCTGTTCAGCGCGGCTCGGCAGCTTCACCACCATTACGAGCAGCCCACCATCGTGGATTTGCTTCATGAGTGCACCCAAGATTGTGGCCGGACGGTGCCGCGACGTGAAGTTGAGCGGGCAGTGAAAAACAGCGCACGTTGGGCTTGGCGACCGACACATGGTGCTTCAAAGCCCGTATCGCTCTCCAGACGCGCTAGTTCCCCCACCCCATCCGATCAGTGGCCCATGTGTGATAACACGCTTCAAGCCTCTGTTCTGAGCAAATACTCCCCACTCAGCGGGCTGGCAGAGCTACTGGAGCGCTCTGACCCCAGACCAATGGACAGTCCCGACAACGAAATGGAGTCAATCATCGCTACTCTATTCCCGGGCAACCCGTGGGTGTGTTGTGGGAATCCATACAGATATTGCGGAGAGAAAAAATTAAACAGCGAAACACAGCGCCTCGAAGACTGGCTTGGCGATCTGGACAATAAGTCACTGATTGTTCCAAGCCCCATGCGCAAGAAGTACGGGCTGACTCAAGACGGTAAGAAGAGCGAGCGAACGCTTGCAAATGTCGGTCAACGCCGTTTTCTGGTGGCCGAGTTTGATCGGCACTCAATAGACGACCAAAGCGCTTTTCATCTGCACTTGAGTGAGCTTTGCCCGCTTGTTTGTGTGGTTCACAGCGGCGGCAAGTCCCTTCACGGCTGGTACTACGTTTCCTGGCAACCCGAAAGCAAAGTCCGCAAGTTCTTTGAGTATGCCGTCCGGCTTGGGGCTGATCCCAAAACTTGGAACCGGGTTCAATTTGTACGGATGCCCGGGGGGGTGCGAAAAGACGGTCGTGATAAACCCGATAAACCGCAAACGATCTACTACTTGAACTTTAACCCATTAAATAACGAATTATGAATACATTGATCGAATCAAAAAACAGTCCAGGAATTGACATGTCTAAAATCGTATCAATCGAAAAAAAAGCGGCAGCCCAAAACGAGCCGCCGCCCAGTGAAAACACTGTAATCAACAAACAAGATAATACACCAGAACCGGTGTCGGCGCAAACGGCCCGACGTGAAATGTTCAAGTTCTACAGCCCAAGTGATTGTCGTGGTTTTGTTCCACCAGACGGCCACATCTTGATCGGTGATTGCCACATCCAGCGCGGACATATGACATTCATTGGCGGCGCCCCCGGCGTTGGAAAAAGCCGAGCGGCAACAGCGCTGGCAATAGCAGGTGCTACGGGCAAGAGTTGGTTTGGGCTTCCCGTGCACAAGAAGTTCAAGACTGCAATTCTCCAAGCAGAAAACGGTCTCTATCGTCTAAAAACAGAGTTTAAAGAACTCAACGATCCTGCTTTGGATGAGTTTATTCGGATCAGTGAACCACCGGCATATGGAATGGCTTTTGATGATCCCGATTTCCAGAAGCAATTGACCGATTGGTTGACTGGTTTTGCCCCGGATTTGGTGGTGCTGGACCCGTGGAACTCAATTGTCCGGGATGACAACCAAAGAGCTTACAGAGCTGGATTGGATTCCATTCATAATTCGTTCCCGAAAGGTGATAAAAAACCCGCAATCGTCATTGTCTGCCACACGCGAAAAACTAATGAGCGAAAGTCGGGGCGCGACTTACTCCAAGAGCTATCCGGCTCGCATGTCATTGCTAGCGCCGCACGGTGTGTGTTCGTCATGCAAACAGTGAGTAATGACAGCAAGGACAATCGTGTGATCTGGGAATGCACCAAGAACAACGACGGCCTCCACGGAGAGCGAAGTGTCTGGTACCGCTGCAATGGACTGTTCAAACCGTGCACCGATATTGGATTAAGCGAACTGGATACCCCCACGGGTAACCGTAACAAGCGCATATCAGAAGACGATATGGACCGCTTGTTCGAAAACGGATCACGTAAGTTGAAAAGAGCGGATGCTGTTAATGAATTGCAAGAACTTACAGGCAAGAGCCAAAGCAGTTGCTATGCTGCACTTTCAATTGGTGGCCAGTTCAGTGGGAAACTGGCTGAATCAGACGGATTGCTGGTATGGAACCCATAATTTCCAATTTCCAATTCCAATAAAACCCGGAAAGAAGTTGGAATGGAAAATTCCAGAATAATTCCAATTGGAATTCCAATGGAAATTAATTGGAAATAATTATGTTAATATTACTAACAATACCCCCCCCCGTGTTTCCATTCCAACAAACCCCCGGAATATCTTGGAATTGGAATTTGGAAAATTACCCCCCCCGGGTTACCGACTAAACAAGTGCCCAATGGGCAGTCAAAAAGTAGCAGAAAGTTACGCGCTGTAAGATGCAGATGGGTTGGGATATTTGCGGATGGGTTTGTGGAATTATCCCCCACCAGCCAGCTAACCCGCAGCACTGATAATGTTACTCACTTCGGGGCTTGGCTTCATGGCAAACCATTCTTCCCCCGCTTTCGGGGTTACCAGCTCGCGGTAGTGCCGATGAACGACGACGGCGCTGTTGCCCAGTTCACCCGCCACTCGCCCAGCGTCCATTGTCTGGGCAAAGCGATAGCTGGCATAGCTGTGGCGCAGCCCGTTGCGCTTCCAGTCGATTCCAGCTTCTTTGGCTGCGCGTTTCTGCTCGTCGTAGAACCGGGAATAGCCGCGACCCCACACAGCCCCTGCGTGCCCGGCGTACGGAGCGAGCCAAGCGGCGCAGTTCTCCCAGATGGGAACGATCCGGCGGCTTGCCGTCTTGGCTTTCTCTTTTCCCACAACGATATGCCGATCAGCCAGCCGGATGTCGTCCCAAGTGAGCCGCTTGATCTCTGCACTGCGCAGCCCAGCGAACGCGCCCAAGACGATGCACGGCAGAAACTCAGCGGATGCATCGGCGAGAAGCTTGCGCATTTCGGTGGGGGTGAAGATTTGGATGGCAAACTTATCCGCTTTGACGGCTTGCGTGGCTTTGACGGGGTTATCGACGGCAAATCCACGGGCCACCGCAAACTCGAATAGAACATGCAATGCTCTCCGGTAGTTGCCGTAGCTACAGTTCGAAAGCCCCAAGCAATCCAGCCAGTCTTGAATCTCCGGCGTGGTGACGTCGCATATGTGTAGGGGAAAGTCAGCGGCAAAACGGCCCAAGCGAAGTCGTAAATCTTTCAAATAACGCTCGGATGCACTGATACCGTTTTTGAACGCTAGCAGCTTTTCGACGACTTCCCCCACACCCCCCCGGGTTACCACTCTGTTACGAGCCGCCCAGAATGCTGTTGCTTCGATCAGCTTGGCCAGTGTGCCCGTTGTTTGCAGACATTGGACCAGAGTGTCAGCAGCAGCCGTAAGAGGCACTGAGTGCGGCTCCAGACTCTGCACGGCAGCGGCGTATCCGGCGGCTTCGCTGTTCGTCATGTTGGCCGCTACATGCTGGCGTTCGCTCAACTTCCGGGCCAGACGCGTTGCCGCTTCGATCGCTCCGGCTTCGTCGGGATGACAGTCAAAGCGGCGCTTGCCCGAGCTGTAGTTGGGGATGCGGTAGCCCCAGTTGCCGGACGGCATTTTGCGGCGGTAGATTTTGACAGTGGTGCGGCCGATTTTGATGAGACGCGGCCACGGAGTACGTTTTGGGGCTTCGTATTTTTTCATGTGAACTGTGCCATTTGTGTTGCGCGAATTGCGCCATGACATGTTCTACGAAGCTAGGGATGGGTATCTTACCCAATGCTTAAAGTGGTACCAGTGGAGGGACTCGAACCCACACTCTCGTGAAAGAAGCGGATTTTGAATCCGCCGCGTCTACCAATTCCGCCACACTGGCATTTTTGCGGGTTTGCTCCGCAACCGACGACTTTGTGCCTGAACCCCAATGGGTTGGCAAGCATTTTGTCCGCCGCTTGAGTGGTCACCCGGGGACAGGAGCAGACTGCCATTCCCAGCAGGTGGTGGGCAAATGGTGTGTAAATTTGAGATTCTTTTTTTTGTAATCCATCCACAACCGGGGGCGGTTCGGGGCCAAAAAAGACCCCCGAACGGGGGAGGACGGCTGGAGAATCACAAAGCGGATCGCCCCGGGGAGACCGGGCTGGATGCTGAGGCGGCAACTGCCCAAGCGAAGCGCGACATCATCAACGATTTCATCGGTGTTGCGGAAAAGGACGCCAACCCGATCACCGAGGCGCGGAAAGCGACCAAGCGCAGCGGCAAAGCACGGCAGGTCGAGAACCTGATCCGATCCCGTCGTTTTGATCGCATCAACCGCATCGAGAAGAACCGGGTGACCCAGTACGGGGCCGGGACACCGCTCCCGATGAAGACCCAGTCGGAGGCATACCGCAAGTGGAAGAAAAACCTCATGCCGGGGGATGAGGCCAGATACATGCCGGGAGAAGAGTTGACACCGGGCGAGACGGGTGTACGGTCTCCCGTTGATGGGCAACGAACGCCTCAGACAGATTTACGCTCAAGCGGCTTCCGCGTTGACTCTCCAGCCGGAGGCGCAGGATTCCACGCCGCAATCAGCGATGCCGCCCAGCGACACAAGTTCGGTGCAGCAGTCGAGATCAAGCAGCCCGAGTTCTACACCGACCCCGAGACCAAACTCTTCCTCGAACCGGACGAGTCTGCAGGTTTAGCCATCACGCCTGGCCGGGATTTGGTCAGCGTCTTCAAGAAGCCTGAGTCCCAGGCGAACATCCGACAACTTTTAGCTGAAGCGGCACCATACGCATCCACGCTTGATGCGTTTGATGTGGGGGGCTTCCTGCCGAATCTCTACGCAGAGAACGGATTCCGCCCGGCAGCCCGGGTGCCGTGGAACCCCGAGTACGCCCCCCCGAATTGGCCGAAGGAGATGGGTGAACCGGATGTCGTGCTGATGGTGCGCGATCCTGAGAACGTCCTCGGGTTGCCGGAGGTCGATTACAATCAGATGCGCGACCAGGTGCCGCTGTTCAACGATTACGATGCGGCGATGGCAGTGCAACAGGCCGCCCGGGCGAAAGTCGATGAGGTCGGTGTGAGCGATGCGAAGTACATGCCGGCCGGCGAACCGGTCACCCATCGGGGGCGCGAGGTGGCCGACTGGTCGCCCGAGGATTTCGCCGATTTTGGCAAGCAGTTTGGGGTTGACAATTTCGGCCCGCAATCCAAGATTGTTCCGGTTGAAGACCAAGATGGCAGATCGGTTAGCCTACCGGGAGGTCTGGACGGAGAATTCACATTCTACGATCTACTTTGGCTCAAAGCCAACCCGATTGATCCATCGACTCTCTCTAAGAGTCTGACGAGTAAACTTCAGCAGAAGTTGGTACGCTCAGTGACTCCGAAACCCGGCGACAGAGTCGAGGTCTTCAATCGCTTTCTTTTTGGGATGTTAAGTCCCAACCAGCCGCTCACCCCCAACGAATTCGAGTTCGCCGTCATGCGGGTGCGAACCTCCGAAGACATCGACAAGTTGGCTTCGTTCATCGACTGGGAACCTGGCGAGAAAGTTGACCGGGTGCATCGGAAAGAAGCCGAGCAGCAGATGACCGAGTTTTACGAGACCCAGGCGGCGGGTGCCGGTGGAATGGGTCTTAAAGGATCGGCGGACTACACCAACCTGGCGGAGTTCGCGAAGTTGTATAAGAAAGATCCGGATTTCTTCACCAAGAAACCGGACGAGAGTTGGGATCAGTTCGTCGAGAAAGTGATGACCCAGACGCGGGGGTTGTCTGCGAAGGTCGCCAGTTTCTCGGTGGTCTGGCAAGACCCGGTACATGCGGCGATCAGTGCCTTCGACAGGCACATGGCGAGGAACTTTCTGCCGAAACTATTCCCGACGAAGAAGTCGCGCCAGCAGTTTGAGCGTAGTGTGGTCAAGCGTTGGAACACGCTTGTCGATGCGCGGCGGAAGCTGGACAGCAAATTTCAAAAGACCATCACCAAGTACAACCGCACCAAACCGGCCAACCGGAGTGACGAACTAAAAGCGGAGTACAAGAAATACAAAGACGAGTTGCTGAAACTTCCGAAGGCACCGAAAAGCGAATTGAAGAAAATTCGCAACATGGACGAGGTGTTTCGAGTTCAAGGTGGCGATGCGGCTTTCATGGATCGGGTGATGAGTGTCCTGAGCAGCAACGAGCGCAAGTTCGAGACTCACGGTCAGCGTAACCCGATGGTGCCGGATTATCTGCACGACGTTGACTGGATCAATCGCCCGGACAAAGCATCGGTGATTGGGGATGCCTACCGGCAAGCGTTGGCTGAGAATGATCGACGGGCGCAGCAATCGGGGTTGCACCTGTTCGCTAGTCAGTGGCATTTGTGGGATCGGATTCGGCGCAGGCTGGAACCGCATGAGGTGATGTTCCCCGGGTTACACAAGATTCCGAAGATGAACCGGGCGCAGTTGGAGAAAGCGATGAACGCCCACAAAGAAGCGGGCTACTGGTCATCGGTGAAAGAAGCGTACCGGGAACCGACAACCGGCGAAGTCGAGATGCGGATGAAACCGACTCGACCGATGCCAGGTGGCCCAGCATCAGCGGCCTACTTCATGCCGGCCACCCCCGGTCCCCGCACCCCGGCCCGGGCGGCCCAGCTTACCCCGGAAGCCACCCGCAGCCTGCTCGAGCGGGTGGCGCGGTTTACGCCCGGGGAGATGGAGAGGCGCAAAGACCGGGCGCAGGAGTTGCTCGAGCGAGCCGGGAACAAGCGCAGCGGGGATGCGGTGCGGTATATGCCGGCGCCGGACGCTCCTGCCCGCGATGTGGTGCCCCACCCGGACGGCGCCAAAGAATGGGGCGCCATCACGCCTGAGACCGCAAAGAAGGCCGGCATCCCGTCCGCACCCATCCGGTTGCTGAACGGGAAGCACTTCAGCAGACATCGCGGGTTTGGTTTGCGACATATCATTGCCGAACATGCAGAAGACTTCGCGGCGATGGGGATTGATCCGTTGGTTTTCATCAAAAACACCATCGGCAACTTCGACCAGATTTGGATGCAGGACAACGGACGATTGCTTCTGGTGAAGCAGTACCGCGGCAGTAGAAATATTGCATCAGTCGAGCTGCGACAGGAGGTTGATGGGCACTACTCGGTGGATTGTATGAACTGTATATCGTTGATCAACCCTTATTTGCAAAAAAAAACAGGCCGCCGGTTGCGGCGTACATACACCTGTGCTAGGTTCACCTAGCTGTGGCGGTAAAAAAACAGAACCGAACCCCTATTGGCATCCGGCTGGGGGATGATGTGTTGGAACTGCTCAGGGAGGTTGCCGAGGCGTCCGGGGTCAGCCGAACCGAGATTATTGAGGCGTGCGTCAAAGCCCACGCTTCCGACTATGTTCGGTACGTTTTCGAGAAAAGGCAGGCCGCCTTGGATGACTTTCTAAAAACCTCGAAAGGCAAAAAGCAATAACCTCCTCCCGGCTGCTTCCGGTTTCTCTGGCTAGACGCTCGACCTCCCGGGCAGCCCACGGGGTTAACCTAATCCCCGCATTCATCCGGGCCACCTTAACGGCTTCACTGGGACATTGCCTGTCCCACCCCCCCCCCACAAAAAAAATTAATTTTAAAAAATGTTTATTGTGTTGAACTTGTATCTCTTTGTATGTACTGCATCCCTGTGCCCCGTAATGGGCGGGGCTGAGACGGGACAGAACAATGAACAAGAAAAAAAAGGAGCCCAAGTCGCTCCACCTCCGCCCGGCCTACCACGGCCCGGCGAGCGAGGCGTAGCGAGAGGCGAGGCGCAGGGCCAAAATGGGCTGGTTCCTGCACAAGCGCGACCAGCAAAAGGACTGGGGATGAAAACGCCCCGACACACAACACACGTTCGCCTCGACACCCAGCTCGGGGGAACACCCCGCACGGCCCTGCTCGCCGTGAAAGACATGGACTGCATGGCGGGGGTGGCCGTGGAAGTCACCTACCTCCAGCTACTCAGGGGCAAGGACAACTACAGGGAACTCGGCTCGTTTGCCTTCGACGGCAAGTGGCCAATCCGGGAACAGGAACCATGATTATGATTCACAAACTGAAGCATAACCCGCGCAAGGTGAAGAACACCTTCTGCGGCCCCGCTGTGCTGGCGATGCTCACGGGGCTCAGTCCAGAGGATGCGGCAACCCACATCCGCACACACCAACACCTCCGAGTCCCCTTGCGGGGCGAGACGGTCAAACGTCAGGGCCGAGGGGTAAAGGGCACCTACTTCTCCGACCTCAAACCGGTGCTCGACCTGTTCAAGTTCCAGACGAGGACACTTTTCTATCAGCCGTTCAGGAGCAAGGCTAGACCGACACTGACCCAGTGGTTCAATGAGGTGAGGGGCCTCGGGGATCACCCGCTGATAGAGAATGACCACGCCCACCTCCTCAGTGTGGGGGGGCACTGGCTGCTCGAGCACAAGGGGGTGCTCTTCGATTCATTCTTCCCAGAGGGCACCTCGCTAAAGGACTGCGAGTACAGGCGGCGCAAGGTCAGCGAGGTCTACTCAATTTTCTGTGGCGGCGCAGATTACGAAATCGTTCGAAGTAGTATAACCAAACGATAAACAGAAAGGACAGAACAATGACATTATACACACGATCCCCAAAGGCCGGGGCGACATGGTACGCCGAGGAACGAGTAAACGGGGTGCGGGAAAAATTCTGCACCAAAACCAGCAACAAGGCTGAGGCCCGAAAAACAGCCGAGAAACACTTCGCAAGTGTGCTGTTGGGGGTTGCCCCCACCGGGCCGAAAAACCCTCAGCGGCTCGACATGACCCAACTGGAGGCATCCTACAAGGTATTCGCTGCCGACTGCGAGCCGAGCACCCGCGAGGGGAACATCAACTCGCTCAAGGCAGCTCGCCGTGAGGCGGGAGTCGATGATCCCTCCATCATGTCCCCCGAGACTTGGGCGCTCTACAAGGCGTCAAAGCTCGAGGGCAAGCAGGGTGCCGAGAAGGCCAGCGCCCTGCGCTCCCTGCGTTCCTGTGAGACCAAGATTCGCAGCCTGTTCCGCAAGGACATCCGGCCCCTGTACGGGAACCTTCCCGAGAAGCTAGTGCAGTTCCTTTCTCAGTCCAAGACCAAGGCACCCCCGGTCAACTACACGCTACCCCCTAAGCCCTTGATAGACCGCACGTGGGAACTGTCAAGGGAGCTGGCCGCGCTGGCCCCCAAGGCGCACGCCGCCTTCATCATGGCCGCCACGGGGGGGCTGAGAGTCGGGGAGATTCTTGGCTACAAGAAGGGCTGGGTGAACGGCAGCGAATCCCTGCCCGAGCTCACCATCCCCGGCAGCGAGAACCTGTTCCAGACCAAGTCCCGCAAGAGCCGCACGATCCCGCTGGGCAAGGCGTTCCTCGCCGTCGCCTGCGAGGGCATCACCGAGAGCGACATCGCCACGCTAAACACTTGGATGAAGTCGAAGGTGGGCTGGACAACCCAGAAGGGTGCCCACGAGCTCCGCAAGCTCTACGGGGCACAAGTGGCTACAGGCTACGGCCTCTATGTTGCCCAGCGACTACTCGGCCACAGCGACCCCAGCGTCACCGCAGCCTACTATGCCGATCTCTGCGAGGTGCCCCGGGTTGAGGTGAGGGAGGGTTGATCCCCACCCCCTCTTGGGGGCGCTGGGGGGGGGCGCTAAAGTGTGATTTTTACACCCAATTGATTGTAAAAACACAATTGGGGGTTACACCCAATCGCACACCCAATTTACACCCAAGTGCCTTTTTTAGGCGAAAACATTAGGAAAACTGGTACCCCGGGTAGGACTCGAACCTACAACCAATTGATTAACAGTCAACTGCTCTACCATTGAGCTACCGAGGCACTGCGGTCGCCGACGCCGACGCGTCGAGAGCGGCGTTTTGTAATCAGCAAACCGTCGCCGCGCAAGGTTTTTGTTGAACCCACACCGATGGAAATTGGTTTGGACGACGGGGAGCCGATGCCCATACTGCGCCGCCTCGTGGGCTGCGTTTCCGATCAACCCGATGCCAAGGTAAACCGGCTTGGCACCTTAGTCAGCCGCTATTGGTTCCTGGCGATGCTGGTGCTGATGATCCCGGCGGGGCTGTGGCTGCCGGAAGGCGGCCGGGCCATCAAGGAAGCCGACTGGGTGACGCCGGTGCTGGTGGGCGTGATGATGGCCGTCTCCGGCTTCACGCTGGACACCGGCAAGCTGCACCGGCAGGCGGCCAACCTCGGCGCGATCGCATTGGTGCTCCTCTCGACCTATTGCGTCGCCCCGGCGGCGGCGTACGGGTTGGCGCTTGGGTTGCAACCAGCAGACAACCCGCATTTCCTGACGGCGGTGATGATCCTGGCGGCGCAGGCGAGCAGCCTCGCCTCGGCGCTGGCGTTGACGGTGCTGTCGCGTGGCAACCAGGAGCTGGCGCTCATCTTTACGCTGCTGTCGAGTTCGCTGACCGTGGTGCTGACGCCGCTGGTGCTGCAGTTGAGCATCGGCTCCTCGGTGGCTTTTCCGCTTGGCCAAATGATCCTCAAAATGCTGCTCGTGGTCGTGGTGCCGGTCGCGCTTGGCCAAGCGTTGCGCCGGTTCTTGTGGGTGCAGGCCAAGCCGCTTCTCCGGGGCATTCGGCTGGTGCCGCAGTGGCTTATCCTTGTATTCGTCTACTCCGGTTTCTCGGTGGCCACCGGACAAATCAATGGCAACTCCGACGTCGTGCTGCGCGTGGTCGTTGTCTCCGCGCTGCTGCACGCGATCCTGCTGGCATGGAACTTCGGCGTGTCGGTCCTGCTGCGGATGGACAGCGGCACCGGCACCGCGCTCGTCTTTTGCGGTTCGCAAAAAACGCTGCCAAACGGCATCTACCTTTGGCAGCGCTTTTTCAGCGACAACCCGATCGGCGCGCTGCCGCTGGCGCTGTATCACCTGATCCAGTTGATCGCCGACACGCTGCTCGTGCCGTTCTTCGAGCGGCGCAATCAGTCGCGCATCCAGTAGCGCAGCGGCGAGTGGCGAATGAGGTCGATGAGGAACTCGTTCAGCCGGGCGGCCTTCGGTTCCTCCAGTCGCACCGTGGCCAAGGCCGTGAGCAGCAGCACCCCCGCCACCCCGGCGAAGTAAACGGTGTATTCGTTCCACTCTATCCCAAGCCAGACCACGTCCCTCCCGGAAAGGAGGTCAATCATCAGCCCCCAGAGCGTCGGCGACATTCCCATCGCGAGGTTGCCGACCACGGCGAACACGGCGAAATAATGGCTACTGCCTAGCCGAGGCACCGTCGCCATGGCCAGGCGCGTCATCGACATGGTCACGCTCGCCAGCACAAAGCCAAAGCAGAAGTAGAGGCCGGCTACGGCGAAAAAGTTCAGTGGCACCACCCCGCCGGCGATCAGCCCGAACACCGCCACGCAAGCCAAGCCGATGGCCAAGCCGAAGAAAATGACCGGCCGGCTGCCCATCCGGTCGAGGCGCGCCTTCAGGAACCAAAGCGTGCCCAGCGCGCCGACGAACTTGGCCGCCGAGGCGAGCATGATGTGGTTGTCCTGCATCCCAGCCTCAGCCTTGAGGTACTTGACCGTGAACGCAGCCAAGCCGCCGAGCGCGATCGCCATGAATAGCTCCACCCACAGCAATTTGCGAAACAGCCGGTTGCCGAAAATCTCCGCCCACGGCGCCACCTGTTTTTTGCCGGCCTCCTCGCTGGGCGGCGCGACCGCCGGCACGCGCAGGATGAAAAAGATGCTCCCGGCTCCGGCCACGACACTGAACGCGAACAGGACGCTGAACTGCCCGCTTGTCGGCGCTTGGCCAAGGTATGCCGCCACCATCAGGAACGCCATCAGGCTGCCGGTGTTGACGAAGGCGCCCTCAAACGTCAGGTACCGGCCGCGGATGTTCTCCGGGATCAACCCGCGAATCCACGGATACCACGCGCAACTGGCGATGCCGCGCACGACATTGAAGGCAAACAGCAGCACGAGCACCAGCGCGAGCTGGCTTTGCTGGTTGATCACGCCGTCGAGCAGCGGCACAAACACCAGCCCGAACGCAAAAACCAGCCGCAACGACCAGCCGGTCGCGATAAACACCTTGTACCCCCAGCGCCCAACGTGGGCGGCGGCCGGGATTTGAAAGATCACCATCAGCGGCGTCATCCCGGCGATGAGCCCCATGACGGTGGCGCTGGCCCCGAGGCTCTCCGCGTACAGGAAGATCGGGCTGTCCATGATGATCTGGCATGACAGGAAGTTGAGGAAAAAAAACCAGAAAAGGCTTTGCGTGCCCTCGGGGAAAGTTGGCCTGGCGGCGTGGTCGCTCAAGGCCGGTCAGTGGGCCACAGTTGCCGGCCGCGGGTCAAGCGGGGGGTCAGTACCCGCGGTTTGACTTTCCGGAGGAGGCACCTGGCCCCTGGCGGAGCAGCCCGCTGCGCGTGGACGGCTGTTGGCGGTTCCTCGACTGGAACAGCAGCGGCGTCTCCCGACGCACGGCCGGCGGCGGCCCGCCGAAAACAGGCGACACCGGGCGGTTCGCCGATGCCGGGGCGGCGAGACCGGCGGGCAGCTTGAAGGCGGACGGCGACCCGCCCGCCCCCACTCCGGTCACCGGCGTGGACGGTTTCGAGGCCAAGCCGCCGCCAAAACTCATCGGGTCGAGGCCAAGCACGCGCTTGGCCGCCCCCCCCGTCCCGGCGTTGAAGAAGTTTTTGCCGTTGATTATGCCGCCCGCGTTGTTGTTCTGCTGCTGAAAAAAACCGGGGCGGGGCGGGGCTCCCGCTTGGCCAAGCGCTTGGCTGGCCACCGGGCGGCCACCGTTCCGGCCGGCGCGATTCTGCAACGCCTCGAACGGGTTCGCCGACTTGGAACGCGATTGCGTAAACGGTGAAAAATCGGCCAGCGCCGTCTTGGCCGCAAACGGCGAGTGGGCAAGGATTAGCGACGCCTCCTTTTTTTTGCCGCCTTCCTTGAATTTATCCGGGTTCAGCTCGAAATCCGGTTCGTCCAGTTTTTCCTCTTCCTCCCCCGGCAACGGCTCTGTCCTGTTGCGCCGCTTGTTGGCTTTGCGGGGGCGTTTTTCGTTGTCGCCCGGCCGGAGGAAATCCTGCACCACGCCGCGTGACTTGCCGTAGGGGTTGCGGCGGGCGGTTTCGGCGCGGCCGAGCAGGCTGCCCTCCCGCGACCACTCCTCCACCGAGTCTCCGGATTCATTCTCTTGGCCCAAGTCCTGAAACATCCAGTTTTTCTTTTTGTCAAACAACTCGAGCAGTTTTTTGGAGGTCGCCCGGTCGAGGGCCGGGGCGCTGCCAGGGTAACGAACGGTGCCGACCCCGCTCAACGACTTGGCCCGGCTCAGGCTGCTCTGCCCGGCGCCGGGGCGAATTTCCTCCGTGCGGCTCTTGATCGAGGCCCAACCGTTCGACGAGAAAAACCGCGCCTTCTCTGCCAAGCCGGCCGGGGCACAGACCCACCCTGCCAGCAGGCAGGCGGACAGGGCGACGGCAGTTTTGGCGTTGTTTTTCAATGTTGGAACGAGCCGGGAGGCAGGATACCCGCGATTGGGACAGGCAGCGGCAGACGGTTGTTCAATTTTTAGCCACCGCCCCGGACAAGAGATTGATTGGGTTGGTGAACAGGAGCGAGTTGGGCACGAGGATGGTTTCGCCGTCCCGCTCCAGCCGTGTGTAACGCAGGTCGATGGCCGTCACCCGCCCCTCGAACGTCTTGACCTTGATCGAGTCGCCCACGTTGAACGGCCGGTGGATCAGGATCAGCACCCCGGACAACAGGTTGCTGATCGAGTCCTTCAGCGCAAACCCGACCGCGAAACCGGTCAACCCGAGGCTCGCCACGATGGCGGAGACATCGATGCCCAGCGTACCCAGCGACGTCACCAGCCCGACCACCAGCAACACGATGTGCGCGGACCGGGCCAGCAGGTTGATCACGCTCGTGTCGATCCCGGCAACCGTGCCGGCTTGGCGAACCACCTTCCGCGCCGCGATGGCCACCAGCCAAAAGACGAACAGAACCAGCAGCGCCGAACCGACCTTCGGCAGCCACTCGGCAACCATCTGCGGCAACGCTTCTGTCAGCAGCTCATTCACGGCTCAGGAGAGTGTTCGAGTTCCCCCGAGCGTGCAAGCCCCGCTTGACAACCCAACTGGCTTGGGCAGCATCTTCCCGTGCAACTCTCTTCATCTCCCTGGCGCATTTTTTTTGTCGCCGTGCTGTCGCTTGGCTGCTCGCTCGGTGCAGTTGGCCAAGCCGAAGAGACCGCTCCGGCGACGACCGCGATGAAAGCCGTGGCCGACCAGGTCGAGGGGGACTGGACGGACGGTCGCTGGAACCGGGTCGATGTCGGGCCGATCATGAGCGGGGCCATCCACACACCGCACGGGCGCACGCTCAAGGGCATCGCGATCAAGGTCGGCGACCCGTCGCAGGCCACGGTTTGCTTCAACACCGAGCTGCTCGGCTACAGCGCGGCGTGGACGGGCGGCTTCCTCGAGTTCGACCCGAAGCGATACGGCCTGATCGGCGGCCCGAGACCAAAGGGCCGCACGCTGTTTGCCAACGGCATCTCGCCCGGCTGGGCGCACAACGGCAAATGGGACGATCCGCGCCCGGGCAAACTCGGCCCGCTCCCCCGCAGCCGCGCCAAGTACCGAGGCTTGTACCGGCACGGCAAACGCGTGGCATTGAGCTACACCGTCGGCGAGACAACGGTACTCGAGTCGCCGTGGGCCGGCCAAGCCGGCGGCCGGCTGTTTCTCACCCGCACGTTCGAACTGGGCCAAGCGGCCACGCCGATGACCGCCCTGATCGCCACGAAGCGCGGCGCGAAAGCAGCGCTGCGCGAGATCGACGGCTTGGCCGTGGCCCGCCTCCCGGCCGGTGACGAGACGATTTGGGTCGTCGCGCTTGGCCAAGGCACCGGCTTGGCGGTGAAAAACGACCGCGTGCTGCTGACGGTACAGCCCGGCGCTGGCCAGCGCTTGGCCAAGGTGTTCCTCCTGCAGGCACCGCTTGGCCAGGCGGAGTCGATCTTGGCGCTGGCCAGGGCGAACGCCGCGATCGAGCCGCCGTCGCGCTTGGCCAAGGGCGGCCCCGGCCTGTGGCCACCGCTCACCACGCGGGGCGTCATTGGAAAGCCGCTCGGCGCGTTTGCGATCGACACGATCCGGCTGCCGTTCGACAACCCGTGGAACGCACTGCTGTTCACGGCCGGCCACGATTTTTTGCCGGACGGCTCGGCGCTGGTCTGCACCGCGCACGGCGACGTGTGGCGACTGACCGGCCTCAATGCCACGCTCGAAAAGGTGACGTGGCGCCGCTACGCCACCGGCCTGTTTCAGCCGCTTGGGCTGAAGGTGGTCGGCGGGCGTGGTTACGTCATCGGGCGCGACCAAATCACGCGGCTGCACGACCTCAACGCCGACGGCGAGGCCGACTTTTACGAGAACTTCAACAACGACCTCCTCTCCGCCGGCGGCGGGCACGCCTACGCAACCAGCCTCGAGACCGACTCGCGCGGCAACTTTTATTTCACCAAGTGCGCCGAGGGCACGGCGCACGGCGGATCGCTGATCCGCGTCAGCGCCGACGGCAGCCGACTCGACGTGTTCGCGACCGGCTTCCGCAACCCGAACGGCTTGGGCATCGGCCCCGGCGATGGGATCACCGTGGGCGACCAACAGGGCGGCTGGGTGCCGGAAACGCGGGTGGACGTGATGCGCCGAGGCGGTTTTTACGGCTACATGCCGATGCACCATCGCGCCGATAAACCGGAGACGTACGACCCGCCGTTTGCGTTCGTGCCGCGCGTGTTCGACAACTCCGCCGGCGGCCAGGTGTGGGTGCCGCCCGGGCAATGGGGCGCGCTGGGCGGGCGGATGATCCACCTGTCATACGGCCGCTGCACCGCACTTCTGGCCCTGCCAGACGAGGCGCATCCCGGGCAAGGCGCGATGTGGCAGCTCCCCGGCCGCTACCTCTCGGGCGCGATGCGCGGGCGGTTCAACCCGCACGACGGCCACCTGTACGTCAGCGGCCTCCGCGGCTGGCAAACGGCAGCGGTGCACGACGGTTGTTTCCAGCGGCTGCGTTTTGTCGATGGAGCGCTCAGACAGCCGACCCGGTTTGCCACGCGGCCGGGAGAACTGGAACTGGGTTTCGACGTGACGCTCGACCGTGACCTGGCCGAAGATCCGCAGAGCTACAGCCTCGAGCAGTGGAACTATTTCTGGAGCAGCCAGTACGGCTCGAAGGATTGGTCGATCCGCGACCCGAAGATGAACGGCCGTGACCCGGTCGCCATCCGAAAAGCGGCGTTGCAGCCGGACGGCAGGACGGTATTGTTGAGTGTGCCCGGCTTGACCAAAGCGATGCAGTTCCAGTTGAAGTACGACATGGACGCCGCTGACGGCCAACTCGTCCGGGGCACGATGGCCGGAACAATCAATGAGTTATGACCGACGAAAGATCCACCCCCAATCCCCCGCTTTGGCTGGCAACGCTGGCCGCGGCGATGGCCGGCGGCATGGGCTGGGGTATTCGCGGACAGTACGGTCACGAGACCGGCGCGATGATCGCCGGCGTGCTGGTGAGTCTCGTGCTGGTATTTCTGTTCTGCCCGGGAAAGACGTCGATACACATGATCCGGGCCGCCGCGCTGGGCACGATCGCAATGGGGTTTGGCGGCTCAATGACCTACGGCCAAACGATCGGCCTGACCCATGACACGGCATTGATCGGCAACTGGGCGGCCCTGCGCTGGGGGATGCTCGGCCTCGCTATTAAAGCCGGCGTCTGGATCGGCTTCGCCGGGCTGTTCCTCGGCATCGGGTTGGGAGGCAAGCGGTACCGCCCGTTCGAGATGTTCCTGCTGGTTCTCGGCATGCTTATGGCGGTCGTGGCGGGATGGTGGCTGTTCAACTCACCGCACGACCCGGAAAACAAGCGCCTGCCATTTTTCTACTTCTCCGACCATTGGCATTGGGAGCCGGGCGTCGAGTTGAAACACCGCCCTGAAATCTGGGGCGGCCTGTTCTGCGCGCTGCTCACCGGCATCCTGTACGCCACCTTGGCCAAGCGCGACCGGCTCGCCCGCAACCTCGCGCTCTGGGGCATGCTCGGGGGAGCGCTGGGCTTCCCGCTTGGCCAAGCGCTGCAGGCCACCAATGCGTGGAACCCGGAGTTTTTCCGCGAGAGTTTCGTCGGGGGATTCACACAATATTTCAACTGGTGGAACATCATGGAGACGACCTTCGGCGCAACGATGGGCGCGGTGCTGGGCCTTGGCCTGTGGCTGAACCGCCGCCGCGTCGCCGTCTCGTCCGAGCCGGATGTCAGCCCGCTGCCCGGCTGGCTGGTCGGGCTGCTCCTGGCGGTGCATGTGACCCTGATTGGACTGGTTGAGTTCAGCAAAATCGACTGGATCGACGGAGTCTACGACCTCGGGATAATGATGGGACTGATCCCGCTGGTGCTCTGCGTGCAGGGCCGGTGGGGACCGTACCTGATGCTGCTGCCGATCACCCTCCTGCCGATCGCCGGCAAGACACTCCGTGCGTTGGTCGACCCGGCCGCCTACAGCGTCACCTGGCTGGCCTACCTGTTCCTGCCAATGCTGATTGCGACCACGATTGCGGTCTGGTTTGCGCGCCAGGCCAAGCCGAACGGCGAGCACCCGCTGTTCCTCCGCGTCGCGCTGCTGTTCTGCGTTTGGGTCTATCACGACCTGAACTTTGCCTTCTTCGGCTTCCCCTGGCCGTGGGAGGTCTGGGGCGGCCGCCACCCGAACGCATTGATGTTCTTCATCTGCATGCTGGGCCTGAGCGCGGTGGCACTGTTCTACAATCCCACCGAACGACGTTGGCAATGGGACGCCTGGCCCGGCGACAAGGATTGACCCCGCTTGGCCAAAGGCACACCCTGCGCCGCGTGAAAATCTGCCGTTACCTAACAGCGGACAACGAGGTTCGCATCGGCTTGGCCAAGGGCGATGACGCCCTGCTTGACCTGTCGCCGGCCGGCATCGAGTCGATCACCGCGCTGCTCGAGAGCGGCGACGCGACCCAGCGCCTGGCCCAATTGAACGAACTGCCCGTGACGCCGCTCGCCGACGTGACGCTGCTCAGCCCAATCGAGGTGCAGGAGGTCTGGGCCGCCGGCGTGACGTACCTGCGGAGCAAGGACGCGCGGATGGAGGAATCCGACTTCAGCGCCGCGGCGTACGACCGCGTGTACGACGCGGCACGGCCGGAACTGTTTTTCAAGTCGCTCCCCGAGAAGGTGGTCGCCTGTGGCGAGCCGGTCGGCATCCGCGCCGACGCCAAATGGAGCGTGCCGGAGCCGGAACTGGTGCTGCTGATGAACTCGCGCGGCGAGATCGCCGGTTATGCCGTTGGCAACGACATGAGTTCCCGAGACATTGAGGGCGAAAACCTGCTCTACCTCCCGCAAGCGAAGGTGTATCACCGCTCCTGCGCCGTCGGCCCGTGGGTGCGCGTCGGCGCCACCGAGAAGGAGGCCCGCGAGTGGAAGATCGATATTCAGATCGAGCGCGGCGGTGAAACCGTCTTCTCCGGTGCCGTCAGCGTGAACCAGATTAAGCGCAGCCTCGGCGAGTTGCGGGACTTCCTGTTTGAGTCGCAACTGTTTCCATTCGGCTGCGCGCTGCTCACCGGCACCGGCATCGTGCCGGACGACGACTTCACGCTCGAGGAAGGCGACACGGTCCGCATCCGCATCTCCGGAATCGGCTGTTTGGAAAACAGCGTTGTCCGGGTTTGAAGCGCACGATGTGAAGCCACCATGCCCCGAAGGGGCAACATGCGAAAGCCCGGGGTAACACCCCGGGAAAACCCCGCCCAAAAAAGGTTAAGCCCTGAATGGGCGAAACAAAACACAACGAAGTGCCGCCCATTCAAGGCTTGTCTTTTTTGGGGAATCACATCCCCGGCGCGTTGCGCCGGGCTATCACCTTTCGCCCCGTTGGGGCTTAGCCTGCATTATTCATCAAAAAAGGTTTTCGGCGACTTAACTTATTGTGTATAAGTT
>JACNJE010000109.1:17363-67816 GCA_014382705.1 Verrucomicrobiota bacterium | reverse complement strand
GGGCGAAATTAAATATCAGGGATGAAAAAGGAGAAACCCCCATTGATTTCGCTATTTCGAATGGAAGTTCAAATAATGATGAGACTATTGTTTTTCTGCGCAAACACGGAGCCAAAACGGGTAAGGAATTAAAAACTATAGGCAAATGAAAAAACGACTGACCGCAACCATGGGAGTCCTTGCACTGGGGTGGCTCGCTGCCCCGGAGGCGAGCGGCAACGATTCGCACAAGCCGCTTTTTGACGGCAAATCACTTAAGGGATGGGAGGTGCTCGAGGGCGAGCGGCAGCTTTGGCGGGTGGAGGACGGCGTCATCACCGCCGGCTCGCTGACGGAGAAGGTGCCGCACAATTCCTTCCTCGCTTCGACTCGGTCGTTTCACAATTTCGAGTTGCGGCTGAAGATCCGCATCACCGGGACGGAGGGCTTTGTCAATTCCGGCATCCAGATTCGCAGCGTACGGATTCCCGGCAGCCACGAGATGATCGGCTACCAAGCGGACGCCGGCCCGGGCTGGTGGGGCAAACTGTATGACGAGTCGCGCCGCCGCAAGGTGATCGGCGAATTGATCGACGCGGAGGCGGTCCGCCGCGCCGTCAAGCCGGACGGCTGGAACGACTACCGCATCCGCGCCGAGGGCAAGCGCATCCGCTCGTGGATCAACGGCGTGGCCGCGCTCGACTTCACGGAGGCGGAGCCGGACATCCCGCAGGACGGGCGGATCGGCCTGCAGATCCACGGCAACGGCAAGACGGTGGTGCAGTTCAAGGATGTGACCATCGAGACCCTGCCCCCCACCCCCAACGCGCCCACCTGGGAGAAGGCCGGCCTGCCGAAAGGCAAAAAGAAAAAGGCCGGGAAGGCATTGGCGGAACGAAAAGGCATCGCCCTGCATCCCCATGTCGGACAGCACCTGGATTTGCTGGAAATCTGGATCAAGGCCCGAATGGCCTATGCCGGTTTGCCGGGGCTGAGCATTGGGATTGTTGAAAATCAGGAACTGATTTACGCCAAGGGATTTGGTCATTCAAATCTCGAGACAAAAACGCCGACCACGCCGGACACTCTGTACCGCATCGCCTCGCACTCCAAGTTGTTCGCGGCGATTGGCATCCTGCAGTTGCGGGATCAGGGCAAGCTGAAGCTGGACGATCCCGTCAAGCAACACCTGTCCGACTTCAACATCACGATCTCCCACCCGGAGGCCCACCCGATCACGATCCGGCACCTACTGACGCACAGTTCCGGGCTGCCCCGCGAGGCGGGATCGGCCTACTGGCTCGACTTCAAGTTCCCGGACCGGAAGGAGATTTTTGAGCGGCTGAATCGCCAGAAAACCGTCCTGCCAAGCGACAGCCTGTTCAAGTACTCGAACCTTGCGTATGCCCTGCTCGGGGAGATCATTGAGCGGAAGACCGGCCAGACTTTTGCCGAGTATGTGGAGGGCGAGATCATGGCTCCGCTGGGCATGGCGGGTTCGTCGGTGGTGTTTTCCGACGGGCAAAAGACCAAGCTGGCCACCGGTTACGGCAGGCGCATGCCGGACGGGAGCCGGGAGGCCTTCCCGTTCATCGACGCCCGGGGTATGGCAGCCGCAACGGGCGTGACTTCGTCCGTCAACGACATGGCCAAGTTTGTGTCGTGGCAGTTGCGGTTGAGGAAATCTGGCGGCCGGGAACTGCTCGCCCAACGGACGCTTAAGGAAATGCAACGACCCCACTGGGTGGTCGGCGACTGGAAGCACGCGAGAGGCCTTGGCTTCGACATCACGCACACCGACGCGCGCGAACTGATCGGGCACGGCGGAGGCTATCCCGGCTACCGGACCTCGACCAACATCAGCTCAAGGGAAAACATCGGGGTGATTGTCTTTGCCAATTCGCTGGACTCAGCCGTCTATCCCGGTTCTCCATGGAGCGTTACCGACCGGATATTTGACTGGATCGTGCCGGCGATCAACGAAGCCGCTGAAAACGATGCGAGCCAGCCGATCCGGCCGGAATGGAAGACTCTGGTCGGCACATATCAAATGCCGTGGGAGGACAGCCACATCCTGTTCCTCGACGGGGCGATGGCAATGATCAACCCGAACACTCCCAACCCCAAAAAATCACTGATTCCGCTGGAGCACATTTCAGGCACCACCTTCAGGATCAACCGACAATTCAGGGGATTTGACTTTGGTTCCGTGGGCGAAACGGTTTCATTCGAGTTCGGCCCGGCACGGAAGGTGAAACGGGTCAAGATCGGGGTGTTGTACGCCAATCCGATCGAGTTTTGATCCTCCAGATATTTGCATGTCCGGGCGGGTCAACAGCGCTTGGCCAAGCGGGGGTTATTTCACCGAGCGGGTGAATCGTTGCCGCTGGTCGGTGGGGAGGGTCACGGGGCTTGTGGCGTCCATGTCCTGCCACGGGCCGTTGATGGTTGGCGCGGTCTGCAGTCGGCCCTCGAAAGTCAGCGTGATCGTGCCGTCGCCGTTGTTCGCGAAGCCAAGCGGGGGCGGCGCGACCTGCCCGGCGACGATGAACTCGGCCTTGGCCAACTGCCGGTAGCCGTCGTTGGCCAGAAATATCACGCGATACTCCCCTTCCGGAAGCCCGTCGGCGAAGGTCACGCCGCCGTTGGCCAAGCCGTCGCCAACGGTTCGGGTGCCGCCGACATACGCCCAGTCGATGCTGCTGGTCTCACCGAGGGGCATGAGACTGATCCAGTCCGCCGGGTCGCCGGGGCCGTTGTTGAAATGCACCGTGACGGGTTCGCCCGGGGCGTAGTGCGGCCTGTCGGTGGCCACGCCGGGGGGAATCACCACCGTGAACGACGCCGCATCGGCAAGCTGGCCGTATCCGTCATTTTTAAAGTACCGAGCCACGTAACTGCCCACCGGCAGATTGTTGGTGAAGATCACGGAGCCTTCGGAGAGGGCGTCGCCGGGCGTGGGGCTGCCGTTGACGTAGACCCAAGCCAGGCTGCCGTGCTCGCCGGGCGCCATGTCTGGACGGTAGATGCCGATCCAATCCCGTTGATTGCCGGGCCCATCATTGAAACTCACCTTGATCGGCTCACCGAGGACATAGCGATCCCTGTCCGTGGCCAAGCCGGCGAGAGTCGGCTCCGGCTCGGCGTCCGTGGCGACGGTGATGTTGTCGACCTCCCACCAGTTGTCGTGGCCCTGGTAATCCCAGGCCACAACGGCAGTCTGCGCCCCCGTAGGATTGTTCAGCTTCAGCGAGACCGTTTCATCATAGGCGGTCGGTGTCCGGGAGTTGAGTTCGAGCAGGGTGACCGGCGCGCCGTCGTCATACGCTACGGTGACGCGGGAACGGGACGAGTCGAACAGCCGAATCTTGATGTCATCGATATAATGTTTCTGGTGGGCGCCGCCGGTGCGTGCGGCGAACAGGAACTGTGCGGCTTTAATGGGGGAGAGGTCGATCGGCGTATCCCGGATCACGTCGTGGCCCCGGAAGTTGACGGTTGCCAAGCCGTCGGCGACGCGGATGTTGACGTCGGTCCATTCCGACTTGTGCCACATCATCAGGAAATCCCCGTCGTCCGTCACGAATTTCTCGCTATCGGCGGCGGCGGTTTGCCCATGAAACTTCTGGATGGCAACCGATTTTTTGCCGTTGAAAATCTCGATGGCGGGTGCCTCGCCGCCGCCCGAGTCCCAAGCGTCGAAGCAGACCCGGAAGGCCGCGTCGGAAACGCCTTCCTCTGCCGGATAGGCCAGGGTTGGCAGATCGTTGCCGATGCTGACGCTCAGGCCGTCCGCCGGCCGACGCGTGCCCCTGCCCATGAACAATCGGAAGCTGATTTCAAACTCGTTGAACGCCGCGCCATTGGAAAAATCATTGATCAGCATGCCGCCGCTCTGCGAATAGACGGCGTCGGTCACCTTGAGGATGCCGTTGAGTTTCAGCCACGGCCAAGCGCCCCCGGTTCTCACGTATTGCAGAGCCTGGACTGCCGTGCCGGCGATGGTGACCCCTTCGCCCACGTCATCCCCCTCGAAATCCTCCTCAAAAGCGGCGAACACCCGCTTTCGCTGCGCCTCACGCCAACTGGAGTCGTAAGTCAGGACGAGCGAACCGGCCTCCGCTCCGGCGATGTCAATCGTGGGCGTTGCCATGGTTGCGCTGAACTTGGCATCCGACTCGCCGCCGGTGTGGGCCGAGTCGGCGACGGCGATCACGCCGCTGCCCTTGGTGAATTGGTCCCGCTCCGGGCCGGCGGTCTTTTGCCAGGAAACCGGATCCACAAATGTCCAGCCGTCAAACTCGACAGAGGCGGCCGGTTCGTGGCCCGCGCCCCGCTCCGCGGTCCAGCCGGCAGGGGGCGTCGCAGTCCAGTCGCTGCCGTCCCCGACCGGATCATCCCCCGAGTTCCACGGGCCCAGCGTCAGGCCGTCAAAGTCCTCCACCAAGTAGGCTCCCTCGGGCAGTTCCACCGAAAGGTGCGCCGTCTCGCTTGTTGCCTGGCCGCCAATATTGCTGACCATGACGACGTATTCCCCGGCATCCCCGGCCTCCAGTTCAGTCAACGTCAGCGTGCTTTGCCTGCCGCCCTCAACCGGCCTGCCGTTGTGCAGCCAGAAATAATTGATCGGCTCGGTTCCCTCCGCCACCACGCGCAGTGTCACGGTGTCCTCAAGAGTGGCGTTCGCCCCCTCCGGCTGCGTCACGATCCTGATCGGCTCAACGACGTCCACCGTGATCGCATTCGACTCCATCTGGCCGGCGGCGTTGCGTGCCACCACCGTATAATCCCCCGCAGCGGCGGGGGCCACCCGGATCAGGGACAGCGTCGGGGCGGTTGCTCCTTCAAGCTCCACACCATCCCGGCTCCACTGGTAGGCCAACGGCTCGCTGCCGACCGCCGCGACACTCAACTCAACGCTGTCCCGCTCCATCACGGACAGGGATTCGGTCAACTGCGTAATCTCGGGCGGCAGCACCACCACCAGTCCGGCGATTTTGCTTTTTGCCGTGCCGCCGGAGTTGGACGCAACAAGATGATAAACGCCCGAGTCCGCCGCCTGCACCTTGGCCAAGCGCAGGGTGCTCTCCGTGGCACCGTCGACCCGTTCGCCGTCGTGATACCAAGCGTAGGTGATCGGGGCCGTGCCGTTCGCCACGACCTGCAGCGTCACAGTGTCGCCGAGAATTGCGGTTGCTCCCTTCGGCTGCGTCACGATCGTGACCGGCTCGATCACCTTGACCGTCACGACTCCTGACTCCGCCTCGCCAGCGGCGTTGCTCACGATCACCGAGTAATCCCCTGCGGCGGTCGGCGCCACCTTGGCCAAGCGCAGCGTCGGGGCGGTCGCCCCGTCGATCGCCTCGCCACCCCGGCGCCATTGATAAGCCAACGGCTCGCTGCCAAGCGCCGCGACCGTCAACTCAACGCTCTCCCCTTCGATCACCGTCAGCGATTCCGTCAACTGTGTGATCTCCGGGGGCAGCAGCACGATCAGATCGGCGATTTCACTGATCGCCGTGCCGCCGCTGTTTTGCATGATAACATTGTAACTTCCCGAGTCTGCGGCCTGCACCTTGGCCAAGCGCAGGGTGCTCTCCGTGGCGCCGTCAACCCGTTCGCCGTCGTGATACCAATAATAAGTGATCGGCTCGGTGCCCTCGGCCACCACTTGCAGCATCACGGTGTCGCCGACGATGGCGGTGGCTCCCTCCGGCTGCGTCACGATCGTGACCGGCTCGATCACCTTGACGGTCACGACTCCCGACTCCGCCTCGCCGGCGGCGTTGCTCACACTCACCGAGTAATCCCCCGCGGCGGTCGGCGCCACCTTGGCCAAGCGCAGCGTCGGGGCGGTCGCCCCGTCGATCGCCTCGCCGCCCTTGCTCCATTGATAAGCCAACGGCTCGTGGCCATCTGCCGTGACCGTCAGCTCGACGCTCTCCCCCTGGATGAGGGTGAGCGATTCGGTCAACTGCGTGATCTCCGGAGGCGACATGACGGTCAACATCGCTGGCTCGCTGATTACGATGCCGGTTGCGTTCCTGACCAGGACGTTATACGCCCCGAAATCCTTGGCCTGCAGATTGCTCAGGCTCAGCGTGCTCCCCCTTCCGCCGTCGACCCATTTGGCGTCATGCATCCAATAATATTCGATCGGCTCGGAGCCCTCGACGACGACCGTCATCGTCGCCGATGCGCCGGCGACCGCAAACACGTCCTGCGGCTGAGTCACGATCCTGACCGGCTCGGGCATGGTTACCGAGACGACATTGGAAACCACCTCACTCACGGCATTGCTGACCGTGACCGTGTAGTCGCCCGCGTCCGACTGGGACGCATCAGCCAAAGTCAGGTTCGAGCCGGTGGCCCCCTCGACTTCCGTGCCCCCCTTGCTCCACTGGTAGCTCAGCGGCTCATCACCCGTCGCCGTGACGGACAGTTCGATGGTATCCCCTCTCAACACAGTCATGGATTCCGTCAACTTCGTAATCACCGGCGGGGACTCGATCGTAAGGGCCGCCGTGTCGCTGGTCTCTGTCGCGCCCCACGGATAGCCGTCGTTCGAGACGACGACGTGGTACTCGCCGGCGTCCGCCTTCTGCACGTCGGGAATGGACAGGACTCGTTCGGTTCCATCCTCGATCGGCTCGCCCGCGAAATACCATTGGTAACTGATCGGCTCGGAGCCCTCGGCGTACACGCTCAATTCCGCAGTCTCTCCGAGCGTCGCGCTGACAGCTTCCGGTTGCAGGACGATTTTGGCGGGCTGGGCCGTCGTGGCCGTGAGAATCACGACCTTGAACGGGTCGGACTCCAGTTGCTCCGTGGCGTTGCTCACCTTCACCGTGTAGAGTCCCGCGTCATCCTCTTCAAGGTTGGCAAGGGTCATGCCCGGCCCGGTGGCACCCTCGATGGCCCCGCCATCCTTTGTCCACTGGTAGCTTAGAGGCGGCGTGCCCTCTGCGGTGACGGATAAATCGATGGTCCCCCCCTGCAGTGCCCATTGCCAATTGCCCTCTCCCTCCAGCTTGGAGTCGGTCAGGTGCGTGATGGCCAGTGGGATCAGTACGACCAGGTTGGCCGTGGCACTGGTGTCGGTGCCGCCCCACGGCAATGTTTCATTGGTCACTTCAACGTGATAGCCCCCCGCGTCATCGCCGGTCAGGCCTTCCAAGGTGAGCGTGCTTCCCGTGGCCTCCTCGATAAGCGTGCCCTCATGGAACCATCGATAGTTGATCGGCTCAGAGCCGGTGGCAACGACCTCGAATGTATGGGAGCCCCCCACGCCCACACTGCCGCCAACCGGCTGTGTCACGACTCTTGCCGCGGGGACGATGACTGAAATGGTCGCCTGCCCCACGAGCCGGTCTTCATGTCTGATCGCCAGCTTGTAGTCTCCGGCGGCTTCGGCCTCGAGATTGCTTAGGCTCAACGTCGCGCTGGTTGCCCCGTCGAGGATCGTGTCGCCCAAGCTCCATTCGTATGCCAGCGGGGAGAGTCCGGACGCCGTGACGGACAACTCGATCGTCTCCCCCTCGTACACGGAAACCGAGCCGGCAAGCTCCGTCGCCGTGGTGGCCGGTACGACGGCGATGGCCAAGGTGTCGCTCGTCACGGTGGCCAGCCGGTTGGAGGCCATGACATGATAATCTCCCGACGCATCGACCCCCGCCTTGGCCAAGCGCAGTGTGTTGCCCGCCGCGCCGTCAATCGGCAGGTCGTTGTGAACCCACTGATAACTGATTGGCTCAGTTCCGCTCATGGTGGCAACCAGATCGATGTCGCCTCCCGCCAGGAATGAACCGTTCTGGCTCCATTCATAGGTTAACGGCTCCTCTCCCGCCACCTCCGCCGTCGCAGACAAATCCAGCCCGTCTGCGTTTGACGACGCACTCAACTGCGTGACGGTCGGTGGCAAATCCACCGCCAACGTTGCCGTGTCACTGGTCACTTCACCGGCAATGTTCGACACCACCACATAATAATCCCCCGCGTCCTCCCCCTCTAACTCGGTCAGCGGCAGGGTGCTTCCCGTCGCCTCCGCAACCAGCGCACTGTTTGCCGTGGAAACGGCATCGGCAAAAATCTTGATCTTTAGATCATCAATCCAGTGGGTTTGATTGGCTCCACCAGTTCGGGCAGCAAACAGCCATTCCGGCCCCTCCAGAGGTTTCCAACTCGGCGGCAACTTTTCGCTGATCACCTCATGGCCCTTGAAGTTGACCTTCAGGTTGCCGTCCAGAAACAAGACCTTCACGTCCGCCCACTCTCCCTGTGTCCACATCCAGACATAGTCGCCGTCGGCATCCTTGAATTTCGCCTCCTCCAGCGCCGAGGTCACACCGTTGAAATTCTGGCGTGCCACCATGCCCCCAGGCCATATGTCCTGGACCCCAAAATTCTCGAAGTGATCCACGATCTGTTCTTCGCTCAACGCAACGCTGTAAAATGAAGCATCGTCGATGACACCAGTAAAACCCATGCCCCCGGATCCCCACGAATTGCCTTCATGTGTCACGGTGGTTCCCCATTTGTTGCCAAAGGCTATATTGCCACTGTGATTGTAGAGTAGATGAACCCCGGACACCTCACCGATCTTTTTGCCGTTGAGATACCCGGCCAGAGTGCCCTCCATGTTTCCGCTGGGATCACCGTCCATGACAAAAGCCAGGTGGTACACCTCATCAACTTTGATCGTGGTCTTGACGGTGGATATGCCCTCGCCACCCCTCTGGTTCAACTTGCCGCCCCACCGGGTCTCGGCCCGGTTCCATGCCATCATGTAAAGGTCCGCCTCGGACGCGTCACCGGTACCGGTCAGGTAGATGCTAATGCCCCGGACATGGGCCCCCTCCTCGTATAGCACCTGATGTTGACCGGCAGCGGGCAGCTGCTCCGCCTTGAACCAGAATTCCCATGTCCGCTCCTCCCAAGGCCCCCTCGTGATATTGATATCCGGGTGATTCTTTACCCTCAGAGCCTGGTCCTTTGAGCCATCAAAACGGACGGCGGTGCCGGCCCCGTTGGGGTTGAGGGCAGATACGCCCAATTCAGGACCGTTGATGTAGATCAAACCTGGATTACCAACCAAGCCGACAGCCCGGTCACGATCGATATCGTCTAATGGGATGTAAACCGTCGGGCCGTCGCTGTCGGGCCCTCTCCAGACGTCAATCGCAGGGGCTTCGCCACCCCCGCTGTCCCAGGTGTCAAAACAGATTCGGATCCCTTCGCCCGCGCCTTCCTCTGCCAATCTGATGGTATCAGGAAGATCATTACCGATACTGATGCTCAGCCCGTCTGCTGGCCGATGGGAAGCCGAGGTGTCATCCCCATTGCCACAGCAAGTGCTGTCGGTCATATAAAGTCGGAAACTGATCTCAAAGTCAGTGAAGGTTCCCCCGTCGGTAAAATCCGAAACAGTGAAGCCGCCGCTCTTGCCATTTGCCGCCTCGGTGATATGAAGCGATCCATCCTTGATCTGCGTGGCACCGGCAAGGGACGTCCCCTCCACCTCCTCACCATCATCCCAGTCGGCTTTAAACTCATCCAACACTTCAGGAGTGCCACCCTTATGCCATTCGTATTCGAGCCCGGTGCCCTCCGCAACCACCTCAAAGGTAAACGCCTCACCAGCGTCCGCACTGCCCCCTTGCGGCTGTGTCACGATGACCGGCGGATCGGCCATAGCAAGCGTGATCACAACCAAGCCCACAAGCCCCTCTGCATTGCTGATCGCCAACCTGTAATCGGCCTCAGAAGACACCTTCACGTCGCCCAGATCCAATGTCGGAGCGGTTGCCCCCACCATCACCTCTTCCCCCATGCTCCACTGGTAAGTCGGCGACTCGTTACTGACCGCCGTGACCGACAGCTCGACACCTTCCCCCTCAAGCACGTTTATCGTTTCGGCCAACTCCGTGACGGCCGGCGGCGGCACCACAGAAAGGGTAATGACTTCACTTATTTCCGTGCCAAGTTGGTTCGATACCACCACGCGATAAACCCCAGAGTCTTCGGCTTGTACATCAGTTAATCGCAGGGTGCTCGCCTTCCCTTCCTCAATTAACTCCTCCCCCTGATACCATTGATAACTGATCGGCTCAGAGCCTGTGAGTGTCACGGTCAGTTCAACGTTGTCTCCCTCTAATATCGCCCCCTCTTTACTCCACTGGAAGATTTTCGGCTCCGCCTCGTCGCCGGTCACCTCCGCCGTGGCGGTCAAATCAACAGCGGGACCCTCTCTTGACTTGGTCAACTGCGTGATGACCGGGGGTGAGTTCACCGTTAAGACAACCGTCTCGCTGGTCACCTCACCGGCGATGTTGGTTACAATCACATGATATTCCCCCGCATTCGCAGCCTGTACGTCGGTCAATTGCAGGAAACGTTGCTCCCCAACCACCTCGCCATCGTGATGCCATTCATAAGTGATCGGCTCGGTACCCTCAGCAACCACTTCAAACTTAAATGTGTCTTCAAGATCCGCGCTGCCCCCTTGCGGCTGTGCCACGATGACCGGCGGAACTGCCAGAGCAACCGTGATCACGGCGGAACCAACCAGCGTCCCGTCGCGTTTCACCGTCAACCTGTAATCGGCTTCAGCCGACGCCTCCACGTTGCCCAAATCCAATGCCGAAGCGGTTGCCCCCCCAACCGCTTCTTCCCCCTTGCTCCACTGGTAGGTCAGCGACTCGTTGCTGACCGCCGTGACTGACAGCTCGACACCTTCCCCCTCAACCACGGTGATCGACCCGGCCAACTCCGTGACGGCCGGCGGCGGCACCACAGAAAGGGTAATGACGTCACTGTATTCCGTCCCGAGTTTGTTTGATACCACCACATAATAATCCCCAGAATCCACGCCCTGTACATCCGTTAATCGCAGGGTGCTTTCCGTGCCACCCTCAACCGTCTCTTCCCCGTGAACCCATTGATAGCTGATCGGCTCGGTGCCTGTTAACGACACGGTCAGCTCGACATTGTCTCCCTCCAATATCGCGCCCTCGACTTCCCATTGGTAGGTTGTCGGCTCCTCCTCGCCGCCGGTCACCTCCGCCGTGGCGGACAAATCGACGGTGGGGCCCTCCCTTGACTTGGACAACTGCGTGATCTCCGGCGGCAACACCAGTTCCAAGGCAACCGTGTCACTGGACACCTCACCGGCTATGTTGCTTACCACGACATGATAATCCCCGGCATCCTCAGCCTGCACATCGGTCAATTGCAGGAAACTTTGCTCCCCAACCACCTCGCCTTCGTGATACCATTCGTAGGTGATCGGCTCGGCGCCTGCCACTGCCACTTCAAAGTGAAACGTGTCATCAAGATCCGCGCTGCCCCCTAACGGCTGTGTTACGATGACCGGCGGCGCGGCAACAGCAACCGTGATCGCGGCAAATCCGAGCAGCGCCTCTTCCCGTTTCACCGCCAACTTGTATTCACCCACAGCCGCCTGAGTCACATTGTCCACGATGTATCCGGTGGTGGTTGCCCCGTCGATCACTGCCCCATCCTTGGTCCACTCGTAAGTCAACGGCTCTTTGCCCGCCGCCGTGACGTCGAACTCCAGCTTCTCCCCCTCGACCACGGTCACGGATCCGGCCAGTTCGACGATCGTCCCCGCCGGTTTCACCTCGAGCGTCATGGGTTCACTTGTTTCCGAGCCGGCCTCGTTGGCGACCACAACCTGATACTCCCCGGACTCCAGGTCCTGCACCTTGGCCAAGCGCAGGGTATTGACCGTTTCGCCATCGAACTGACTGCCATCGTGATACCACTCGTAAACAAACGGCTCGGAGCCGGTCGCGGTGGCGGTCAACACCACGGTGTCCCCCTTGGCCAAGACTCCGCTCTCACTCCACGAGTAAGTTTTCGGCTCCTCCTCGTCGCCGGTCACCTCCACCGTGGCGGACAGTTGATCAAGCCCTCTCTCCAAACTGCCAGAGAGCTGAACATTTTCCGGGGGAACCACGACGGTCAGCGTGACCGTCTCGCTCGTCTCCTTGCCGAACGACACCGTTTCACCGGTGTCTGTCGTTCTCTCGTTCGAGACCACCACGTGATACTCCCCGGCATCCGACTCAATCAGGTCGGCCAACGACAGACTGCTCCCCGTGCTTTCCCCAAGCAACGCTCCGCCTTGATACCATTCGTAGGTGATTGGCTCGGTACCCTCCGCAACCACCTCAAAGGCGAAGGCCTCACCAAAGTACGCACGGCCCCCAACCGGCTGCGTCACGATTCTCGCCGGCTGCAACACAATGACCGTGACCTTGAACGGCCCGATCCGGCCCGATGCATTCTGCACCTCCACCGTGTAAATGCCGGCGTCCGATGCCTTCGTCTCAGCCAGGGTGAGCTCCGGCGTGATCGCCCCCGGAATCTCCTCATCGTCTTTGCTCCACTGATAACTAATCGGCGGCGTGCCGACCGCCGTGACGGACAATTTCAGGGTGTCCCCCTCGATCACCGACACGTCATTGGTCAACCGCGTAATCGTCGGAGGCACCAAAAGCGCCACCATGTCGCTGGTAACCGATCCCTCCGCATTGGTGACCACCACGTGGTAATCCCCCGAGTCCCCTGTTTGGAAATTAGTCAGGAAGAGGGTGGTGGATGTGGCCCCCTCAATCAAAGTCCCTGAATGATACCACTGATAAGTCAACGGCGCAGTGCCCGCCGCGGTGACCGACAACTCGACATCCTCCCCCTTAACCGGCGTCATCGACTCGGTCAGTTTTGTGATCGTGGGGAGCATCGACAGGTTGACCGAGTTGCTGGTTTCCTCGCCGCCTTCGTTGGAAACCACCACATGGTAACTCCCCATGTCCGCTGCCCTCAAGCGGGTCAGGCTCAGCGTGCTTTTTGTTTCCCCGTCAAGTATCGCACCCTTATGATGCCATTGGTAGCTGATCGGCTCCGTGCCGGACGCGACCACTTTCAACGTGAAATCACCGCCGAGAATGGCACTCCCCCCTTCCGGCTGCACGTCAATGCCCGCCGGCTTTAGCACGGTCACCGTGATGGTTTCCGAGTCCACCGCCCCGACGGAATTGGTCACCGCGACGCTGTAAACCCCCGCATCAGACAACGCCACGTCGGCCAGGGTCAGCGTGGACTGGGTCGCCCCGCTCATCTCCACCCCACCCTTGCTCCACTGGTATGCAAGCGGAAGCGCCCCTACCGCCGTGACGGACAGGTTCACACTTCCTCCCTCGGCAACGGTCATCGACTCCGTCAACAACGTAATGGTCGGCACAGCGTCACCGCTCATCGCATCGGGGAGAGCGAAATTCGACGGATAACGGGCCACGCCCTTTGTGATCCTGAGGTCATCAAGATACCCCCCAAAGTCATAATCCGCTCCAACATTGTAGCGCCCGATCCGTATCTCGTTGAAGTCGTAGGAATGGTTGTCCACCGCAAAGCCCTCCAGTTTCCCGTTTACGAACAACCGCATGAACCCACCCCCACGGGAAAAGGCCACGTGATACCAGGTGTTGGCAATGAACGAGGTCGATGCCTGCGTCTTGTTAGCGAACTCCCCCTCGGTGATCAGGATCTTCGTGTTGTAAATCACAATCACCGGCGCGCCACTGTTCCAACTGGCAGCACTCTCACCGAGGATTCCCTCATATTTGCTCACCCCGGTTCTCAGCACCCAAAACTCGATCGTGAAATCTCCCGTCCCAAAATTCCAATCCTCGCTGTCCGCAACGGTCAAAAAATCCCCCTTGCCGTCGAAGTAACAACTGGTTCCGCCAAACTTGGATCGTCCTGCGGAAATCTTCGCGTTCCCGTGGAAGGCCGGGGAATGGGCGCTATGACTGACATCCGTGGTGGACGTGGCACCATGAGTCCCGTCAAACGGCAACAGGAGACCCACTTGATCAAAATGCGGCCCGGCCACAGCACCGGGGCAGAACAAGGCACAACCGGCCGCGAAAGCCATCACGAAAAAATGAATCCTGAGATTCATCCCGTGCGGGTCAACGTCCCGTGTTGCAGGGGTCTTCGGCAGACCTAGAATGTGGTTTTCGACTGTCAACACTACTCAATCCGATACCAAAACGATCCCGCTAAACGCCCCAGTCGGTGACACTCCACCGCCGTGTACATCGGCAAAACCGTTAAAAACTTGAGCGAAAATAGGTTACTAAAGCGGAAGGTATCATTCATCGAACTGGGCGTCAGCCGATCAAACTAGCCCTTTAATGCCTGCCAGTCAACCCGTTTGGCCAAGACGCGAATGGGAGGTGGCCAAGCGCTTGGCCAAGCGCTATCGCTTTTCCCGGATGCTGAAAAGGTGGGTTTGGTTGCGAATGAGAAGCCGGTCGCCGGCCAGGGCCGGATTGGCCATGCTCATGCCGCCGGTCGAGTTCACGCGCACCAACCCGTACTTTTTGCCAGCCTCAAAAACGTACGTGTCACCGGCCTCACTCAACGCAAACAGATGGCCGCGATACGCCCACGGCGATGCGGTGAACCCGGTTGGCTTGTCCGCGTTGATGCGCTGCTTGTCGTAGTGCATCTGACCGGTTCGGGCGTCGCGGCAGGCGAGAAACCCAAAGTCGAACAGTGTGTAGAATTCGTCGCCGTAAACCAGCGTCGACGGATTGTACGGCGCGGCACGCTTGTCGTACCACGCGATGTGCTCATTGCCTCGTTCGCCGGCCTTCAGAGAGATGTCGCCCCGGCCACCGGGACGGATGGCGTATACATGCTTCTCCCGGTCGCCCACGTAACCGGACGCAATGTAAAGCAACCCATGCGCCTCGTACGGAGTCGGGATCACGATCGACGTGCGCGTTTTCCACTTGAGACTCCAAAGCTCCTTGCCGGACAAATCGTACGAGCGCGTGCGGTGCCGGCCGGGCAGAACCAGTTCCCTGCCGCCATCGTGTGTCCAGACAAACGGCGTGGCCCAGTTGCTCGGCTCGTCGCGCTTGGTCTTCCACAACGCCCTGCCGGTGACCTTGTCAAACGCCGCCACCCAGCTCTCCTCCTCGTTGTCGTTCACGATGATCAACTGATCCCCGTCGAGAACCGGCGACGCGCCGGTCCCCCAGGCGTTTCGCATCTTGTACGGCTTGAACATTTTCTTCCAAAGCACCTCGCCGGTTTTAGCAAGGCAATAGAGGCCGTGGCTGCCAAAGTAGGCGTACACCCGCTCACCATCCATCACCGGTGTCTCGGCGGCGTAGCTGTTCTTCACATGAATCGGCGTCAGCGGCCGGGTCGCCAGCACCTCCTTTTGCCACAGATAGTCGCCGCTCTCGAGGTCGAGACAGAGCACGAGAAAATGGTGCATGTGCTTGATCGGCTCCTTCCGGTCTCCGCCAAAGTAGAGGCCCGGCTTGCGTTTCTCGATCTCACCGTCGCTGACCGCCGTGGTCAGGTAAACGCGCCCGCTGTGAACCACCGGCCCCGACCAGCCCAGCCCCGGCACGGCGGCCTTCCACTCCACGTTTTTGGTATCACTCCACTCGAGTGGCAGATGGGGGTTGGCAGAGACGCCACGCGATTCCGGCCCGCGAAACGCCGGCCAATTCTCCTCCGCCGCCGCTTGGCCAAGCGCAACGGTGCAGGCAAACAAATGGACAATTTTTTTCATAAGGACTGAACGCGGGGAGCCTTTGGCCAGTCGCTTGGCGGGTCAAGGAAATTGACCTTCGCCGCTTGGCCCAGTTAGCTGGGGCGCATGAGTGTTCCGGAAGATTTTGCCGTCGTAATGGTCACCGCGCCGGACATGGACATGGCCCGCCGCTTGGCCAAGGCCGCGCTGGAGGCCAAGCTCGCCGCCTGCGCCAACATCGTCCCGGCGGTCGAGTCGCACTACTGGTGGGAGGGTAAACTCGAACAAAGCGACGAACTGCTCCTCATTTTCAAGACGCGCCAAGAACTGCTGCCCAATTTGGAACGAACTGTCCGGGAGATTCACCCCTACGACACCCCGGATTTCGTCGCCCTCCCTCTAACCGCCGGCAGCCGAAAATACCTCGCCTGGCTCGAGGATAATACCTAAGTAGAGTAACTTTATCGTTAATCTTCTCGGATTGCGCCGCTGTAAAGGTCGTTTACCTCTGTTTTTGCTGTTTCAACGTTGGGTTCTTGGGCGAGGATGAAGGCTTTCACGTCCTGTTCGGTGACGAAATACTTTTTGCCTATTTTCCGGGCGCGGATTTTGCCAGCCTGAATGTAGCGCGTCACCGTCCGGTATTTGAGGCAAAGCATAGCCGCCACTTCGTGCGCGTCAAACGCCTTGAAATCATCCACTTCAATCATAATCCAACACAGGAAAAGAGTATAAATTGGCATGATAAGTCAACATAATACGATAAAATACTTTTTAATGTCTTATGTTGCCATTACAAATGCTGTCAGTTTTCTCCCTCTCCCTACCCTCTCCCGCTGGGAGAGGGTGTTGCAGGGGGTAGCGCACGCCTCCTGTCCTTTTTCGTTCGTTCCTCGGAAATTGGCGTCTATTTGTGTTCATTCGCGGTTTCTCAAAAAAACCAATTCGCAGCGAAATTCTTCCTACCCCTGTCGGGTTGACCTTATGTCGACGGGCATTGTTCTTGTTGCTCTTTCGGCTTTTGGTACAGTCCGCGCCCTTCTGGTTTTCTGACCATGCAGAAAGAGATCAGCCGACGGCGCACGTTCGCCATCATTTCCCATCCGGATGCCGGCAAAACCACTCTCACCGAAAAGATGCTTCTTTACGGTGGCGCGGTGCAACTGGCCGGATCGGTGCGTTCACGCAAAAACCAGCGGGCGACGACGTCGGACTGGATGGAACTGGAGCGCAAGCGTGGCATCTCAGTCAGCTCGACGGTGCTGCAGTTCGACTATCAGGGGTACCAAATCAACCTGCTGGACACCCCGGGGCACAAGGATTTCTCCGAGGACACGTACCGCGTGCTCACGGCCGTCGATGCGGTGGTGATGGTGCTCGATGCCGCCAAGGGCATCGAGGCGCAAACGCAGAAGTTGTTCGAGGTCTGCCGGCAACGCGGCGTGCCAATCTTCACGTTTATCAACAAGTGCGACCGGCCGTCGAAAGGCGCGATCGAGTTGCTGGACGAAATCGAGAGTGTGCTTGAGCTCAAGCCGTTCCCGGTAAACTGGCCGATCGGCGACGGAGCGGATTTCAAGGGCGTGTTTGATCGCTTGGCCAAGCAGGTGCATTTGTTCGAGCGCACGACCGGCGGCGCGTACATGGCCCCGGTCGAGGTCGGAGGCATCTCGGACGACTTCGTGAAGGATCGTGTGCCGGGGGACACCTTGGCCAAGGTCTCGGAGGAACTGGAGATCCTGGAGATGGCCGGGGCGGCATTTGACAGCGGAGAGATTCTTGCCGGGAACACAACGCCGGTGTTCTTCGGCAGCGCGATGAATAATTTTGGTGTCGAGCTGATTCTTGACGGGTTTCTGCACCACGCGCCGCCGCCGCAGGGCCGTCCGTCCAATGGCGAATTCATCGAGCCAAGCGACGGGGAGTTTTCCGGCTTCATTTTCAAAATTCAGGCGAACATGGATCCGAAGCACCGTGACCGCATCGCGTACATTCGCATTTGCTCCGGCAAATTTGAGCGGGACATGACGGTGTACCATTCGCGCACGGGAAAAAAAGTGCGCCTGGCCAGTTCGCATCGTTTGTTCGGCAAGGAGCGCGAGACGGTGAACGAGGCATTCCCCGGTGACATCATCGGCCTGGTGGGCCACGCCGACTTTGGGATTGGCGACACGCTCACCACAAAAAAAGGCGTCGAATTCCACGAGATTCCGCGTTTCACGCCGGAGAGCTTCTCGTACCTGCACAACACGGACACCGGCAAGTTCAAGCAGTTCCGGCAGGGCCTGGAGCAGTTGCTGCAGGAGGGCGCGATCCAGTGCCTGAGCCTGAAGGGCAGCACGGTCGCAGTGCCGGTGTTGGCGGCGGTGGGGCCGCTGCAGTTTGACGTGGTGCAATTCCGGCTCGAGAGCGAATACAACGCCGGCTCGCGGCTCGAGTCCGCCCCGTGGCAGGTGGTGCGCTGGCTGCCGGATGGTTTTAGCGAGGAGAAGATGGATCAACTTTCACCCCCGACCGGCTCTCGTTTCGGATGGGATTCTGACGGCAACCCGGTGCTGCTCTTCGCAAGCGATTGGGCCGCCTCCTATTTCCAGCAAAACAACGAATCACTAAACCTTGCCAAGGAGCCGCCACCCTTGAACGGGAGCTGACCCTCGCCCTGCGCTTGGCCAAGCGCGCTGACTGACCGCTTTGTCCCAAGTCCCGCACACCACGCTTCTCGACGCCTCCGGCCTCAAGGTTCGGTACAACGACCATGAGGTGCTTCAGGCCGCGTCGTTGACGGTTCGCGACGGGGATCACCTGGGCATGGTCGGGCGCAACGGCTGCGGCAAGTCGACCTTCCTGAAAATCCTGGCCGGCTGGACTCAGCCCGATGACGGCGAAGTCATCCGGCGCAGCGGCTTGTCGGTGGGTTTTCTGCCGCAAGACAGTGACACGCCGGCCGACGTCCCCGTGATCGATGCGATCCGCGAAGGGGCGATCCACCAACAGAGACTGCTCGACGAATACGAGTCGCTGCCCGCCGACTCGAACCGGCAGACCGAGCTGGAACAACAAATCGCCGCCTCTGACGCGTGGCACATCGAGACGCGCATCAAGACGGCGATGACACACCTGAACACGCCCGCTGCGGACCGGTTGATGGGCACGCTGTCGGGCGGCGAAAAACGGCGGGTCGAACTTTGCCGCGCGATCGTCTCCAACCCGGATTTTCTGATTCTCGACGAGCCGACCAACCATCTTGACACCGAGTCGATCGAGTGGATCACGGGGTACCTGAAAACGTTTCGCGGTGCGTTTCTCGTCGCCACGCACGACCGGTATTTCCTCAACGCAATCTGCAACCACATCGTCGAGTTGCAGGGGGGGCGGTTTTTCAGGCACAAGGGCAACTACTCCGACTACCTCGAGTCCTGCCTCGCCCGGATGGAGAACGAGCAGGCGCTCGAGTTGAAGCGGAAGCGTTTCCTGCGGCGCGAGCTGGACTGGGTTCGCCGCGGGCCCAAGGCGCGCACGACCAAGGCAAAATTTCGGGTGGAAAAATTCCACTCCATCAAAAACACGGAGAGCCCCGACAGGGAGCTGTCGATGAACTTGATCATCCCGCCACCGGGTCAGTTGGCCAATCGCGTGGTGGATCTGATCAACATCGGGCTGGAACTGGGCGGCAACGGATTGATTGATGGATTCGATTTCAAGTTCGAGGCCGGCATGCGGATCGGCATCTGCGGCCGCAACGGCCTCGGAAAGACCAGCCTGCTTAAAATCGTGCTGGGGCAACTGGCCCCGACCGTCGGCAGCCGCAAGGCCGGTGTGCTGACCCAGTTCAACTACGTGGACCAGGAACGCGTGCAGCTTGACCCGGAAAAAACATTGCTGGAGGAGGTCGCCGAGGGCGCGGACTCGATCCCGTTCGGCAACGGCAAGCTGGCCATTCGCGCCTATCTGCAGCGGTTTGGCTTTGATCCCAAGCGGATCACCATGCGGGTCAAGAGCCTGTCTGGCGGCGAGAAGAGCCGTCTGCTGCTGGCGCGCATTCTCAAGCACGGCGGCAACTTCCTGGTCATGGACGAGCCGACCAACGACCTCGACCTGCCGACATTGCGGCTGCTGGAGGAAGCACTGCTGGCGTTCACCGGCTGCGTGCTGGTGGTCAGTCACGACCGATATTTTCTCAACCGAGTCTGCACCGGCATCCTCGCATTCGAGGGTGACGGACGGGTTGTTTACAACGAGGGCGACTACGACTATTACCGCGAAAAACTTGCCGAGCGGACGACGCGCCCGGCCAAGCCGACAAAAGCCGTACGGACTAGCAGCAAGCCAAGCCAAGCGTCCAAGGCCAAGTCGCGAAAATTGACCTGGAAGGAAAAGGATGAACTCGAAGGCATGGAGACGGCAATCCTCAGCGCCGAGGAGGAGGTGGCCCGAATCGAGGGCCTGTTCGCCGACCCGGAGTTTCATTCATTGCACGGTGCGCAATCCAAAAAACTGACCCGCGAACTGGAGGCTGCGAGGGAGCGAACCGCCTCGCTCTACGCTCGCTGGGAGGAACTTGAGGGGATACGGGCCGCAAGCGAAAAGCCGTGAGTCTTATTATGAATCGAAGCCCGGACCACCCGGCTCCGGGGCCGGAAGATCTTCGACCTCGGCGGAGGCGGCAGCATCCAGCTGATTTTTCATCTCCTTGCCGGAGCGGAACTTGACCACTTTCCGCGCCGGGATCCGGATATCCACACCTGGATCCTTGGGGTTGCGACCGATGCGTTCCTTTCGAATCTCTATCTTGAAGACGCCAAAATTGCGCAGCTCCACCGTGTCGCCGTTGACGAGGGCGTCACGAATGGCATCCAGCGTGTGGGTGATGACATCCCCGACCTGTGCCTGATGCATCTTGACACCCGGCCTGAGGGCAAGTCGCACTCGGGTGGCCAAATCCCTCTTTGTTACGGTGCTTTTCGATTTGTCGGCCGCGTTCATGTGTCGGTGGGTTAAGCCGATGATTCGCTGAACAGGGAGCCGTACGCCCTCGGCGGCGATGAGTCAAGCCGCTTTTTGGTAAAAACTTGGTTTGCAGGGAGGGCTAACTCTCGCTTGGCCAAGCGCTTGGCCAAGGTTCCGGTTAGACAAGGACCGATTTGATGACGTGGGCCTCCTCCTCGACGCCCGTCAATCGGGCGTCCAACCCTTGAAAACGATACGTAAACCTCTGGGAATCAATGCCAAACAGATGAAGCATGGTTGCGTGAAGGTCACGCACATGAACCCGATCCGTGGTGGCGTGATAACCCAACTCATCCGTCTCGCCGTGGGTGATCCCGCCCTTAATCCCACCCCCCGCAAGCCACATCGAGAACGCCCGAATATGGTGGTCGCGCCCGGCGGTGGAACCTTTTCCCTGAAACATCGGGGTGCGCCCAAACTCGCCGCCCCAGATCACCAGCGTGTCGTCGAGCATCCCGCGCGCCTTCAGGTCCTTCACCAGCGTTGCGCTGGGGTGATCGCATAGGCCGCAACAAATCTTCATGTACCGCTCGAGGTCACCGTGATGATCCCAACCCCGGTGGTAGAGGTGGATGAAGCGCGTGCCGCGCTCGGCAAGGCGCCGGGCCAGCAGGCAGTTCGCGGCAAACGACCCGTCCATGCCGTCGACGCCGTAGGCATCGAGCACGTGCCGCGGTTCGCCGGAAAAGTCCATCAACTCCGGCACACTGGTCTGCATGCGGAACGCCAGTTCGTACTGTGCAATGCGCGTGTCGATTTCCGGGTTAGCGACCTGCTCGTTGCGCAGGCGGTTGAGTTTGCCGATCGTGTTGACAAGGCTCCGCTGCTGTCGGCGGTTCACGCCGGGCGCGGATCGGACGTAGTGCACCGGGTCGCCCTGTGAGAAAAACTGGACGCCCTGATGGCGGCTCGGCAAAAAGCCGGCACCCCATTGGCGCGACGCGATTGGCTGCGGATTGCGGCCGCCCTCGCTGGTCAGCACCACGAACCCGGGGAGATCTTCGCTCATCGAGCCCAGCCCGTACGTCACCCAGGCGCCCATGCTGGGCCGGCCGGAGATGGACGTGCCGGTGTTCATCACCGTGTGCGCCGGGTCGTGGTTGATCTGGTCGGTGTGCATCGAGCGCACGATCGCGATGTCGTCGGCGATGCCGGCGATGCCGGGCAGGATGTCTGAGATCTGCTGGCCCGACTGGCCGTGCCGCCGAAACGGAAACATCGGGCCAAGGCATTTGAGATTTTGGTTTTGCAACTGGGCAATCGGCTGGCCCTTGGTGAACGACACCGGCATCGGCTGGCCGTTCAGCTTGGCCAATTCCGGCTTGTGATCGAACGTCTCTAAGTGCGACGGGCCGCCGGCCATGCAGAGAAAAATCACCCGCTTGGCCTTGGCCGCGCGGTGCGGCAGCCCGGACGATCCGTCGGCGGCACCTTGGCCGAGGAGAAGCCCGGGCTTGGCCAAGGTGGCCCAGGCAGTCGCCCCGATGCCCAGCGATGTCCGGCTAAGGAACGAGCGGCGGTTGATGAGCGTATCCACTTGGTGATGAGAGAGTTGCATATCAGTTTCGCGTGATGGTCTCGCTGAGATTCAGCAGCGCTTGGCCAAGGACGGTCCACGCAGCGGCCTCCGGCTTGGCCAAGCCAGGGGGCAGTCGCAGCATGCCAACGGCAAGCAACTCGTTGGCGGCGTCAGGGTCAGACTCGTAGCGTTGGCGAATATCTCCGAGAAACGCCTTGGCCACGGTGAACTCCTCTTGGCTTGGCTCGCGGCCGAGTGCCGTTTGCCACGCCCAGCCCAAGCGTTGCCGGTCGGTGGAGCCGGCTTCGTTGAGAATGCGGAGCGCAAACCCGCGGGCTGCCTCGATGAACGTGGGATCGTTCATCAGCGTGAGCGCGGCCAGCGGCGTGTTGCTAACCGGCCGTTGCGCGGTGCACTCCTCGCGGGTTGGCGCGTCGAAGGCGCGGAACATCGGGTGCAGAAACTGTCGCTGCCAATGCACGTAGACGGCGCGCCGGTATTGGTTGGCGTTCATGTCGGCCTCGTAGGCGCGCTTGGGAAAGTTGAGCGGCGCGTAGTAACCGGCTGGCTGGTACGGCTTGGCGACTTGGCCCCCCATGCGATCGTTCAACAGACCACCGAGTGCCAGCGCGTTGTCGCGGATTGTCTCGGCGGGAAACCGGAAGCGCCCCTGCCGCGCGATCAACCGGTTGTCCGGGTCGAGCTCGAGTTGTTGCGGAGTGACGAGCGACGACTGGCGGTAGGCGCTCGAGGTGACGATGAGCCGGACGAGGCGCTTGATGTCCCAGCCGCTCTCGACGAACTCGACCGCGAGCCAGTCGAGCAGCGCGGGATGCGTTGGCCATTCCCCCTGCGAACCGGTGTCGTCCAGCGTTCTCGACAGGCCGGAACCGAAAAACAGGTACCAGAGGCGATTCACAAATACGCGCGCGGTCAGCGGGTTGCCGGGCGACGACAGCCAGCGAGCCAGGTGCAGCCGGTCCGCGCGGCCCTTGGCACTCAACGCAGGAAGGAAATGCGGCACCGCCGGGGCAACGATCTCGCCCGAGTCGTCCATCCAGTTGCCGCGCGGCAAAATACGGATCGGGCGCGGCTGGATGCGCCCGGTGACCATTGTTCGAGTTTGTTTGGCCGACGACACGGCCAACGGCGAGACGACCTTCATCTCCGGCTCGCGCTTGGTCGGGAGCGTGTTGGTGCCTTTAAAAGTCTGATCGTCGTTCACATCGGCGAAAAACGCCGCGAGGCTGTAAAAATCCCGCTGCGTGAACGGATCATACTTGTGGTCATGGCACTCGGCGCAGGCCATCGTCGCCCCAAGCCAGGCGTTGGAAAGGTTGCGCACGCGGTCGGCCGAGTATTTGGCGAGGTACTCTTTTTTTTGCACGCCCCCCTCGTGCGAGGTCTGCAGCAGGCGATTGTAGCCGCTGGCGATTTTTTGGTTCACCGTCGCATTGGGCAGCAGGTCGCCGGCGATCTGTGCGGCGGTGAACCGGTCGAACGGCAGGTTGTCGTTGAACGCCTTGATGACCCAGTCGCGGTACGGCGTGATCGCGTGATCCTGATCGCCGTGATAGCCGACGGTGTCGGCGTAACGGACGAGGTCGAGCCAGTAACTGGCCAAGCGCTCCCCAAATCGCGGCGACGCCAGCAACTCGTCCGCCACCCGCGAATAGGTCTCCGGCGACTTGGCCAGGCGCTTGGCCAAGCGCGGCGATGGCGGCAGGCCGGTGAGGTCGAAGTGCAATCGCCTGGCCAAGGTTGCCGCATCGGCGGGGGGCGACGGCGGGAGGTTCGCGCTCTCGAGCCGCGCGAGGATGAAGCGGTCGATCGCGCCGCTTGGCCAAGCGCGGTCGCTGACGCTTGGCAACGCCGGGCGCTTGGGCGGGAGGTAGGCCCAGTGCGCCTCGTATTCGGCTCCCTGGGCGATCCAGTCGCGCAGCCGTTTTTTCTCCCCGTCGTTTAGCGGCTTGCCGGTTTCCGGCGGGGGCATCAGGTCGTCCTCGTCGTCGGTGGCGATGCGGGCGATCAATTTGCTCTGGGTCGGCGCACCGGGTGCCACTGCGGAGTAGCCGTCGAGGTCGGCCACTGCCCCTTCACGGGTGTCCAGCCGCAGTCCTGCCTTGCGGTGGCTGGCGTCCGGCCCGTGGCAAGCGAAGCAGTGGTCGGAGAGGATTGGGCGAATATCCCGGTTGAATTGAATCTTACCGGCTTCCGCAAAAAATGCGGTCAGAGTGATTGCCAGTGACGGGAGGAGTCGGTGGAGCCTCTTGAAAGTCATGCTGAACATTCGCGCGGGGACGATCGTGCCAAAAAAAACGGGACGTGTCACACTCCCGCTTGTTGGGCGTTGGCATGGCGTTTGCTCAGGGAAACCCGGTTTTTTGTGGCCGAAAACGGCTGAAACAAACTGACCCTGCGGTTTGACAACCGGACACCGGGGCATAGACTGAAACCACTTTTTGGCAAGAAATGAAGTTGCTCAACTGGCATAAACCCATCCGCGCCGTGCTGGCAGGGTTGCTGATTCTCGGCGCTTCCACCGGGGTGGAGGCCCGGAAGGGATATCTCCCCCGCATTTTCAAGCGCAACAAGGCGGCAGCCGTGGAACCGGTGGCGGAGGCGCCCAATGGGCCGATGGGCCGCGTGGTAATCCCGCTCAATCGACTGACAGCGGGCGATGTGGAGCGGATGCTGGACGATGCCTACGGCCGGGACAACTCCTTCAGCGTCGTGGAGCCAAGCCGCTTGGCCAAGGGGGTCATCGTGATCGGCCCCAAGAGTGAAATCGACGGCATCCGCGAACTGCTCGCCCAGGCCGATCCGGACGACCGCAATTATCTAATCGCCAACAAAACGATCCTCCCGGAAGGGATCGTGAGTGAAGCGGAACTCGAGGCCGAACTGCCGGACAGCTTTTACGCCGAGGCCAGAAAGAACGCCGAGAAACACGCCGGCGAAGAACCATCAAGCTGGCGGCAAAAGGCAAACCCGATGAACTGGTTCAGCAGTAAGGAGCCGGTCACCCGGAAGGGCAACTGGCGACAGCGAGCGAATCCTCTTAATTGGTTTCGCGGAGACAAACCGCGCAACAAGCCGTCGGCTCCTCCCCGGAAAGCCCGTGGTGAGCGATTGAAGCCGTCAAAAAAACGCGGCGACACCGAACGCGAACTTCCCATCGTGACGAATGGGCATACCGCCATCAAGCTGGCCCACGCCGACGCCGGGGAAATTTCCACCCAGATGCAGGCGCTCTACGGCGGCACCGAGGTGCGGATCGTGCCGGTGAAACAAGCCAACATCATCCTGGTGACCGGGAGCAAATCCGAAACACGGGACATACACCGCTCCATCGTGGAGTTGGACCAGGCTGCGGTGGAGCTTTCCGCCGGGGAGATCGCGGACGCGACGCAGTACATCCGCAAGATGGCGGACAGCCGAAACACGGCCTTTCGCATCACGCGCCCGCACAAGCCGAGGATACGCCCGCTGCCGCCCATCTCCATCACCGGCGACCCCGAGCCGGAGTTCAACCAAGCCGTGGCCGCCGGCACGGTACGGCTCCCGGATTATGTGAAGCCGCCCGCGGAGGAGCATACACCCGTCGCGCCGAAAGAGCCTGATCCGCTGCAAAAGTTCTTCGAGGATTACATGCGAAACTCGATGGATGCCAAGCGGCGCAGTTCACAAGCCGACGCCCTGCATGAATACTATATGAGCACGGGCCAACTGCCACGGCCGGTCGTAGAGGTGCACGTGGACCGCGGCCCGCAGTCGGTCACGAACCTGCTGCAATACCTGTACACCAAGCCGGCCACTCCCCCGGCCAAGCCAAGCGGCAGCTCCGCAACTTACCAGCAGGGTGACCGAAAGCCGGTCTCCACAAAGCCCCATCACTGACGCCCCGTCGGCAAACCGCCGGCAAACCATCCGCGCATTCCCGCTTTGACTTGCAGGGCCTTGGTTGCCACACTCCCCGCAACCGAGTTTCCCATGTCCACCCATCTGTCGACCGATCAAATCAACGCGTTCCAGGAGGACGGCTACCTCATCGTGCCCGGCCTGTTCGACGCCGAGGAGGCCGAGATTCTCCACGCCGCAGCCAAGGCGGACAAGGCGTTCGGCCAACACGCCTACGACCTTGAGGACGGCGAGGGGGGCAAGGCGCAACTGGTGCTCTGGAACAAGGCGGGCGAGGATCTCTGGGGTGCCATCGCCCGCTGCGAACGCGTCGTCAACGCCATGGAGGCACTGCTCGGAGACGAAGTGTATCATTACCACAGCAAGATGAGCATCAAGCGGCCGCGGACCGGCGGCGCGTGGAGCTGGCATCAGGATTACGGCTACTGGTACCAGAACGGCTGTCTCTACCCCGACCTGGCATCAGCCTTCATCGCGATCGATCCCAACACCCGGGCCAACGGCTGTATGCAGGTGCTCAAGGGGTCGCACAGGATGGGCCGCATCGAGCACGGCCGGTTCGGCGACCAGACCGGCGCCGACCCCGAGCGAGTCGAGCCTGCGATGAAAGTGATGGATCTTGTTTACGTCGAGCTCGAGCCGGGCGACACGCTGTTCTTCCACAGCAACACCTTGCATCGCTCCGATCAAAACACCTCCGAGTCCCCCCGCTGGTCGCTGCTCTGCTGCTACAACACCAAACACAACAACCCCTACAAGGAATCGCATCACCCCTTCTACGAGCCGCTCGAAAAACTCCCCGACAGCGCGATTCGGGAAATGGGCTCACGATTGTTTGAAGCCGGAACGGACTTTTGGGATCCTGCGAACGACGAAACAGTGGGCACCGGCAGGGACTGAAACAGGGTAAGCCTATGGAACTGAACATCCATTCACCTCATCCGGCCCGGTTGGACTGGCGCATCGGCTGCATCGGCAGCGGGTTCATCGTAAACGACTGCCATCTGGTCGCCTACCGGAAGGCCGGCTTCAACCCGGTCGCCATCGCCTCCCGCACCCAAGCCAACGCCGCCAACTGTGCCGCGCAGCACGACATCCCGGCCGTTCACGACTCGATTGACCAACTGCTCGACGACGAGTCGATCGAGGTGCTCGACATCGCCGTGCCGCCCGACAACCAGCTCGCCGTCATCCAAGCTGCCTGCGAACGCGGCACGGCCAAGGGCATCCTTGCGCAGAAGCCGCTTGGCGCGAATTACGCCGAGGCGGTCGCCGCGGTCGAGGCCTGCGAACAGGCCGGCATCGTGTTGGCCGTGAACCAGAATATGCGGTACGACCAGTCGGTGCGCGCCGGCAAAACGCTCCTGGCCAACGGCACCATCGGCGAACCGGTGTTGGCCACCATCGACATGCGCGGCATCCCCCACTGGATGCCGTGGCAAGAGCGCCAGGGCTGGGTCACGCTGCGCATCATGTCCATCCACCACATGGACACCTTCCGCTACTGGTTCGGCGATCCGGAGCGCATCTTTTGCACCACACGACCCGATCCGCGCACGCAGTTCCCGCACACAGACGGTATTGCCAGCTACATTCTCGAATACGCCAGCGGCCTCCGCGCCATCGCCATCGACGACACGTGGACCGGCCCCGCGCGCGAAGGTGCCCCGGCCGACATCGGTATCGAGTGGCGCATCGAGGGGCTCGACGGCTTGGCCAAGGGCAACATCGGCTGGTGTCGGGACCCTTACACCACGCCGTCGACAATCACCTACGCAGCCAAGGGCGACTCCGGTTTTCACTCGCCGACCTGGCCGGAGAGTTGGTTTCCTGATGCCTTCATCGGCACCATGGCCCAGTTGCTGATCGCCCTCGAGACCGGCGAAGAACCGGTCATCGGGGGACGCGACAACCTCAAGACCATGGCTCTGGTCGAGGCCGCCTACCGCAGCGCCGCAGAACACCGCGCCGTCGAGCCGGATGAAATCAACTGACCCCGCTTGGCCCTCCTTCGCATCTCCACGGCAAAAACAACTTGATGCCGGCCCACGATGGGACAATCGTAGCCGCGCCGTGAAAACCACCATTGCCACAACCGCCGCGGCGGTACTGATCGCAGGGTGCGGCGCGCAACCTGTCGAGGAAACGACCAAGCCCGACCAAGCCGCCGAATCAACCGCCCTCAAACTGGCCCCGCCAAAACCGGCCACCGAGGCGCAACCGTCTCCGGCTCCGGCTCCCGCCAAGCCCGCCACCCCGCCGCCGGCACCGCAACCGGAACCGGAACCCATCGAACCTGTTGCTGCCCCGGAAGCCGCACCGACCAAGTGGGAGGCGGTGAAACAGGGCAACTGGGAGGCCGCGAGGAACGGCCGGATCGACGTCATCAAGCAACTGCTGGCCGACGGGTTGGACATCGAGATGCCGGACAAGGAGGGGTTGACCGCCATGTACCGGGCCTCAAACAACGATCAAAAAGACACCGTCCAGTTCCTGCTCGAAAACGGTGCCGACCCCAACACCCGCGACAAATGGGGCAACACACCGCTGGACGTCACGCTGAGTGGGAACATCGTCGAGCTTCTCCGCCAACACGGCGGCAAAACAGCCGAGGAACTGAAAGCCGGGGGCAACTGAAACCTGAGATGCCCGGCGGCGATGCCGCTTGGCCAATTTGCAGTTTACAAAAACCGGCGTTGGTTTAGCCTTCGTCCGTGTGGCGACGCTTGGCCAAGCGCTTGGCTCCGCCATCCTGCGTTTATGGAATCCCAAGAGCTCGCCCTCGCCTGCGCCCGGCTTGCCGACGACAAAAAAGCCGAGAACATCACCCTGCTGGATCTCCGGGAACTCTCCTCCGTGGCCGACTACTTTGTCATCGTCACCGGCTCCAACGAACCGCACCTTCGCGCCATCGTCGATGAGATCACCGAGAAACTGCGCCTCGACCACAACGTCCGCCCCTTCTCCACCGAGGGCGCACGGGTGACCCCGTGGGTCGTGCTCGATTTCATCGACGTCCTCGTCCACGTGATGAACGACACGTTCCGCGAACTCTACGACCTCGAGGGCCTCTGGGGTGACGCCAAGCGGATCGCCTTCGAGCCGGAACCGCCGCCCGTCGCCGCCCAAGCCTGACCCCGCTTGGCCAAGTGCATCCGCCGCACCGGTTGTGAATAACATCGACTTGAAAAGCAGTCGGTTACCGGCATCATCCGCGCCCATGTCAGGCAACACCCTGCTCCAACTCGATCTCCCCGGCATCCCCAAGGTTCGCAGCGGCAAAGTCCGCGAAATGTTCGACCTCGGCGACAGCCTCCTCATGCTCGCCAGCGACCGCATCAGCGCCTACGACGTCGTCATGCCCAACGGCATCCCGCGCAAGGGCGAAGTGCTCACAATGTTCTCGCACTACTGGTTCAACAGATTCACCGACATCGTCCCCAACCACCTCCTCGCCGGTGCCGACGAGCCGCTGCCGGAGGCCGTCCGCGACTACGCCGACCAGATCGGCCGACGCGCCATGGTTGTGAAAAAGGCCCAGCCGCTCGCCATCGAGTGCGTCGTCCGCGGCTACCTCGCCGGCTCCGGCTGGAAGGAATACCAAAAACAAAAAACCGTCTGCGGCATCCCCTTGCCGGATGGCCTCGACAACTCCTCCAAACTGCCCGAGCCGATTTTCACCCCCGCCACCAAGGCCGAAGAGGGCCACGACGAAAACATCAGCTTCGAGAAAGCCGTCGAAATCGTCGGCAGCGACATCGCCGAGCAGGCCCGAGAACTCAGCATCGAGCTGTACAAACGCGGCCGCGACCACGCCGCTGGGCGCGACATCATCATCGCCGACACCAAGTTTGAGTTCGGCATTTTCGACGGCGAACTCATCCTCATCGACGAAGTGCTCACGCCCGACTCCTCCCGGTTCTGGCCGGCCGACCTTTACGCCCCCGGCAAAAGCCAGCCCAGCTTCGACAAGCAATTCGTCCGCGACTACCTCGAGACCCTCGACTGGGACAAAACCCCGCCCGGCCCCGCCCTCCCCGAGGACATCGTCCAAAAAACCAGCGAGAAATACATCGAAGCCTACACCCAAATCACCGGCCTCGACTTTCAAAAAAGTGAGCGGTGAGCAGTTGAAAAACGATCCGCAGATCACGCAGATTGCCGCATATTCAAAAGAGAAAACTAGATGAGCGAATAACCCCGTTGGGATTCTTTCCCTTCGTACCTTTCGTGGTAAATCCTATCTGCGCTCATCTGCGGACGAAAAAAACTTCGCGTCAGTTGGCGTCCATTCGCGGTTTTTAAGCCAAGGCCAACGGCTGCACCTCGCGCACCAACTTCGGCAACCGTTCCTTCTGCGCGCGCCGCAGGTCGTAGCGCGCTTGTAGGTTGAGCCAAAACTCCGGGGTCGTGCCAAAGTACAGCCCCAGCCGCATCGCCGTCTCCACCGTGATGGCCCGCTGCCCCTTCACCAGCGCCGTCATCGACGAATGGGCAATGCCCGCGTCCTTGGCCACGCGATACTGCGTCAACCCAAACGGCTTGATGAACTCCCGCAACAGGAGCCGCCCCGGATGTGATAACTTCAGCTTATTCATTTGCCTATCCTAATGGTAATCCACAATCTCCACCCGCTCCGCCCGACCCTCGCGCCAATTGAAACAGATGCGATATTGGTCATTGATGCGTATCGAGTGCTGGCCAACGCGATCGCCCTTTAACGCCTCAAGCCGGTTCCCTGGCGGCACCCGCAGATCATCCAGCGTGGCCGCTGCATCCAAAAGCTGCAATTTGTCCAACGCCTTCTGCTGTATTCTCTGGGGCAGCCGTCTCGAACGTTGCTCATTCCAAATCCGTTCGGTTTCCCTGCACCTGAATCCATCAATCACCGGCCCACACCTTGACAGGCATCACTATTTCCGTCAAACAGAAATACCGAGTTCACCGCCCGGCAAAAATGACATTGTGATTTTCGCGGTTTAAAAGAAAGCCGAACAGGGAGTGATCCGCAGATTAAAAAACGAAACCCATCTGCGCTCATCCACGACATCTGCGGACGAAAAAAACTTCGCGTCAATTGGCGTCCATTCGCGGTTTAAAAAAATCCGGTTTACTTCGCCAGCAGGTATTCCAGCATGTCGCTGAAGTCGGCGGGGGGGATGGCTTGGCCAAGCGGCTCCGGCATGAGGGAGTGCGTGGTTTGTTCGCGTGACGCGATGTCAGCCTTCGCGATGCTGCTCTCCGCGCCGGCCAGGTCGGCGAACACGATCGACTCGCCGACTTCGCGCCGCTTGAGGCCAAGCACGGTCTGCCCGTTTTTCAGTTTCACGATCGAGTAGCGGAACGCCACATCGACGTTGCGGTTTGGGTCGAGGATGTCCTCCACCAACCGCTCGACGCCCCGGTTGCCGGCGCCGTCGAGTTGCGGGCCGATGTCTCCACCCTCCCCGCCCTTTTGGTGGCAGACCGCGCAGTAGGTGGCGAACGTCGCCCGGCCGGCCGCCGCGTCGCCGCCCGTCTCGCGATACGCTGCCACGCGCTCGGCGATAAGCCGTTCGCGATCGGCGTTCGGCTTCGGCAGATCGGTGGCAAGTGCGACCGCTCGCTTGGCGGCGGCCTTCGGGAAACTGCCTTTTATCTGCGGATCCAGCAGCAGCCCGGCCGGTGCCAACCCGCTTTCCACCGCGCCGAGCAGCGCCTTGGCCCCGTGCTGATTCCTAGCCAGCGCACGGGCAAACTGCCGTTGAAGATCGGCCGGCGCTTGGCCAAGCGCCTTGGCCAAGTGAATACGAACGGCCGCCAAATGCGCCCCGCCGTTGGCCACGGCCAGGCGCAGCGACTCCGGCTGGCCACCGTCCTCGATGAGCGCGGCGACGGTGGCTCGCTGGGCTTCATCGCCTTGGCCAAGGACGGCTGCTGCCGCCACTTCCCTCACCGTCGGTGCGGCGAACGGATCGGTGGCCAAACCCGTGACGGCATCGGGTACCGGCGTCAATTTCAAATCGCGGGCGATCTGCGCGGCGGCGATCCGGCGCTTGGCCAAGGCGCGTGGCGCAATCGCGGGCAGCGGGGCGATGTCCGGATCAAATCCACCCGCCGCCACCCAGGCAAGCCTTCCCGCAGTGTCACGATCGACAATCTCGAACCGTGCCCGCCGACCCGCGAACGCCGACAAGTCCCAAACAACCTCCTCCGCAGTCACACCGCTGGAGCACCCGGTTTTTTGCAGGATTCGGCCGCTCCCGGCCTCGACGAGTTGCACGTATTTTTTCCGGTTCCCCACTTGGCCCGACCGGCCGCTGTGTCCGGCCAGCAGGAAGTGCAGCTGCTGCGGCACGACAAACTCCCGCGAACGCAGCACGCCGGTCAGCCGGTCGCCATCCGGGGCGGCGCTGCTGAGAAACACGGCCTCCTGAAACATCTCCAAACCGATATTGAAACGTGCCACGCCGAGCCAGGCAAAGGCCGCGCCGGTGTCGCCATCCACGACCTCGAGATACACTTCGCGGGGCTGGTCAAGTTTCCAGCGCACCGGCACGCCGGTGTCGTGGCGCGGCGGGTAGACGCGGCGCAGCTCGTCGCCGATCCCGGCATCGACAAGACGCACGAAGTTCTTCTCATGGGCGGGATCGTTGGGGAAGCCGCGGTGGCCATTGACGAAAAACGTCAGCTCGTCCGGCATCGCGAACGGCACCGAGCGCAGCACGCCGGTGAGCGACTCGCCGCCGGGCAGCAGGCTGGTGATGTAGCGAACGCCGGTAACACCGTCGCTCGAGTCGCGTCGTTGCGGGATCCACGGGCTGTCGGTTGGGTGCTTGGGGTGCGGGTGGTTTTTCCAGTTGGGTGTCCTGCCCGGAACACTGCGCGTCTGCACGATCCACGGGATGTCGGACGGCGGCACGCCGTTGGCCGGCTCGGCGACCCAGTGCAGCTCGACCGCCCCGGCGGCGGCGAGCAACTCGGCAACCAGGTTTCCCGCCCAATCGATCAAGCCCGGCCCGGGAACGATGCCACGCTGCACGATGCCCTCATTGATGGCGAGCAGCAGTTCCGCCTGAAAATCGAGGTTGCCGGGAAATCGTTTTTGCACCACGGCGGCCAGTTGATCGAGCCCCTCCAGTGGCGCGTTGCGGGCGATGTGCCGGAGGTAATCGGTCAATTGCCCGCGGCCAAGCTTGGCATCATCCAGGCTGGCCAACAGCAGCGAGCCGGCAAACGGCGAGTTGACCCCGAGCGCCACGCTCATCAACTCGCGAAGATCGGCGGGATTATTCTTGAGGTCGGCAAACCCGGCCGGATCGTCGACGGCGCGGAGATTGTTGCGCAGCGCGATCCGCAGCGCGTGGCGCAGATGCTCGTCGGTCGTCGGCAGTTGGCGCAGCGCGGCCAGCAGCGGGCGGACGTGTTCGGCACGCGAACGGCGCGCGACGGCATCGGCGGCGGCGCGGCGGACTTGCGGCGAGTCGTCGCGCAGGCCGGTGAGCACCATTTCCGAAATGGGCGGCGACCAGTTTTTTTGCGCAGCGGCGATGCGGCGGGCATGCACCCGGACCAATTCCGCCTCGTCGCTGGCCAAGCGCAACTGGGTGGCCTCGTCCAGTTGGCCAAGGCGGTAGAGCACCCACGCGCCGTGCGCCTTCAACTCCGGCTTGGCATCGGCCTTGGCCATCGCTTGGCCAAGCGGGTTGGCGGCGGGTTGGCCGATGTCATCGGCGAGGTAGTCGGTGGCGGTCATCCGCCGGGCCAGCAGCGGGCTGGCGAGCTCAGCGATCGCCCGGTCAAGCGGCGCGGCGGGCAGGTTGACCGGCTTGGCCAAGCGCTCGCCCTGTGGGCCGCCGTAAACCAAGCGCCAAATGCGGCCCATCTCGCGGTCGCGCCCGGGATGGTCGAGCCGCACCTCGTAGTGGCCGATGATGCGGTTGTAAAAATCGGCGATGTACAGCGCGCCGTCCGGGCCAAACTGCAGGTCGACCGGGCGAAACCACGGGTCGGCCGTGCGGATCAGATCCGGCCTCTCGACGCCCTTGGGGCTGCTGCCGTGCCAGTTGATCTTGTCTCGGTTCACCCGGCTGGTGATCACGTTGCCGATGAAAATGTTGTCGTGAAATTCCTCCGGCCAGTGGGTGGACTGGTTGAACACAATGCCGCACAGGCCGGTGGAGTCGTGGTTGTGCCGGATGACCAGCGGCGCAAAACCCATGCCGTCGTGCGGCTTGCCGAAGCTCGGGTAATAGGCATCGCGGATGAGCTGATAAATCGGCGAGCTGTGGCAGTCCGCCGTGTAAAAGTTGCCGAACGAGTCGAGGCACATGCCGAACGGATTCACCTGACCGAAGGTGAACTGCTGCACGCTTGAGCCGTCCAGTTGAACGCGATACGTGTTGCCGGAGTGCATCGTGATGCTCGTGCCGTCAGCGGCGCGGACGGTGGTCGTGTTGTTGAAGCCGTGCGTGAGGTGCAGCCAGCCGTCGAGCCCGCGCGTGAACGATGAATGCATGCCGTGCGTGTCCCGCTCGTAGCCCAGCGGCCCATACAGTTTCTCGCGCGTGTCAGCCCGGCCGTCGCCGTCGGTGTCGCGCAGAAACCAGATGTTGGGAATGCTCCACGCGATCACGCCGTCCCTGTAAGGATAAATCCCGGTGGGGATGTTAAGGCCGCCGGCAAACAGGCTGATTGTGTCGTACACGCCGTCGCCGTTGGAGTCTTCGAGAATCTTGATCGTGTCGCGGCCGGCTTGGCCAAGCGGCGCGGCGTACGGATATTCCAGCGTGCTCGTGACCCACAACCGCCCGCGCTCATCGAATGCGAGGTTCATCGGCTGGCCGATGTCCGGGCTGGCGGCGACCAGTTCCATCTCGAAGCCGTCGGCAACGGCAAAAGCCTTCAAGCTCTCCGCAGGCGTGAGCGGGTCAACCTTACGCACCAATGCGTTGAAGTCCGGCCCGCTATAGGGATCAGCGGCAACTGCCTGCCCCAAGCCAAGCGCCACCCCGACCAGCAGCAACATAAAAACTCGGAACATTCGGATTTATCGGTTGTTCTTGTTCTTCAACCCTTGGATACGGCCTTCTTTGCTCGCGGTGGAGAGGCGGGTCTTGGCCAAGCCGGCGATCGTGGCCTCAAACTGTTCCTTCAGGGCGCGTTCGGATTTGGTGAGTTCGTTGTCCTTCAACTGTTTGCCGTCGAAGGGACCACGATAGCGGGTCAAAGCGGCACGGCTACCATCTTGATTAGCCAACAGGGAGTACCGCTTGTCACGAACCATGACCTGCTTGCGATACCAGATGTAAATCCAATCCTTCTTGCGGGTATCGGCTTTGTTCTGCAGCACGGGGAAGATGCTGGTGCCATCGGCGGGATGATCCTTGGGGAGCTTGGCGCCGGTAACATCGCTGAGGGTCGGAAATATGTCGGTGAACTCGACCAGATCATCGACCACGCGCCCGGGCTTTTGGATGCCGGCCGGCCAGTTGACGATGAGCGGTACTCGCGTGCCGGTGTCGCTCATGGTGCCCTTGCCTCCCACGACCTGGGTGCCGTTCCATGGGGTGACGATCGGCGTGTCCGTGCCGTTGTCCCCCGTGAATATAATCAAGGTGTTATCTCGCACGCCGGACTTTTCCAACTGCGCCACGATCTGTCCGACGGCCTTGTCGGCGTAGGCGACCATGTCGCGGAAGTGGCGTTGCGGATCGTTGCGATCGCCCTTGTAGGTGGTGGAGCCAAGCCGCTTGGGATCCCAGTCGGTGGAATCCGGCGTGGGGTCGAAGGGACAGTGGGTGAGAATCATCGGATAGTAAACGAGGAAGGGCTTCTTCTTGTTTTGGTCAATGAAGTCACAAAGGAAGTCGGTACAGACCTGCGGGCCATATTCACCGTTGGTAAAATCCTTCTCAAGACCGTTGATTTCCAGTTGAGGATTGACGAAGCGTCGGTCGATTTTTTTGCCACCCTCGTTGGAGCGGCCACTGCGGGTGTGTTGCCAGAGGCAGGATTGCTCGAAGCCGAAATGCTGCGGTGAATCCTTGTCCTTTCCGAGTTGCCACTTGCCGGCGATGGCGGTCGCATAACCGGCAGCCTTGAGCTGATGAGCGAAGGTCGTCTGCTCACGGTCCAGCCAGCCGAACTTCACGTAGTTTCGGACATTGTACTGGCCCGTCATGAGCTTCACACGCGACGGTGTGCAAATGGGGTTGGAAAAACAGTTGGTGAAGCGGACGCCTTTCGCGGCAAGTTTGTCGAGATTGGGCGACTTGCAGGACTCGCTGCCGTTGGCCGACAAGGCCTCGTAGCCCATGTCGTCCGCCATGATCAGCACGATGTTGGGCTTCTCAGCAGCCTGACCTCCCCAAACCGTGGAAGATGCAACAATGATGTAAGGAATCCAGTTTTTCATACTCTTGAAAGAAGAGAAAATACGCAAAAAAGGCCCTGCCAACAACGCTGACATGCCGGATTTAAGCACCCCGATGTTAATCCAGAAATAGGAATTCGTTGAGATTTAACAACGCTAAGGCAAGCCGGGCTATTGGATCGATGCCGTTCGGTTTTTGTTCAACTAGGAATCGCTTCGCCAAGCGCAGGTCGCTCTCGCTCAGCCGCCGCTGAAACAAACGGCTGTACAGTTCGTGAACGGCTGTGGGCTGATCCAGCTTGGCCAAACGCTTAGCCAAGGCCCTTGCACTGGCGAGGGAAAATTCTGAGTTCAGCAATATCAGCGACTGCGGCGCGGTGGTCGATTCCTTTCGGCGCGCGCAGGACACCGTGCCGTCCGGCCGATCGAACAGCTCGAACAGCGGGTAACGGAGGTTTCGGCGGGCGAACAGGTAAACACTTCGGCGGTGGTGATCCTCAGCGGATTTGCTGACCGGCCACTGGTTGTTCAACAGCGTGCTGGTGATCTCGCGTGGGAGCGGCGGGCGGACACCGGGGCCACCGGCGCGTTGGGTGGTTTGGCCGCTCACGGCGAGCATCGTGTCGCGCAGCGTTTCGCCGTCGAGGCGCCGCCGGTTCATCCGGGAGAGCAATCGGTTTGCGGGATCGGCAGCCAAACGTTTTTCCCACGACTCACCGGCACCGCGGCTGGCCTGTCGGTACGTGGCCGATGTGAGCAGCAGCCGGTGCATCGACTTGAGGCTCCAGCCGCGCTTGGGCAGTTCGGCCGCCAACCAATCGAGCAACTGCGGATGGGTGGGGCGCTCGCCGGTATTGCCGAAGTCGTTCGGCGTCGCCACCAGCGGTTGGCCGAAGTGAAACTGCCAAAGCCGGTTGGCGATCGAGCGTTGGAAAAGCGGGTTCGATCGACCAGTCATCCATCGGGCCAGCCCGGCGCGGTCGGTGGCTGACTCGGCCGGTGCTGTGCCGAGTGCGATGCGCGGAATGGCCGGACGGACAGTTGGCCCCGGGCGGCGAAAGTCTCCGCGAACCGCAAGTTTCGTTGGCGTCGGTTTGCTGCTCGCCGCCATCACGCGGCCCTTGACCTTGTTTTTGCCCAATTCCTGTTCCTTGAACGTGAGGCCGCTCTCGAAAAAAGCGCGTAGCCGGTAAAAATCGGCCTGACTGATCGGGTCGGCCTTGTGGTCGTGGCACTGTGCGCAGCCGATGCTCAGCCCGAGGAACACCGAGCCGACCGTGGCGGTCATCTCGTTGAGCACCATGTGCCGGCGCTCGGCGTTGAGATTGATGTCCGGCATGTCCTGTCCGGCGAGCAAAAAGCCGGTGGCCAACGCCGCCTCGGCGGAGACGGTGTCGCCGGCGAGTTGATGCAGCACAAACCGGTCGTACGGCAGGTCGGCGTTGAGCGCGGCGATGAGCCAGTCGCGATAGCGCCATGCGTTGGGGCGCACCTTGTCGTGCTCGAAGCCGTCCGTCTCGGCGAAGCGCGCGAGGTCGAGCCAGTGCTGTGCCCAGCGTTCGCCATAGGCCGGAGAAGCGAGCAGGGTGTCGAGCCGCCGTTCATAGGCGTCGGGTCGTTGATCCGTCTCAAACGCGGCAACAGCCTCCGCGCTTGGTGGCAGGCCGAGCAGGTCGAAGTGCAGTCGGCGCATCAATGTCCGGCGATCGGCCTTCGGAGCGAGGCTGAGTTGGTGCGGTTGCAGCCGGGCGGCGATGAAGTGGTCGACCGGGTTGGCCAAGCGCTTGGCCTGTGGTGCCTGCGGAATCGCCGCTTGGCCAAGCGGACGCCATGCCCAGTGGTCTCGATCTTTCCGCGTGATCGGGCGCTCGACGATGGGAACCGTTTCCTCCGCTTGGCCAAGCGCCAACCCGGTCAGCAGGAGGATCGACCCAACCGAGCGCATCACGCAAAGATCTCCGTCACCACGCGGCCGCCGACGTCGGTGAGGCGTTCGTCCCGGCCGTTGTGAAAGTAGGTGAGGTGCTCGTGTTGGATGCCGAGCGCGTGCAGGATGGTCGCGTGCAGGTCGTGAACGTGCACCTTGTTTTGTTCCGCGCGCAGCCCCACCGGATCAGTCGCGCCATAGGCCATGCCGCCGCGCACGCCGGCTCCCGTCATCCAGACAGAGTAGCCCCACGGATTGTGATCGCGGCCGGTGCCCTGTTCGCTCATCGGCATGCGGCCAAACTCGCCGCCCCAGATGACGAGTGTGTCGTTGAGCAGCCCGCGCGCCTTCAGGTCGGTCAACAACCCGGCGATCGGCAGGTCGGTGCGCCGGCAATATTTTGTGTGATTGTCGAGGACGTTGGAGTGGGCATCCCAGCCACCGGTGTCGCCGGAGTAGAGCTGCACGAAGCGGACGCCCTTCTCGATCATCCGGCGCGCCAGCAGGCAGCGCGTGCCGAACTCGGTCGTCTCTTTTTGGCCGATGCCGTAGAGGCGTCGCGTGGCTTCAGTTTCGCGGGAGATGTCCACAATATCCGGCGCGGCCGACTGCATACGGAATGCCAACTCGTAGGCATTCACGCGGGCGGCGAGTCGATCGTCGAAATCCCGCGCCGCCAAGTGGTCGCGATTCAGCTCGCCGATGAGGTCGAGCATCTGGCGCTGGCTGCGCCCGCTGATGCCGGGCGGCGGTTTTAAATTCAATATGGGATTGGCCCCGGGCCGCAGCGTCGTGCCCTGAAAACTGCCCGGGAGAAACCCGCTGCCCCAGGCCGGAGGGCCGCCCTTCAATCCGCCGCCCGGATCCGGCAGCACGACAAACGCCGGCATGTCGCGATTCTCCGTTCCCAGACCGTAAGCCACCCAGGCGCCGAGGCTCGGTTTGCCCATCAGGATCGAGCCGGTATTCATTTGGTAAACCGACTGCGGATGGTTGACGCTGTCGCCGTGGCAACTGCGCAGCACACAGAGGTCGTCCGCATGCCGGGCCGTGTGCGGGAGAAACTCGCTGATCTCGAGCCCCGATTGGCCGTGCGGCCGAAACGGTTTGACCGGGCCAAGCAGGGGATTCTTCGCGACTTTGCGGCGGGTCATCACCTCGCCGAAACTGCCCGGCAACGGTTGGCCGGCGTACTTGGCCAAGTCCGGCTTGGGGTCGAACAGGTCCATGTGGCTTGGCCCGCCGTGCATAAACAGCCAGATAACGCGCTTGGCCTTGGGCGCGAAGTGAGGGTTCCGGGATGCCAACGGGTTGCCTGCGCTTGGCTGCGCCGCCTGTGCCTCCTGTTGCAGCAAACCAGCCAAGGCCAAGCCGCCGACACCGCCGCCCGCCTTGAGCAAAAACTGCCGTCGATCGTGGCGCTGCGGGAAGTGCGCTTGGCCAAGCGGCACCGTTGGAGTTGACCTGCTCACTTGCGCCCTTGTTAGCCCAAAGATTCGTTTCAGGCAATGCCGGGTATTTCCCCTGTCATAACTCTATGAAAATGTCCTCATTTTGACTCATCGTTAATGCCTTCATGCCTGCAAAGGCGGCTACCGCCGCCCCCAGCCATGAGGACATTTTAAGCGAGTCCAAATGAGGACATTTTAAAAGAGCTTTGATAGGCTGGACGGCGTCTTGACAAACGGCGCGTCAGGAGAGAGAAAAAGCCTCCCCAGAAACGGGAGCGAGGGAGGCGCAGGCCGCGTGGATTCGGCCGGCTTCCTTCGTTCTCAAATGGGGGCCATTGGGTAACCCCTTTTAGAGTCAACGAACCCCCGGTTCGCCTCCTCCTTCGGTAACACCTATTTTTGAGTTACGGCGTCCATGTGGCTCGACCCGTCGATCGAAGTGCGGCCATCACGGTGCGAGCGGATCGTCCGCGCCCGGTCGTGCAGCCCGCGCCTCCTGCTGCATCAGGCCCGCCAAAGCCGCGCCGCCAAGCCCGCCGGCGGCTTTCAGTAAAAACTGTCGCCGATCAAATCGCTGCCCCGTCGTTGGAGTTGAACCGTGCACTTGCCCCTTTGTTAGCCAAAAGAATCCATTCAGCCAATGGCGACCATAACCTTGGCCAAGCGACACCTCAGCAGTTAACCCGATTAACCGAACGAATAGGCGAACCTGTCAGCAAACGACTGTTTTATAGAACGTGTATATTTAATTTTTTATTTTACTTGATTTATTTCATTACTTATGCAAACTTTCTCGACTTCAACTGAAGTGTCGTTAAATCGATTCAATCCAAATATTGCCATGTCAGACGTAAAAATATCGTGTCCCGGCTGCCAGCAACACCTGGAACTATCTGAGGAACACCTCGGTCAAATGATCCAATGTCCGTCTTGCTCGGCGGACATCACGATGCCGTTTATCGACAGTGAAGCGACTGCCGTCGCGCAACTACCGGCCGCACCGGAGCCGGAGCCCGTGGCGACTGCGGCGGCATCTGTCGACCCCAAGCCTGCACCAGAAAAGAGGAAACCTGTGGTGCCGCTGTGGATGAAGATTGTCTTGCCCATTGTTATCATCACTTCGATCATCCGCATCAGCACCGGCCCGTGGTTTTTCGTCTATAAGGATATTATCGGCGCGATTTCATATAGTGATAAAGCCGCTGTTTTAAAAATGCTCGATAACGGTGCGGATATCCGAATGACAGACGAAGACGGCGATACAGCAATGCATGTTGTCAGTGAAAAATCACTCGCTTTGTTACTGATTAACAAGGGGGCGGATATCAATACAACGAACATTTACGGCAACACCCCTTTACACCAAGCTGTCACCTTTGGTAATAAAGAAATCGCAATTCTGCTGATCGAAAAAGGGGCTAATTTGAATATCAAAAATATTCATGGGAGTACCGCCTTGGATGTATCATTAACAATGCCTGAAGTGGCTGAGATGATTATAGACCGTGGCGGCAGGTAGAAGATAATCATTAAAAAACAGATTTATAATGAAAATTACTTGCCCGAAATGTAGTCAATGCTTGGATGCACCGGAGGAAGTCTTCGGCCAGACGCTACCGTGCCCGTCCTGCAACACGAACCTGTCCATTCCATTTGCCAAGCCCACACCGCAAGTGGTCGCACCTCCTTTGCAACAGCCTCAAGCGGCAGCAGCTCCCGTGTCAGGCCAAGCGCAGAACCCGGCGACGCCTCGCAAAGCACCCCAATCCGCTAAGACGAACAAGACTACCGTTTTCGCCATTGCCGGAGGGATTGCCATTCTGCTGATCGCCGGAGTTGTCTTTATGTTTTCGGGAGGCCTGCCGGTTTTGAAATTCAAACCGCCCGCAGGTAAAGTCGCATGGACGTTCGAGACGGGCGAAGGCCCAATGGGGAAGATGACCGCAGGCATTGACACGTCTCCGGCGATTGGCGGCAACGGGGTCGTATATGTTGTGGCCAATGACGGGAAATTATATGCCGTGGCTGAATCGAGTGGAGAGAAAATTTGGGAGTTCGATGCCGGCAACCCCATCAACGGTGCTCCAGCTTTGGATAAGAACGGTGTTGTGTTTTTCTCCTCTAAAAAGTTGTTCGCGATCGATGGAAAAACGGGAACCAAGTTATGGGAAACGGAAGGTGGAGGAGAGTTTGATTTTGGAGCAAAATATTCCACCTCTCCGGCGATAGGGCCAAACGGACTGTTGTATGTGGGCTACTCCGATTTGGGGGTAGAGTACAAGCTGGTTGCGGTGGATTCAAAAAACGGAAAACTCAAATGGGAATTTGAAATTGGCGAGGTTGAAGGTGTTGACGGAATTAAGTCCAGTCCGGCTGTCAGTTCAGATGGGATCGTATTTTTCGGCGGCGGCGATGCGGTTTTTTATGCCCTCGACGGTAAAAGTGGGCAAAAGAAATGGGAGTTCAAAACGGGCGAAGGCACCATTTTTCCAGGCATCAATTCCTCTCCCGCCATCGGAAAAGGTGGCATCGTTTACTTTGGATCCGAAGACGAAAAAGTTTACGCCCTAGATGGGAAAACTGGGAACAAAGTTTGGGAGTATAACGCCGGTTCCGAAGTCGATTCCTCTCCGGTGATTGGCCCCGATGGCATCCTTTACGTTGGGGTCGGATCAAATGGACTCGTTGCGCTCGACGGCCAAACCGGAAAGAGGAAATGGTCTTTCAGTTTGGGCATGCTCTCGTTCACACAATTCAACGGAACGCCCATCGTGGGAGATAATGGCAAAATCTATATTGGGGCCACTAGCATAAATGAAGACGCCGCCAAGCTATACGCATTTGATGGCAAGGACGGCGTGAAACTCTGGGAGATTCCAACCGGTGGAGGGGGCATGATGATCCATGGCATCGAGGGGGGAATCGTGATGAACGCGAGCGGCACTCTCTTCTTCGGCGCATTGGACAAAAAACTGTATTGCGTCGGAACCGATGCGAGCGGCCCGGCGAATTCGCCTTGGCCGATGTTCGGGCGCAACGCCCGGAATACCGGAAACCTCAACGATTGACCGCTTGGCCAAGCGAGGATTTTGGATTGCGGGCGTCGGAGTGATCTGCAACTGTCGCGGCGTGAAACGCCTGTTATTTTTCCTTTGTATCGCTGCGCCATTTGGCCAAGCGGAATCCAACGACAAGCCAACCCTCTGCCAGGGCAACTACCACTCCGAGGCCGAGGCGGTGGCGCAGCTCAAGCGCATGGCCGCGACGCACTCGAACCTCGCCGAGTGGAAGACGCGCGCCGCAGCGGTGCGGCAGCAGTTCCTGACCGGAGCCAAGCTCGACCCGCTGCCCAAGCGCACGCCGCTCAACCCGCTCATCAAGAACAAGCGTCGGTACGACGGCTACACGGTGGAGTCGGCGGCCTTCGAGGCGCGGCCCGGTTTTTTCGTCTACGGCAACCTGTACCGGCCGCTTGGGCATAAGGGAAAAAGGCCCGGCGTGCTTTGTCCGCACGGCCACTACCGGGGGCCGGAGGGCGGACGGCAGCGGCCCGACCAGCAACACCGCTGCGCCACGCTCGCGCGAATGGGAGCGGTGGTGTTCTCGTACGACATGATCGGCTTTGGCGACTCGAAGCATCTCGGCTGGGATCATAACCATTCACAGGCTCTCACTCTGCAAACGTGGAGCAGCATCCGCGCAGTGGATTTTCTCGAGACCCTTCCGCAGGTGGATTCCAAGCGCATCGGTGTCACCGGCTGTTCCGGCGGCGGCACGCAGACATTTCTGCTGACGATGGTGGACGAGCGCGTGACGGTGAGCGTTCCGGTGGTGATGGTGTCGGCGAATTTCTTCGGAGGCTGCAATTGCGAGAGCGGCATGCCGATCCACAAGACGCCCAAGCTGGAGACGAACAACGCGGAGTTTGCCGCGCTGGCCGCGCCGCGCCCGCTCAAGCTCATCTCCGTCGGGGGCGACTGGACGAAAAACACGCCGGAGGTCGAGTACCCGTTCATCCGGTCGATCTACAAATACTACGGCGCGGAGGCCAAGGCGGAGAACACGCACTTTGCCGACGAAGGACACGGCTATCAGGCCTCGAAGCGGCAGGCAATGTATCCGTTCATGGTCAAGCACCTCGGCCTCGACGCGGGCGGCGTGCTGGACACAAAGAGCGGCACGTTCGACGAGAGCCGTAACACCATCGAGATGGTGGACACGATGCGCACCTTCGACACGCTCGCGGAGATGCCAAAGCGCGCCCTCAAGCCGGGCGCGGCCGTGCCGATGCGCTAAGGCCGGCGACGAACCCGGCGATCGAGCGGCGACGGGGTGGTGGCGTCGATCTCCTCGATCCACTCCTCGAGCGCGACTTGCATGCGCTTGGCCAAGTGGGGGGCGGCGGCGGCGAGGTTGGCGGTCTCGGAGAGATCCCCGGAGAGATCGTAAAGCTCAATCCCCCCGGTGCGGTGTGTGCGGCGGAGCTTGTGGCCGTCCCGAATCAGCACCGAGTCGAGCGGCCGATAAAAATAAAGCCCGGGCCGGGGCCGGCGAACGACGCCCTCACCGCCGTTGAGCAAAACTTGTTTTATGGAACCGCCCTCGATGCCTTCGGGTAATCCCGCTGCCGATCCGGCCAAGGATTGGGGACGAGGTGGAACTCGTCCCTCCCGCAGTTTCTCCGGCGAACCGGCCAGGTCGGCGAAGGTCGCGAGAAAATCGTAGCCGACGACCGGCACGGCCGAGTAGGTGCCCGCCTTGATGCCGGGGCCGGCGGCGAAGAACGGCACGCGCAGGCCGCCCTCGTAATAGGTGCCCTTGCCGGCGCGGAGCGGCTTGTTGAAGTGCGGATACTGCCTCGCGGTGCCGCCATTGTCGGAGGTGAGGAACACGTAGGTGCTGTCGGTGAGCTTGAGTTCGTCGAGCACGTCAAGAATGCGGCCCACGGCGTGGTCGAGATCGTCAATCATCGCCGCGTACCAGTAGGCAGTGTGCACCTTGCCCGGCGTGCGGGCCTTGTGCTTGGCCAGCGTGGCCGGCTTGGCCTCAGCCGAGAGGTGGATGGCGTAGTGCGACACCTGCAGGTAAAACGGCGCGCCGGCGTGGGCCTGGTGCCGGACGAACTGCACGGCGTTGTCGGTGAGGGAGACGGAGCGCTTGGGGTCGTCGTGCGGAAAATGCTTGGTCTGGTCTGTGGTCAACTGCCGCGCAGTGTGGTTGCCGGTGCGGCCGTCGGAGGCGTCGTAGCCCAGCTCGGCGGGATGGCGGTGCATATGCCACTTGCCGAAGTGCGCCGCGCGGTACGCGGGATCGATCGACTTGAGCACCTGCGGGAGGGAGCGGACGGGGAACGGCTCCGGGTAGTTGACAGCGCGGTTGCTGGTTTTCTTGAGCTTGGCCGGCGTCATGCCGAACTGGATGGAATGGCGCGACGGCGAGCAGACCGGGTGGGGCGCGTACGCCTGCGAGAAAGTCATCCCCGAGTCGGCGAGCCGCTTGAAATTCGGCGTGAGGTAATAGTCGGAGCGGGTGTCGGTGCGCGACGGGATCATCGGCACCTCGCTGTTGTTCCACCCCTGGTCGTCGGTGAGGATGAGGATGATGTTGGGCGGCTTGGCCAAGGCGGCCGAGGCCAGCCCAAGCAGCAGGGCGGCCCCAAGCAGGTGGCGCGCAGCTTGCAACCTTGGATTCATCATATGCCCAGCATACCAATTGAACCTTCGCTTTCTCCTGCCCTCTCCCGCCGGAAGAGGGTGCCGCTTGGCCAAGCGCGTTTTATTCTTCGCCAACTTCGTAGGCGATCACGGCGTTGTCGTCCTCCAGCCGGATGGAGGTGATCCTCGGCTTGGCCTCGCCGGTGGTTCGCAGCCGGTAAAAGCGCATGCCGCCGGATCGTTTCACGGTGAAGGTTTTGCTGTCCTCATCCAGCGTCGCGCCGGATTCCTCCGCGAACTCGCCCACCACCGTGGCCGAGGAGAGCAGCACGAACGCCGGTGCCTTGGTGACGGTGATGGCAACCGTCACGGACACCTTGGCCCCGTGCGGGTCGCTCACGGCAAACGTGACCTCGTGCACCCCGACCTGATCCTCCGCTGGAGTCCAGCGGAAGCCGGTTTCGGCATCGAATACAGCCCCGGCAGGCAGATCGGTGGCGGTGTACACGAGATCGGTGTCGTTGGGATCGGTCGCGCTTGGCTTGATGGCCAGCGCTTGGCCAGCCTCAACGGTCTGCGGACCGATGGCGTCCAGCACCGGCGGCAGGTTGACCGTCACGGCAAGCGTGCCGCTGGCCCGGGACTCCAGTTCATCCACCACGATGACGGCCACCTCCGTGGTTCCGGCGGCGGTCTCCGGGCCGGTTGGCCACTCGATCAGGCCGGTGCCGGAAACGGTCATCCCGGCCGGGGCATCCTGCAACTGGTACTTCAGCTTGGCGTTGTCGCCGTCCGGGTCATCCGCAACCACTTGCACGGACAACGTGTCGCCCCGGGTCACCACGGCCGGCTCGAGTGCTTCGAGGGTCGGTGCGGCGTTCGGCTTGAGGGTCACGGTGATGATCACGGTTTCTTCATCCGACGCGCCATGCGGATCTTTCACGGCAAACACCACCTCGTGAACGCCCAGTTGTTCCGTGGTGGGCGTCCAGTTGAATCCGGACGAGGCATCAAACCCGGCCCCGTCCGGCAAATCCCGGGCCGAGAAAACGACCTCGGCACCCTCAGGATCGACGGCGCTTGTCTTGATCACGAGCGCTTGGCCAGCCTGCACGGTTTGCGGGGCGACAGCGGTCAACACCGGCGGCAGGTTGACGGTCACGGCCAGGATGGCGGCCGGGCTGGGCGACAATTCATCCAGCGCAACAACCTTAACCTCCAGGCTGCCGCCGGGCGCATTGGCGGACACGGTCCACTCAATCAGGCCTTCGGCCGAGATCGTCATGCCGACCGGGGCGTCCTGCAGTTCGTACTTCAGGTTGGCGTTATCCCCGTCCGGGTCGTCGGCGGACACCCGCACCGAGAGCTGGCCGCCCCTCGACACGACAACCGGATCCAGTGGCGTGATCGCCGGGGCTGCGTTGGCCTTCACGTCGATGTTGACCAACGCAGTGCCACTGGCTCCATGGGAATCGGTGGCGGTCAACGCCACCTCGTGAGTCCCAACCTGTGCCAGGCCGGGTGTCCAGTTGAAGCCCTGCTCGGGATCGTACGACGCGCCCACGGGCAGTTCGCCGGTGGAGTAACTCCACTCCGTGTCATCCGGATCAACGAGAACCGGCTTGAACAGAAGCTCCCGGCCCGCCACCACGGTTTGCGGTGCGATGTCCAGCCAACCGGGTGTCGCGTTGACCCGGATTGTCAATTTGCCACTGGCCGCCAGCATGCTCTGGTCGATCACGATAATGCTGACCGTGTGGGCCTTGGCCTCGGCTTCGCTGCCTACACTCCACTCAACCAAGCCGCTTGGCGAAATCTTCATGCCGGCCGGCTGGTTGCGAAGCACGTATCTCAGCTTAGAGATGTCGCCGTCAGCATCATCGGCAACGACCTGGACCTGCAGGGCATCCCCCGCCGAGACGATCACAGGATCAATCGGCTCGATAGTGGGCGGAGAGTTCACTTTCACCAGCGCCTCGGCGCTGACCTCGAACCCGACCGGGTTGGTGATAATCACCGAGTAATTGCCCTCGTCGGCCTCCACGGCGTCGGACAGGGTCAGCGAGGTTTCAGTTTGGCCTTCCAAGGCAACACCGTCTTTTTGCCATTGATAGCTCAACGGTTCGCTCCCTTTCGCCAACACCCACATCACCGCTTCCTCCCCCTGCAACAAGGTCGCCCCGCTTGGCTGCACCGTGATCGAGACCGGCTCATCGACCACCACCTCCGCCTCGCGGCTGAACATGGCACCAAGCAGGTTCTTCACCTCCACCCGGTAAAGCCCGTCCTTCTTCCGTGTCATGTTGGGAATCTGCATCTCGGCCTCGACTGCGCCCTCGATCTTGTCGTCGCCCCGATACCATTGATACTCAAACGGGCCGGTACCCGTTGCCGTCACACTGAGGGCGAGCATCCCGTCCAGCGCCACGTGGGTATCCACCGGCTGACCCGTGATGCTCACCGGCAGGATGACCTCCAGCTCGGCTGGATCGCTGACGACAATTCCGTACGGATTCTCAATCAGCACGGTGTAAAGGGCGTCGTCCCCGGCATCCACCTTCGTCAAGGTCAGGACTGGCCCGGTGGCCCCGGCAATCTCCTCGCCGTCCCTCTGCCACTTGTAGGTGAACGGCCCGGTGCCGGTGGCTTCCACGACGAACGTGGTGTCATCCCCCTTGGTCACCGTGCCTCCCGCAGGATGGCTGGCCACTGCGGGCGGCAGGTTGACCACAAGGGTGCCCGCCTCACTGGTGACCGTGCTGACCGGGTTGCTGGCGACCACGTGATAGCCGCCCAGATGCTCGTTGCTCGCGTTCTCAACCCGAAGGGAAGCCTCGATGGCCGCCTCGACCGGATTGCCATTGAAATACCACTGGTACGCAATTGGGTTCGAGCCGGCGATGACGGCCTCGAACAACACCAGGCTCCCGGCGACCACCGACTGGTCCTGCGGATGCTCAATCACCGACACCGGAATCAGCACCTGCACCTCGGCTTCTTCACTCTTGGTGATCCCGGCTGCATTGACAACTTCCACCGCGTACACGCCCGCATCGGAGAGCTTTAACTCAGTCAGGTTCAGGACGTTTTGAGTCCGGCCCTCTAGGACCACGCCGTCCACGCGCCACTGGTAGGCCACCTCGCCCGCCCCCTTGGCCTCGACACTCATCACGAACTCGCCGCCGAGCGGGGCGAAGCCGCCCTCCGGCTGCGCCAAAATATCCGGCGCGGCGACCACCACCACCTCGGCGGTTTCACTCGTGGCGCTGCCGACTGTGTTGCTCACAGTGACATGGTAAATCCCGCTGTCCGCCGACCCGGCATTCGGGACGGTCATCACCGCCTCGATCGCACCCTCGATGACCTGGCCATCCCGGTACCACTGGTATCCCAGCCCGCTGCCTGTGGCTGAAACGGTCAGGATTAGCCGGGCATTGAGGCCGATGTTCCTTGATGCGGGTTGGCTGACGATCTGGGGTGCCGCCGCCACGCTGACCTCGATCGGATCACTGACCGTACTCCCGGCAGAGTTGCTGATCTCAACCGTGTACTGCCCGGCGTCGAGGCTGACCAAATCAGCCAGCTCGAGGGTGGCGCCGGTGCCACCGGGAATCACCACGCCTTCCCGTTTCCATTGGTAGCTCAACGGCGGCGTCCCCACGGCCGTCACCCAGAGGGTCACTGTGTCACCGACGGCCGCCTGCTGGTTCCCGGCGATTTTCGTGATGATCGGCGGCGTTTGAATCGTCAATTCAGCCCCGTCACTTTCCACGCTGTTCGAGGCGTTGCTGGCCGTGACCGTGTAGGTTCCACCGTCAACAGCCGCCACTTCCTCTATGACCAGCTTGGCGGCCGTTTGACTGGGCAACGACTCCCCGTTGAGTTTCCACTGGTAGCTGACCGGGGCGGATCCGGTAACCGCCACCTCAAACACCGCCTTGCCCCCGATGGCCGCCGTGGCCGATTCCGGTTGCAGGACGATGGAAACCGGCTGGATGACACTGACAACAATCGGATCACTCTCCAAGCGACCGGCGGAATTAGTGACCACAACCGTGTACGAACCGGAGTCGGTGGTGTCCAAATTCGCCAGGATCAGACTGGCGCTCGTGGCTCCCTCCATCAACACACCGTCTTTCACCCACTGATACGACAGCGGCTCGTTGCCTGCCGCCACAACCGCAAGTTCCACATTCCCACCGACCGGCGCGGACTGATCCCCCGAAAGTTCGACCATCTCCGGCGGCGAATCCACCGAGACCACGGCGACATCACTCAGCACTTCACCCGCCGGGTTGGACACGCGTACCGTGTATTCACCGGCATCTGCGGCGGACAGGTTTTCCAGCACGATGGAAGCGTCATTTGCCCCTGCCAAAACGGTTCCGTTGCGCATCCATTGATAGGTGATCGGCTCGGACCCGGTCACGGCCACAGCCACGGTGACGGTCTCGCCCAAAACCTTGGAACCCCCGCTGGGCTGTTCGGCAATGGCGATCGGATGGATGACATTGATCACCGCCACATCGCTTGCCAACAGCCCGGCAAAGTTGCTGATCGACACCGTGTAGCTGCCCGCATCGGAAGGCACAATGCCGGTGAGCGTCAATTCCGCGCCGGTCGCCCCCGGGAGCACCACGCCGTCCCTGCTCCACTGATAGGCCAGCGGCTCACTGCCAATCGCCAAGACGTTCAGCACGATATCGCTCCCGACGGCTGCATCCCGGCTCGCCGGTTGCTGGGTGATTTCCGGCGGCGACTCCACGCTCAAGGTCACCGTGTCGCTCGTGGCTGTTCCGGCCAGGTTCTGGATCACAACCTGATACGTTCCTGAGTCGACCGCGCCCAAGTCGGCCAACGTCAAATTGGCCAAGCCCGCGCCAAAGATAAGTTCCCCGTCATGATACCACTGGTAACTCAACGGCTCGGTGCCCGTGGCGGCCACTGTCAACACGAACGCGTCACCCAAGGCCGCTTGGCCCCCTTCCGGCTGCGACACGATGCTTGCCGGCTGCGCCACGGTCACGGTGATCGACTCCGACTCCACACGGCCCGCCCCGT
>JACNJE010000109.1:0-17152 GCA_014382705.1 Verrucomicrobiota bacterium | reverse complement strand
CTCCCTCCACCGCTGACATTGACCCGCTCACTTCCGTGATCACCGGCGGCGACTCGACCGTTAGTGTAACCACGTCGCTATCCACGCTGCCCGCGGCGTTGGTGACCGTGACCTTGTATTCACCGGCGGCGGTTGCCTCGACGGTGGTCAGGGTCAGCGTGGACTCGGTGGCACCCGCGATGGCCGCTCCGTCTTGAGACCATTGGTAAGTGATCGGCTCCGTGCCGGTGGCCGCCACTTGGAACAGGGTGCTGCCGCCCAGCACGATGGTTGCGGCCTCTGGCTGCGAGGCGATGGAGACCGGCTGCACCACGGACACCGTCACCCTGTCGCTCTCGGTGAGGCCAGCTGAGTTGGTGATCTCAACGGAGTACACCCCGGCATCCGTGCCGGCGATGTCCGGCAAGGTCAGGCTGGAATCGGTTTGCCCGTCGATCAACGCGCCGTCCCGTTTCCAGGCGTAGGTCATCGGCTGGCTGCCGGTGGCGGTCACGGAAAGGACCACCGTTTCGCCAGCGATGACATTCTGATCCCCCGTCAGGGAGGCGACCACCGGCGGGGTCTCGACGGTCAGGGTGGCCACATCACTCAGCACACTGCCGGCCGGGTTGGTGACGACTGCCTGATATTCGCCGGCGGAAGCCTCGGTGAGGTTGGCCAGGGTCAGGGTCGCCTCCGTGCCGCCCTCGACATCCTCCCCGGCGTGTTTCCACTGGTACGTGATCGGGTCGGTGCCGGTGACTGAGATCTCGAGAACCACACTGCCGCCCACGATTCCGCTGGTGCTCGCCGGCTGCGTCCCGATGGTGACAGGCTGGATCACGCGCACGGGAATGTCATCACTGGTCACGGCGCCGGCAAAGCTGCTCACCTCGACGGTGTAATCCCCGGCATCGGTGTACTGCAAGTTTGCCAGGCTCAGCGTGGCGTCGTTGGCGCCGTCTATCAGGTTGCCGTCCCGTCGCCACTGGTAGGTTAACTCGGCATCCGCCAATGGGCTGCTCGCCGAAACTTCCAGCGTCGCGATTCCATTCAACAAACCGTCCGCGCTTTCGGTTACCGAGTCGATCACCGGTGTTTGCGACAATTCATGGTTCAACTGCACCGTGCCGGTCTCACCCCCGGCACCGTCCACGGCGACGAGATAGGTGACCCCTTCCTCGACGTCGAAGACGACCTCGCTGTCCTCGCCATCCCCGCCGCCATTGTCATCGCTGGCGACCTCCTCGAGTGCGTCCCACCCACTGCCCGCCCCCACCTTGTAAATGGCCAGCACGGTGTCAAAATCACTGTTTTCCGTGGACAACTTGGCGGTGCCTTCCTCCGTGGGGGTGAAGGTAGTCCAAGCGGAGGCGCCGCCGGTGTTGCCGGCGTGGTTCGGCTCGCCTGGATCCTTGGCCGCGCCGGTGGTGGTATAGACCGTCGCGCCGCTGAACGAAAACTCACCCGGCTTCTTTTCGATGTTCCGCAGCTTGGCGATCAGGCGCGGCAGCAAATCCGGCCCGCCAAAGATAATTTCGATTTCCTTGCCTCCCGTGTCGCCTCCGGCCGGCCCGGGCGTCAGGAACGAGCCCAGATCCAGTTTGGTGTTCACTTCCGTTTCCGGGGCGTCCTCTTCAAACTGAATCAACAACTGGGCTCCGTCACTCATGACGCTCTCCGCCCCGGAAGTCACCTGCACGGCGTACACCCCGGCGTCCGACAGAGCCACCTCGTCGAACACCAGCCGCTTGGCCGACTCGCCAGCCAGCGGTTGATCGTCCTTGTACCAAGCGTAGGCGATGTCGCCGGTTTCGACCTCCAGAGTGACGGCAAACTCCGCTGTCAACCCCACCACACCGGTCGTTGGCAGGGGTTGAACGGTGATCACCGGCAACACGGCGGTGGTCACCTCCAGTTGCCAATTCAACACCACGTCCCCTGTCGCCCCGTTGAAGCCGTCCACCGCCACGCTGTACACCTGACCCTCGACGGCGTTAAACCGAACCTTGCTCGTCAGGTAACCGCCCAAGTCGGCGTCTGCGGCCCGAACCTGCAACGCCTCAGTTGTCTCGCCGGTGTAAACGGCCAGCGTCGTGTCAAAATTACTGCCCCGAGTGTCGAAGGTGGCGATGCCACTGCCCGGCGCACGCCACTTCATCCACACCGAGGCCGATGCAGCACGGTCGCCGTGGGGCGGCTCGTACGATTCCGATGTGGCCCCGGCACTGGTTCCGCGATATTCCCCGCTTGCTTCGCTCGATTGAACGGCCTCAAGGAATGAGTCCGCCAACTCGATCGCATCCGTCAGCACCCTGAAATTCATGGAGTTGCTGTAAAGGGCACCGCCTTCGCTGCCGACGTTGAGGCTGTAACTCCCGGAGTCCTTGATGGCCACACTGGCCAGAACCAGGGTCTTGTCGGTTGCGCCGGGAATGTTGACCCCGTTTTTCAGCCACTGGTAGTTGAACGTCCCGTACCCTGACACCGGAGCGGTGAACGACACCGTGGATCCCTTGTAGACCTCCTTCAACTCATCCAGATTGCCGACGCTTGGCGGCAGCAACACCTCCACTGTGGCCTCTGCACTTGAGAGGTCACCCACCTCGTTCCGGATGACAACATGGAAAACGCCGGCATCCGTCTCGGCGGCATTTTCGATAAGCAGCGCCGGCGAAACCGCCCCCTCAACGTGTGCTCCGTTCTTGTACCATTGGTAGCTGATCGGCTGGGAGCCGCTTGCCAAAACGCTTAACTCGTATGGCTGCTTCTCCCGGATCTGGGCCGATTGCGGCTGGGAGACAATCGAGACCGGCTGGGCGACCCGCAGGGAGGCGCTCCGGCTCAATTGGTCGCCGGCTGGGTTGGTGACAAGCACCTGATATCCGCCCGAGTCGTCCAGACTCACACTATCGATGGTGAACGCGGATGCGTTTGCCCCAGCAACGGGTTCCCCGTTTTTCAGCCATTGATAGGACAGCGGCTCCGTGCCGGTCGCCTCGACCCCAAAGGTGACACTGGTCCCGGTGGGTACCATGCGATCCTTCGGTTCCGTCACGAGAGTGATCGGCACGTTGACAACCACGGTGGCCTCGTCACCCGTCACGACTCCCCCCTCGTTGGAAACCGTGACCGTATACGTTCCGCCATGTGCCAGCTGGACATCGGAAATTTCAACCTTGGAGCCGGTGAACCCGTCGAGCACCTGCCCGTCACGTTTCCACTCGAAGTGAAGCGGCTCCGTGCCGCTTGCAGCAACAACCATGGTCAGGGTCTCGCCCTGTCTCAGCACATCGCCGGTCGGATGAGTCGTGATGACCGCCGGCTTCAGGATCAACAGGCGCACCTCCGGGCTGGTCACCTTGCCGGCCGGGTTGCTGGCCACCACGCGGTATTTGCCGGTGTGCGCCTCCTGCACGTTGTTGAGGGTGAGAGTCTTCCGGGTGGCACCGTTTAGGGGCTGGTTTTCATATAGCCATTGGTACTCGATCGGTTCCGTGCCGGATGTGAAGACGTTAAACGTCGCCGTTTCGCCCGGGAAAACCTGAACCTGGCTAGGCAACTCAACAAAGCTGACCGGCTCGTACACGACCACCGAGGCAGATTCACTCACCACTTCACCGGCCTCGTTGGACATCACCAGCTTGTATTGACCGGTATGCTCCGGCTTGGCGTTGGCGACCTCGTAGCGGAAAGAGTCGGCCCCCTCAACGGGCACGTCGTCCCTGTGCCACTGGTAGCTGACGGGCTGTGAACCGCTGGCCACCACCTCCAACAAGAGGGACTGATCCTGCCGAAGAATGTGCTCGGCAACCGGTTGCTGTGTGATCGTGATCGGCTGCACCACCGTCAGCTTCACCTCTTCGCTCACCGCGCTGCCAGCCGGGTTTTTCATCACCACCTGATAGCTACCCTCGCTCGCCTTGCTCGCGTTGGCCACGGTCAGTACCGGGCCGGTGGCCCCCGCGATCACCTGGCTGTTGAATCGCCATTCGTACTCGATCGGCTCCGTCCCCTCCGCCGCCACGGTGAACGTCGCCATCTCTCCCTCGATCACCCGCGCCTGCTCCGGCTGCTGCGCGATCGTGATCGGCACGTGCACGGTGATCGTGGCATCGTCGCTCGCCACGGTTCCCGCCTCGTTGCTGATGCTCACGCGGTACGACGCCGCGTCACTCGTGGCCAAGCTTTCGAACATCAGTTCCTTTTTGTTGGCTCCCCCGATCGTTTGGCCATCCTTCGACCATTGGTACTCCAGCGGCTCGGAGCCACTGGCCACCACCGACAGCGTCAGCGCTTGGCCAAGCAGCTTTGTCGCCCCCTTCGGCTGCCCCAGGATCACCACCGGCTGAACCACCGTCAGCTTCACCTCCTCGCTCACCGCGCTCCCCGCCGGGTTCTTCATCACCACCTGATAGCTGCCCTCGTTGGCCTTGCTCGCGTTGGCCACGGTTAGCACCGGGCCGGTAGCCCCTGCGATCACCTGGCTGTTGAATCGCCATGCGTACTCGATCGGCTCCGTCCCCTCCGCCACCACGGTGAACGTCGCCGTCTCTCCCTCGATCACCCGCGCCTGCTCCAGCTGCTGCGTGATCGTGATCGGCACGTGCACGGTGACTGCGGCACCGTCGCTCACCACGGTTCCCGCCTCGTTGCTGATGCTCACGCTGTATGATGCCGCGTCGGTCGTTGCCAAGCTGTTAAATGCCAGTTCCTTTTTGTTGGCTCCCTCGATCGTCTGGCCATCCTTCGACCATTGGTACTCCAGCGGCTCGGATCCACTGGCCACCACCGACAGGGTCACCGCTTGGCCAAGCAGCTTTGTCGCCCCCTTCGGCTGCCCAAGGATCACCACCGGCTGCACCACGGTCAGCTTCACCTCCTCGCTCACCGCGCTCCCCGCCGGGTTCTTCATCACCACCTGATAGCTACCCTCGCTCGCCTTGCTCGCGTTGGCCACGGTCAGTACCGCCCCGGTGGCCCCCGCGATCACCTGGCTGTTGAATCGCCATGCGTACTCGATTGGCTCCGTCCCCTGCGCCGCCACGGTGAACGTCGCCGTCTCGCCCTCGATCACCCGCGCCTCCACCGGCTGCTGCGTGATCGTGATCGGCACGTGCACGGTGATCGCGGCTGAGTCGCTCACCACGGTTCCCGCCTCGTTGCTGATGCTCACGCGGTACGACGCCGCGTCGGTCGCGGCCAAGCTTTCGAACACCAGTTCCTTTTTGTTGGCTCCGGCGATCGCTTGGCCATCTTTGTGCCATTGGTACACGAGCGGCTCCGATCCACTGGCCACCACCGACAGCTTCAGCGCTTGGCCAAGCAGCTTTGTCGCCCCCTCCGGCTGCCCAAGGATCACCACCGGCTGCACCACCGTCAGCTTCACCTCCTCGCTGACCAACGACCCGGCCGGGTTTTTCATTACCACCTGATAGCTGCCCTCGTTGGCTGTGCTCGCGTTGGCGATCGTCAACTCCGGGCCGGTCGCCCCGGCGATTGCCTTGCTGTTGAATCGCCATGCGTACTCGATCGGCTCCGTCCCCTGTGCTGCCACGGTGAACGACGTGGTCTCTCCCTCGATCACCCGCGCCTCCACCGGCTGTTGCGTGATCGTGATCGGCACGTGCACGGTGATCGCGGCTGAATCGCTCACCACGGTTCCGGCTTCGTTGCTGATGGTGACCGAATAAGCTCCCTGATTCTCGGGAATCAACACCGCGAATGCCAAATCCTTTTTGTTGGCAGCATCAATTGCCTCGCCGTCCTTGTGCCATTGGTACACGAGCGGCTCCGAACCGCTGGCCACCACCGACAACGTCAGCGCTTGGCCAAGCAGCTTGGTCTCACCCTTGGGCTGCGTAAGAATTACAACTGGCTGCACCACGGTCAGCTTGACCTCTTTGCTGACGGCGATGCCGGCCGGATTTTCCATCACCACCTGATAGCTGCCCTCGTTGGCTTTGCTCGCGTTGGCGATCGTCAACTCCGGGCCGGTCGCCCCGGCGATTGCCTTGCTGTTGAATCGCCAAGCGTACTCGATTGGCTCCGTCCCCTCCGCCGCCACGGTGAACGACGTGGTCTCGCCCTCGATCACCCGCGCCTCCACCGGCTGCTGCGTGATCGTGATCGGCACGTGCACGGTGATCGCGGCTGAGTCGCTCACCACGGTTCCCGCCTCGTTGCTGATGCTCACGCGGTACGACGCCGCGTCGGTCGCGGCCAAGCTTTCGAACACCAGTTCCTTTTTGTTGGCTCCGGCGATCGCTTGGCCATCTTTGTGCCATTGGTACACGAGCGGCTCCGATCCACTGGCCACCACCGACAGCTTCAGCGCTTGGCCAAGCAGTTTTGTCTCACCCTTGGGCTGCGTAAGAATTACAACCGGCTGCACCACGGTCAGCTTCACCTCCTCGCTGACCAACGATCCAGCCGGGTTTTTCATTACCACCTGGTAACTGCCCTCGTTGGCTGTGCTCGCGTTGGCCACGGTTAGCACCGGGCCGGTGGCCCCCGCAATCACCTGGCTGTTGAAGCGCCATGCGTACTGTACGGGCTGGCTGCCGGAAACCTCGACGCGGAACTCGGCCGCCTCGCCGGAAATGGCGCGGGCTGTCTTTGGCTTGGTTACCCATTCGAGCGGCGCATAAACGTCCACCTTGGCCGTTTCGCTGGTCACGGAGCCGGCCTCGTTCTTCACGGTGGCGTGGTAGCTGCCGGTGTCGGCGACCTGCGCCGATTCGATCACCAGTTTTTCGGCGACTTCACCCTCCAGAACTTCCCCGTCCTTGAACCATCGGTATTCCATGACCGGCGAACCGCTGGCACCGACGCGGAACTCGAGTTGATCCCCCATTACCAACTCCCGTGCCTCGGGTTGGGCGGTGATCTCGACCGGCAGGATCAGTGAAAGCTTGACCTCCTGACTGGCCACCGTGCCGGCCGGGTTTTTCACGACGACCTGATAGCTGCCTTCCGCATCCGGCTGCACGTTGGGCAGGGTCAACGTCGATTGGGTCTCGCCGGACAAAGCCTGGTTGTTGAACCGCCATTGATACGTCAGCGGCTCGCTGCCGGTGGCTTCAACTGAGAATGCGGCTGTCGTTCCCTGTATCTTCCGGGTGGAAGCCGGTTGCAACGTGATCGTGATGGGATCATGCACGGTGACAACAGCCTCGGCGCTCAAGACTTCGCCGCCCTCATTCGAGACGGTGACGTGGTACACCCCGGAGTCGGCCAACTGCAGGCTGGTGAACACCAGTTTCGCGCCGGTGGCGTCCTCGATTTCTGCGTTGTCCCTGAACCATTGATAGACTAGCGGCTGTGTGCCGCTGGCCGCGACTTCCAGGTTCAACTCCTCGCCCCGGGTTTTTGTCGCGCCATCGGGTTGGGCCAGAATCTGAACGGGCTGAACCACGGCCAACCTCGCCTCGTCGCTGACAACACTCCCGGCCGGGTTATTGATCACGATCTGGTAGCTGCCCTCGTTCTCGCTGCCGACATTTGCCACCGCCAACGCTGGAGATGTGGCGCCAGCAACCGGGCTGTTGTTGAACAGCCATTGGTACGTCAATGGCTCGCTGCCCGACGCCTCCACCTGAAGCAGGGCAGTTTCGCTGCGGATGGCCCGCGCCGGCTGCGGTTGTTGGGTGATGACGACCGGCTGGTAGATCACCACCTGCACCTCTTCACTGGCGGCCTCGCCGGCGGTGTTTTTCACCACCACGCTGTAGGCGCCGGAATCGTGCGGCTCGGCGCTGTCGATTTTCAATACCGGCTCGGCGCTCTCCAGCACCTGCTCGCCGTCCACTTGCCAATGATACGAAAGCGGGCCGCTGCCCCCGGCGGCCACGCGCAGGATGAGCTGATCTCCCTTGTTTCCGGTGTACGGCGCAGGCTGGGCCAGGATGACGGGCGGCAAAACGACCTTCAACCTGGCGCTGGCGCTGCGGACGGTGCCCACCGAGTTGGTGACGTCCACCTCGTAGACGCCCCGATGATAATCCTCCACCGACAGGATGCGCAGTTGCGGGCCGGTCGCCCCGTCCACGGCCTTGCCGTTGTGATACCATTGGTAGGTGAACGGCCCGGTTCCGGTTGCGGCCACCTTCAGGACCGCCACCGCGCCCTCGTTGGCCCGGGTATCCTTTGGCTGGGTGACGATGGTGACCGGCTCCAAAACCTCCACCTCGAACACGGAGCCACGGACGCTGCCCACGGCGTTGATCACCTCGACCTGGTACAGGCCCGCGTCGTCCGGCGTGATGTTTTCAATCAACAAATCCGATCCACCACTTTGATAAAGTGTGCCCTGACGATACCAGTTGTAGGTCAGCGGCTCCGTTCCGCTCGCGCTGGCCTGAAGCTTCATTGCGCTGCCCGTCAGGATCGCCTGATCCTCCACCTGCCGGGTCAGCTTGGGCATCACGCTGACGTTGAGCTTGGCCTCACGGCTTCGCACGCGGCCGGCTTCGTTCCTCACCTCAACCTGGTACAGGCCGCGGTCACTCTCCGCCACGATGCCGATCTCGAACACCGGCCCGTCGGCGCCGTCGATCGGGCTGCCGCCGTAGGACCATTGGTAGCCCAGCGGGCCGGTGCCGCCGGCCTCGACGTTGAAGCGCGCGATCGAGCCCTCGCTCACGGCCAGATCCTCCACGTCCTGCGTGATCTGCACTGGCAAAACCACCACCAATGTTGCGGCAGCGCTCTCGACCGTGCCGCCGCGGTTGGTAACCAGCACGGTGTAGTCTGCCTGATCCGAAATCGAGATTCCCTCCAGATGCAGCTCCGTTCCCGTCGCACCCTCCAGCGCCACCCCGTCCTTGAGCCACTGGTGGGTCAGGGGCTTGCTGCCCCCGGCGATCAGGCTGAACGTCACCGGCTGGCCCTGCACCACGCGTTGGCTGGCGGGTGCCTGCACGATCTCCGGCAGCGCCACCACGTCCAGGCTGGCCTTGCCGCTCCGGATCGTCCCGACCGGATTGGCCATTTCCACCTGGTAGCTGCCAGTGTCGGCCAGGCTCACGCCTTCCAGCTTGAGCACCGCGCCGTCGGCCTCCTCGAGCAACGCCCCGTCGTGGAACCACCGGTAGGTCACTGGGGCGCTTCCGCTCACCTCCACGCCGAACTTGGCACTCCCGCCGACCAGCGCCATGGCATCCCCAAGGTCGGACACCAACTCCAGCGGCAGGTTGACCGTCAGCAGGGCGGAGTCACTCTCCGACTCTCCCGCCTCGTTGCGGACGCGCAAACTGTAGAAGCCGGCGCTCTCGCGGGTGACCCCCACCAATGTCAGGTCCGGCTCCACGGCCCCCTCGATGGGTGCCCCGTTGTAATACCATTGGAAGAACAACGGCTTCGACCCGGAGACAGCAACCTTGAACACCGCCTCGCCGCCCTCGTTGACGGACTGCTCGAGCGGCTGCCGTGTGAACTTCGGCCCCTGGTTGACGTTGAGGAAGGCCTCGCTCCGCACGGCGTTGATCTGGTTCGCCACCTCCACGGCGTACAGGCCTTTTTGCAATTGGCGGATGCTGTTCAACACCAGTTCCTCCCCCGTCTCGTCCGGCAGCTCGTTGCCCTCGAAAAACCACCGGTACGTGAACGGGCGCGCGCCCTCCGCCTCGACGGTCAGGACGACATCCGTGCCGACGCGCACGGTGCGATCCTTCAAGCCGGTGACGATCTCCACCGGCAGGTTCAGCGACAGGCGCGCCGGCTCGCTCACAAACTCCCCGCCGGCGTTGGCCAAGCGCACGTGGTACAGGCCGGCGTCCGGCCGCTGGACGGAGGGCAGGTCGAGCACCATCGCGTCCTGGCCGTCGATCAGTTCGCCGTCCTTGTACCACTCCACCTGGATCGGCTTGGTGCCGGTGACGACCAGGATGAACTTGTGCGGGTCGCCCAGATTGATCGTCGCGGGGTTCAGCCCGCCCTCGAGCACCGGTGGCTCGAGCACATTCAGCAAGGCAACCTTGCTTCGCGTTTTGCCGAGGTTGTTGGCAACCTCCACCTCGTAGCTCCCGGCCTCCTCCGTTGAAATCGACGCCAGTTTCAGCACCGGCTTCGTTGCCCCCGTGATTGCCCCCCCGTTTCGGTACCACTGGAACACCATCGGCTTGAGGCCCACCGCCGACACGCTTAACTGGCCCTCCCCGCCAACCACGACGGCAAAGCCCTCCGGCTCCACGAGGATGCTCGGCGCATCGTTCTCCGGCGCGCGCGGCAGCACGGTGATCTCGACCTCACGATCCGCCGGGAGGTAGTTCGACTCATCCTCCGGCGTGAACTGCGCCTTGAGCGTGAAGACGCTGAAGATCTCGCCCTCGCGAACCTCGAAAACCGTCCCGGCTGCGGGGTCGTACGCGAACTGGCCCGGCACGTCCGCCGTGGCGTTGAGCTGAACGCCGCTCAGCGCCGTGCCGGCGTCGATGTCGCCCGGGTTGAACCACGACACCTCCGGCTTGGCCAAGGCGACGTCGATCGTTACGCGAGCCTCCACGATGTTGTACTCGGTCGTGTCTTCCGGCGTGAACTTGGCCTTGAGCGACTGGCCGTTGCCGGCCTTGAGCACAGTACCCAGCGCGGGCTTGTACTCGAACACGCCCGGCACGTCCGACGCCGCGTTCAACTGCACTTGGCCAAGCGCGGTGCCGTAAACGATCCCGTCCGGCTTGGCCCACTTCAGCACCGGGTCGTCCGGCACGCCGGCCACCTCGATCGTCACCGCCACCGTGCGTTCCGCTTGGCCAAGCGCATCGGCGACCCGCACCGGGAACGCCTCCAGCGCCCCGTACGCGTCGGCCGGTGGCAGCCATCGCACCGACTCGCCCGGGGCGAGGTCGGCCTTGGCCAACGGCTCCCCGTCGGCGTCGAGCAGCGTGCCGCTGGCCGGCTCCCCGATCAGGAAGGTCAGCGCGTCGCCGTCGGCGTCGAAGGCGTCCGAGGCTTCCAGCAACGCGCCGTGACTGACGGTGAAGGCTTCATCCTCAACGGCGCCGGCCAGAGGGTTCACTTCCGTGATCTGCGGGGCATCCTCCGCCGGCTCGACCGTGATGCTCACCTTGGCCGAGGCCGACTCGAGTTCGCCGTCGCTCACGGCGAACGTGAAGCTGTCCTGCCCGTTGAAATCCTTGGCCGGCACGTAGCTCAAGTCCCGGCCGGAACCGGCGAGCTGGCCATTCTGCGGCGAATCCACCACGCGGTATGTCAGCGCCGCGCCCTCGATGTCCGTCCCGTCGAGCTGAATCTTCACTTGGCCATCCTCCGTGGCCACCACCGCCTCCGGCGGCTCCAGTGCCACGGGCGGGGCGTTGACCTCCTCGACCTCGATCAAGACCTCGCGGACGGTCTCCAGTTTGCCGTCCGACACCACCACGTCGAAGCGGTACACGCCCGGCCCCTGCTCCTCGGCCGGTGTCCACTCGATGGTTCGCGTGGCTTCCGCGAGGCTCATGCCGTCGGGCGCTCCCCGCAACGAATAGGCCAACACGCTGTCGGTGCGGCCGTTGTCGTTGGCCGACACGGCGATTTGCAGCGGCTTGCCCTCAAGCACCTGCAACGGCTCGATGCGCTTGACGGTCGGGGGCGTGGTGTCCACCACGACCACCCGGCGCGCCACGGGACTGCCCGCGTTGCCGCGGCTGTCCCGGGCCTCGTAGCGGACCTCATACGACCCGGACGCGCTGGCATCGACTTCACCGCTCACTTTCACCGCCGCCGCAAGGTCGCCCTCCACGCGGTCGGACGCCGACGCCCCCGGTTCCGCGTAGCTGCCCCCCGCCTCGACTTGCACCGTTGCCTCGCCCTTGAGCGTGATGACCGGGCCTTCCGTGTCCACGACCCGGACGACCCGGGTCACGGTCTCGGCCTTGTTGCCAACGCGATCCTCCACCAGGTACTTGATGGAGTAGTCGCCGGGCACCTTGGCGTTCACCGTGCTGTCGGTAATCAACCGGGTGGACAGGTCGCCGTCGAGGTTGTCCGTGGCCTTCACGCCGGGATCGGTGAACTCATAACCGGCCTGCGTCTCCAGCTCCGCGTCCCCGATCAGCTCAATCACCGGCGGGACATGATCCTCGATGATGACCGTGCGGACCACCTGCAGGGCGGGGTTGCCCTGCGTATCCTCCACGTCGTACGTCACCTGATAAGTGTCCGCCTTGAAGACGTCCACCGGGTTGGACACGACGATGCTGCCGGTCAGGTCGCCGTCCACGCGGTCCTCGGCGTTGGCACCGGGATCGACGTACTCGACGCCGCCCTCCATCACGATGGTTGATTCGCCGCTGAGGCGGATGATCGGCGAACCGGTGTCGCCCACCATGACGATGCGGTTCGCCTCGGTTGCTGCGTTCCCCGACGTGTCGGACACGTTGTAGAGCACGATGTATTGCCCCTTCTTTTGCACGTCGATGCCGTGTTGCACCTCCACTTTGCCGGTCAAATCGCCCTCGAGTGAATCCGCCGCCTCGTACCCCGGGTCGACAAACGCCTCGCCCACCTCGAGTACCACCGTCAGGTCGCCCTTGAGGCTGAGCACCGGCGGGGTCGTGTCCTGCACGGTCACCGTGCGATATGCCGGTTCCGAGACGTTGCCGTCACGGTCGACCGCACCGTAGGCGATGCGGTATTCGCCCGGCGCCATCACGTCGACCGGGTCGTCCGCGCTCAGCAGATCCGTCACGTCGCCGTCCAGCCGATCGAGCGCGGTGGCACCCGGGTCCACGTACGGCGTGCCGGCCTCCACGACAACCTTGGCCCGGCCGATGATCTGGATCACCGGCGGAATCTTGTCGCCCTGCACCTCGATGGTTCGCCGCTGTCCCGCCGCCTCGTTGCCGGCCTTGTCCTTGACGGTGTAAATCAATTCATAAATGCCGACCTGGCTGGTGTCCACTTGGCCAAGCACCTCCACGTTGGCACTCAGGTCTCCGTCCACGAGGTCGAGCGCCTCGTAACCCGGTTCGTTGAACAACTGGCCCTTGGTGATCTGGTAATCGGTGCTGCCCAGCAGCTTGAGCACCGGCGGCACCGTGTCCCGCACCACGACGGTTCGCACCGCCTCAGTTCGGTTGCCGGAGCTGTCGGCCACCGCGTAGGTCAACGTGTACTCCCCGTATCTCTCCGAGTCCACGAAACCGACCACGGTGACTTTCGCGGAGAGATCGCCGTCGAGCCCGTCCAACGCCGAGGCGCCGGGATCGACGAACGTGTCGCCGGCCTCCATCGCCAGTTCCGCCCCGCCCGTCAGGACAATCACCGGGCCGGTGGTGTCCCGCACGACGACGCTGCGCGTCACGGTGTCGGCCCGGTTCCCGCTGCTGTCGCTGGCCGTGTAGGTGACGATGTATTCGCCCAGCCGATCCGGATCGACCGGGTTGTTGACATTCAGCCTCGGGGTGATGTCGCCGACCGCCGGGTCGTTCACCGTCGCGCCGACGTCAATGTACTGGGTTCCGGCCTCGACCTGCACCGCGCTCTCACCAATGAGCCGGATCGTGGGGGCGGTGGTGTCCTGAATCTCCACCATGCGAACGGCCGGCTCCGACACGTTGCCGCTCAAGTCCTGCGCGGTGTAGGCCACCTCGTATTGCCCCGGCTTGGCCAAGTCCACGCCGCTCTTGACCAGCACGCTCGCCGTGACATCGCCGTCGAGGCTGTCCTTCGCCGTGGCCCTCGCCTCCGCGTACGCTTGGCCAAGCTCAAGCTTGACCGTGGCCGAGCCCAGCAGGGTCACCACCGGTGGCGTGCTGTCCTGTACCGTCACCGTCCGCACCATCTTGACGGCGGCGTTGCCGCCTGAATCCGTCACATTGTAGGCCAAGCGATACGTGCCGATCGTGGCCGTGTCCACGCTGCCCGACACGGTCACCTTGGCTGTCAGGTCGCCGTCCACTTTGTCCTCCGCGAAAAAGCCGGGCTCGACGAACGGCAGGCCGGCCTCGGCCACCACGGACTGCCCGCCGGACAACTCGATCACCGGTTGCCCGGTGTCGCCGACGATCACCACCCGGGTGACCTCCGCTGCGGCGTTGCCGGAACTGTCGATCACGTTGTATTTGACCTCGTAGGTGCCATCCACCTCGACATCCACCGGGTTGATCACCTCGATGTACTCCGTCAGGTCGCCGTCAACGTTGTCACTCGCCTCCGCCCCAAGATCGACGTACGGCTCCTTGAGTTCCTGCTTGAAGACGGCATCGCCGACCAGCGTGATCACGGGCGGAATCCGGTCCACGACGACCACCCGGCGAACCAGCTGCTCGGCCCGGTTTCCGCTGGAGTCCGCCACGTTGTACAGCACCACGTAATAGCCGGGAGTGGCCGCGTCCACTTGGTTGTCCACCTGGATGCTCCCGGTCAGGTTCCCCTCGAACGCATCCGCTGCCGTCGCCCCCGCATCCGAATAGTCCCGGCCCACCTCGATCTCGATTTCCCCGGCACCCACCAGGGTCATCTCCGGCCGCTGGGTGTCCCGCACCGAGACAATCCGCTGGCGTTGGATCGCCTGATTCCCGCTCGAGTCGGCAACATCGTACGTGATGGTGTATTCGCCGGGACGCCGGGTATCGACCGGGTTGTCCACCAACACGGCGGCGGACAAGTCCCCGTCGGTTGTATCGGTCGCCACCACGCCCGCATCGGTGTAGCTCTCGCCGGCCTCGACGAGGACATATGCATCGCCCTTCATCTGAAGCAGCGGAGGCGTCGTGTCTCGCACGATAACTTGGCGGATCGACTGGGGCGCGCGGTTGTCGCTCAGGTCGCTGACATCGTAAGTTACGACGTAATCCCCCGGCTTGGCCAAGCTCTCCGGCAGGCCCACCGCAATGTGACCCGTCAACTCGCCGTCCACCGCGTCAACCGCAACGGCCCCCGCATCCACATAAATATCACCTGCCTCGATATGGACAACAGGCTCCCCAAGCAACGTCAGGACGGGCGGCGTGCTGTCCCTCACCACCACCTCACGGACGACCTCAAGCGACGGGTTTCCGTGCAAGTCCGCAACATTGAAACGAACCGTGTAGCGGCCCGGCTGGGAGGTGTCCACGTCGCTTGTCATTACCACAAACTCGGTCACATCCCCGTCCAGGTCATCCGTGGCAATCGCGCCCAGATCCGCGTAGGCGGATCCCTCGACGGCGGACACCTTGCTCCCGCCGATCAACTCGATGACCGGCGGCACGAGATCCTTGACGACGACCACCCGCGTCACTGGTTCCCCGGGGTTGCCTGATTTGTCCGTCGCGGAATAATGAATCTCGTACGTGCCCAGCCGGTTCGTGTCCAGAGAGCTCACCACCGCGACGCGGTCGCTCACGTCACCGCCGATCAGATCCCGCGCCGTGACACTGGGGTCAACATACTCCAGACCGTAGGCTGTCACGGCCACCGCCTCCCCCGTCAGGCTGATCACCGGGCCGGTGGTGTCCACCACCTCGACCAGCCTCACGACCTCGTCGGCGAGGTTTCCGGCGGCATCCGAAATGTTGAACTTGACGGAGTACAAGCCGGGCACATCGGTCCGGACATTGGAGGCCGTTTCGAGGCTTGGACTCATGTCCCCGTCAAAAACATCCACGGCCGTGGCGCCGGCATCCGTATAGCCACTCCCGGCCTCAACCTGAACGGACAGCTCGCCATTGAGCTGGATCAAGGGGGGCTGGGTGTCCGCTACCGACACGACCCTGACAACCCCGTCGGACAGATTGCCCGCCGCGTCGGCGGCCTTGTATTCCAGCATTTGGGTGCCAATCTTTTGGACATCCACCACGCCCTCCACTTGAACGTTGGCTGTGACATCGCCATCCACGATGTCCGTGGCCACGAAGCCCGGTTCGATATACTCGACACCAGCCTCCTGCGGGATGGCCGCTTGGCCAAGCAGCTCAACCACCGGCCCGGTTGTATCCTGCACGACGACCTTTCGAATCTGTTCGATCGCCTTGTTCCCGCTGAAGTCACCAACATCGTACACAATCTCATACTGTCCCGGTTTCAGCACATTCACCGACCCGGCGGCCACGAGCCTGTCCGATACGTCCCTGTCCAGCTTGTCCTGTGCCTCGGCGCCGGGATCGACGAACGGCTGCCCGGCCTCAACGACCATATCCGCTTGGCCAAGCAGCGTGATCACCGGGGGAATCGTGTCCACGACTTGAACCGTGCGCACCGCCTCGGCCGCATTCCCGGCCCCGTCGCGCACGCTGTATCCCACCGTGTAGATGCCAACCGCGTCGATATTCACCGTGCTGGCCATGTCCAGTTTTTCTGTCAACGAATCCTCCAGGCTATCTGCCGCAGTCGCGCCGGCATCGTGGTAAGGCTCCTTGGCCTCGTGATACACGAGCGCTTGGCCAAGCAGCGTGACCACCGGCGGCGTGCGATCCACCACCTGCACAATTCGAGTGACTTCATCCGCCGCGTTCCCGGAAGCGTCCGTCACGTTGTACGTCACCGTGTAGCTGCCCACCGTGTTCACGTCCACGCCGCTCACATCGACCTGGAGGATAGAGGTCAACTCCCCGTCAACGCTGTCGCTGGCCACCGCTCCGGGATCGAGGTAAGCCAGACCGGCCTCCGTCACCTCTTCCGCTTGGCCAAGCAGGACAATTTCTGGCTGGGTTGTATCCACCACCTGAACCAAGCGCGACACCGGGCTGGATTCATTGCCCGCGCTGTCCTTCGCGGAGAAAACCAAGGTATATTCGCCCGGCACCATCGCATCTACGCTGCCGGCGACAGAAATCAACCTGCTCACGTCTCCCTCCACAAGATCCGACGCCGTCGCCCCAAGATCGTTGTACGCCGTCCCCGCCTCATGAACCATCGTGCCTATTCCAACGAGCGAAATCTTCGGGCCGGTCGTGTCGACAACCGTCACAATCCGACCCACCTCATCAGCCAAGTTCCCATGGGCATCAATGGCGTTATATTTCACGGTGTACGTTCCCGGCATCAACGTGTTGACCGTATCGGTGACCACCAGTTTGTCAGCCAAGTCATCGTCCAAGGTGTCCGCCACCGTGGCCCCTTCATCCAAATAAACACTCCCCGCCTCCACCGTGATCTGGCTGTCACCAATCAAACTAATCACCGGCTTGGTCGTGTCCACCACGTTCACCGTCCGGGTGACGGTCTCCGCCGCGTTCCCGTTGGCGTCGCT
>JACNJE010000068.1 GCA_014382705.1 Verrucomicrobiota bacterium | reverse complement strand
CGCGCAGCACGCTGCTGCGGCAGTTGCGGGAACTGGGCCAGCAGGAGGGTTGGCGCGAGTTTTTCGACCTGTACTGGATGTTCATCTACCGCTCGGCGCTGCGGAAGGGGCTGGGCGAGTCGGAGGCGGAGGAGGTGACGCAGGAGACGATGGTACGGGTGGCCCGGGCGATGCCGGGCTTTCGGTACGACCGGAAGCGCGGCTCGTTCAAGGGTTGGCTGAGCCGGATTGTCGGGAATGTGATCATCGACCATTATCGGAAAGCGAAGGCGCGGCCGGACGGCATGCCGGCGGCCGAGGCGTGGCGCGGCGAACCGGACGCGAAGGCCGTGGAGGCGGATTTGGAGCGGATCTGGGACGAGGAATGGACGCGCAACCTGATGGATCTGGCGCTGAAAGGCACGCGCAACCGGGTGAGTCTGCGGGAGTACCAGATTTTCCACCTCCACACGATCCAGGGGCACTCGGCCACGGAGACGGCGGAGTTGGCCGGGGTGAGTGCGGGGCGGGTGTACGTGGCCAAGCTGCGGGCCGGGCGGGTGTTCCGCAAGGAGTACGCCCGGCTGAAGGAGGAGGCGAATTGAGGGTGGTGACAAAGGAAACATCGATGGGCAGGATGGACAGGAAAGATTGGGTCAGGACGCAACCGTACTGCTCACCGCTCACTGCTCACTGCTCACCGCTAACCACTAACCGCTCACCGCTCACCGCTCACCGCTCACCGCTCACCGCTCACCGCTCACCGCTCACCGCTCACCGCTCACCGCTCACCGCTCACTATTTTACAACCACGAAGGACACGAAGAATAAAAGAGACGGATGGCACGGATGAGCACGGATTTGAAAAACGGAAGACTGAACAGTCAAAAAAGCGGTGCGGAGCACCGCACTCCACGACGCTGGCGCGACGGCTGCGACACCCTCTCCCGGCGGGAGAGGGTTGGGGAGAGGGGGAGTGCGACCGCCATTTTGGTCTCCGGGTGTTTTGTTGCTGGGAAGGAATTTTGATCGTGTCCATTTCGTGCTTGAGAATTGTCCGGACGGTCATGGTGGTTTTAACGCGTTCTCCCTCATCCGGCCTGCGGCCACCTTCTCCCGCTGGGAGAAGGAATCGACAGGGACGCGCTTGGCCAAGCTCCCTCTCCCGGCGGGGGGCGTGCGCTTGGCCAAGGGGCTTTGCATCGGGGGCGGAGGCATGAGACGATGGTGACGCACGGCACCGTGGCGGGCCACCGGGCGCGATGTTGTCGGATGCGCCTGGCCAAGGCGTTGCATCGCTGGGTGGATGTGTACGTGGCACCGCCGCCGTTGCCGCCGCCGGCCAGCGTGCGCGAGGCCAAGCGCCTGGCCCGGGCCAAGCGCCGGCTGGCGGCGCGGATGGACGCCGTGCTTCGCCGCCACTTGGCCAAGCCGGATGAACCTGATGAACGACACGACTGACCCCGTCCCCGAGGTGCCGGATCACCGGCTGCTGCGTGTCATCCGGCGCGGCAGCTACGGGGAGGTGTGGCTGGCGCGGTGCGCGCTGGACCAAGCGCGGGCGGTGAAGGTGGTGCGCCGGGCGTTCTTTGACGACGACCGCCCGTACGACCGGGAGTGGGAGGGCATCCTGCAGTACGAGCCGGTAAGCCGGCGGCATGGCCACCTGATCCCGATCCTGCACGTCGGCCGGAATGACGCGGCCGGTTTTTTCTACTATGTGATGGAACTGGCGGATGACGCAGCCGGGGCGGGGGAGGCACCGCCGGAAGCGTACCAGCCGCACACGCTGAAGGGGGAGATCGAGCGGTGCGCGCCGCTGCCGCCCAAGGAGATTGTCGGGCTGATCACGCCGCTGCTCGAGGCGTTGGCGTTTCTGCACGCCCACGGGCTGGTGCATCGCGACATCAAGCCGTCGAACGTGCTGTACCTCGACGGCAAGCCGTGCCTGGCCGATCCCGGGCTGGTGGCGGCGAGCGACGCGACGATGTCGCTGGTGGGCACGCTGGGCTACATGCCGCCGGAGGGGCCGGGCCGGCCGGCCGGCGACATGTACAGCCTGGGGATTGTCCTGTACGAGCTGTTGACCGGGCACGACCGGCAGTCGTTCCCGGCGTTGCCGAAGCCGCTGGCGGCCACGGACCGGGACGGGCGGATCGCCGGGCTGAACCAAATCATCCTGAAAGCGTGCGACAACCGGCCGGGGCGGCGGTATGCGAACGCCGCCGACTGCCTCGCGGACGTCCGGCGCGTCGCCGGCGGGAGGCGCCCAGCGTACGTGAGGCGCGCCCGGCTCCAGCGCCTGGCGATCACCGGCGCGATCCTGCTGTTGGCGGCGTGGGGGTGGCACCGGTCGGAAGAAGCGGTGCCGGTGGCCGCCGACACGGGGCAATGGGATTTTGTGTACAGCTACACGCATGCGCACGCCACCAACGCGCTGGAGCACGTGGTCGGCCGGGAAAACGTGCAGCCGTTCACGGAATGGCAGCGGCCGCCGGTCACGTATTGGGCGCCGATCACCAACGGCGCGGTGGCCAAGCTGACGTACCGGTTTGACTTCCCGAAACCGACGCGCGAAGTGGATTTGCAGGCGCAGTGCGAGGCGTGGAACTTCGAGGCGGAGCCCGGCTCCGAGGCGAAGGCCAAGGGGGCGTTCGCGATCGTCGCCTCGGTGGACGGCACGAACTGGGTGGACCTGATCAACCGGCTGGAGCCGGAGCCGGTGTGGGGCGGGCTGTCGTCGGAGGTGCATTCCATCGATTACCAGAGCCGTTTGCCGGCCGAGTTGACCGGGGCGCGGCAGTTGTGGGTGCAGGTGCGGATGCTGTGCGAGGGCGTGCCGGCGGATCCGGGGTTTTACCCGGTGCAGCACAGCCGGATCGAGGATTCCTCCGCCAATTCTGCGGCGAACGAGGAATTCATCGTGCGGGCGCGGTATTGACGCGCTTGGCCAAGCGGGGGGAATGCGTCATAAATAGTCTGTTTTTTGCCCAAAAGTGAGTTGTAAAACCGGTGTTTCTATGGCCTGTTTTCGTGACCGTTGAATGATTGGGCGATGTGATGCGTCCAGCATTGTTTAATTACTGCGGGAAAACGTGATGACAAAAAGGATTTTATCCAGACTCATACCGGTGCTTCTCGGAGCGGCGGTGTCCGCCCATGCCGAGGAGGCCAAGCCGAAGAAGGTCAGTTTTTACAGCGACATCCGGCCGGTGTTCCAAGCCCACTGCCACGGCTGCCACCAGCCGGCCAAGGCCAAGGGGGAGTACGTGATGACCCGCTTCGACGCGCTGCTCAAGGGGGGCGACAGCGGGGACAAGGCGGTCGTGCCGGGCAAGCCGGACGAGAGCCAGTTGATCACGCTCATCACGCCGATCAACGGCGAGGCGGAGATGCCGCAAAAGGCCGACCCGCTGCCGGCGGAGCAGATCGCGCTGATCACCCGCTGGGTGGCCGAGGGCGCGGAGGACGACACGCCGAAGAGCGCCCGGCAGCGGTACGACCAGGCGCATCCGCCGGTGTACAGCCTGCCGCCGGTGATTTCTTCGATCGACTACTCGCCGGACGGCGCGCTGATCGCCGTGGCCGGCTACCACGAGGTGCTGCTGCACCACGCCGACGGCTCCGGCCTGGCCGCCCGGCTGATCGGGTTGTCGGAGCGGGTGCAGAAGGTGAAGTTTTCGCCGGACGGCAACAAGTTGGCGGTGGCCGGTGGGCTGCCGGCGCGGTCGGGGGAGATTCAAATCTGGACGGTCGACAGCCGGAAATTGGCGATGTCGATCCCGGTCGGGTTCGACACGCTGTACGGCATCAGTTGGTCGCCGGACGGCACGCGGGTGGCGGTCGGCATGTCGGACTCGACGGTGCGGGCGTTTGACGTGAAGAGCGGCGAGCAGGTGCTGTTCAAGGACAACCATGACGACTGGGTGCTCGACACCGTGTGGAACAACAAGGGCGACCACCTGGTCTCGGTCGGCCGCGACATGGCGGTGAAGCTGACGGAAGTGGCGACATCGCGCTTCGTGGATAATATCACGTCGATCACGCCGGGCGCGCTCAAGGGCGGCATCCACGCCATCACGGTGCACCCGAAAAAGGAGGAGGTGCTCGTCGGCGGCTCGGACGGGGTGCCGCAGATTTTCCGGCTGACCCGCGTGACCAAGCGCGTGATCGGCGACAACTCGAACCTCGTGCGGAAATTCCCGCCGATGCCGGGCCGCATCTTCAGCGCCGATTTCGCGCCGGACGGCAAACGGCTCGTTGCCGGCAGCAGCTACAACGGCGCCGGGTCGGTGCACCTGTATCATTCCGATTACGACAGCAGCGTGAACGACGCCTTGAAAAAGGCGTTCGAGCGGCCGCTGGACGGCAACTCGAAAAAACTTTCCGCCGAGTACCATTCCAAGGAGGTAAAGCTCCTGGCCAAGCTCTCGCTCGGCACGGCGGTTTACGCGACGGCATTCAGCCCGGATGGCGGGACGGTGGCGGTCGGCGGGGCCGACGGGGTGGTGCGCCTGTACGACAGCCAAGCGCTTGGCCTGAAGCGTGCCTTCCTGTCCGTGCCGATGGCGGAGGAGAAAAAGCCGGAGGTCATCGCGCTGGCGGTGGAGCCGCAGGAGATTCAACTCAATGGCCGGTTTGACTACAACCAACTCCTGCTGACCGCAGTGAAGGGCAGCGGCGAGAGTTACGACGCGACCCGCGACTTTGCGTTCCGGGTGGATTCGGACGTGGTTAAGGTCAGCAAAAGCGGGATGGTGGAGCCGGTCCGGGACGGCGAGGCCAGGCTCGAGATCGTCCACAAAAACCAGGCCACCACGCTGAACGTCCGCGTGGCCGGCGTGGGCGGCGACTTCACGCCGGACTACGTGCGGGACGTGATGCCGGTGCTCTCGAAGCTCGGCTGCAACGCCGGCACCTGCCACGGGTCGAAGGACGGCAAGAACGGCTTCAAGCTGTCGCTGCGCGGGTACGACCCGGTCTACGACGTGCGGGCGTTCACCGACGACCTAGCCAGCCGCCGCGTGAACATCGCCGCCCCGGACAACAGCCTGATCCTGCTCAAGTCATCCGCCGCCGTGCCGCACGAGGGCGGGCAGTTGACGAAGATGGGAGAGGATTACTACGAGATCCTCAAGGCGTGGATCGCCGACGGCGCGAAGCTCGACACCGGCTCGGCACGGGTGACCGGCATCGAGCTGTTCCCCCGGAACCCAGTTGTGCAGAAGGTCAGCGACCGGCAGCAGATGCGCGTCATCGCCACCTACGCCGACGGCACGCGGCGCGACGTCACCGCCGAGTCGTTCATCGAGACCGGCAACTCCGACATCGCCACGACGGATGAGTCCGGGCTGGTGAGCACGCTGCGACGCGGCGAGGCACCGATGCTCGCCCGGTTCGAGGGCGCGTACGCCTCGACCACCGTGACCGTGATGGGCGACCGCTCCGGCTTCGAGTGGAAGGGAATGCCGGCCAACAACGAGATCGACGAGTTTGTCGCGGCCAAGCTCAGGCGCATCAAGACGCTTCCGTCCGGCCTGTCGGCCGACGAGGAATTCCTGCGCCGCGTGCACCTCGACCTGACCGGCCTGCCGCCCAGCGCGGAGGCGGTGCGGCAGTTCGTTGCCGACCCGCGCGACTCGAGGGCCAAGCGCGACGAGGTGATCGACCGGCTCGTCGGCAGCGACGACTACATCGACCACTGGACCAACAAGTGGGCCGACCTGCTGCAGGTGAACCGCAAATTCCTCGGTGCCGACGGCGCGTCGCAATTCCGCAAATGGATCCGCAATGAGATCGCCGGCAACACGCCGTACGACCAGTTCGCCCGCAAGGTGGTCACCGCCAGCGGCTCGAACAAGGACAACCCGGCCGCCTCGTACTACAAGATCCTGCGCGAGCCGGACGCGATCATGGAGAACACGACGCACCTGTTTTTGGCGACGCGCTTCAACTGCAACAAGTGCCACGACCACCCGTTCGAGCGGTGGACACAGGATCAATATTACGAGACCACCGCCTACTTCGCGCAGGTCAGCCTGAAGAAGGATGACCAGTCCGGAGACAAGCGCATCGGCGGCACGGCGGTCGAGGGGGCCAAGCCGCTGTACGAGGTCATCTACGACCGCAACGACGGCGAGACAACGCACGACCGCACCGGCGCCGTCACCGCGCCGGCCTTCCCGTTTGCCACCGAGCACGAGGTGCCCGGCGAGGGCAGCCGACGGGAGGCGTTCGCCGCCTGGCTGACCGCGCCGGACAATGAGTATTTCGCCAAGAGCTACGTGAACCGCCTCTGGGGCTACCTGACCGGCACCGGCATCATCGAGCCGATCGACGACATCCGTGCCAGCAACCCGCCGAGCAATCCCGAGCTGCTCGACTGGCTGACGGCGCAGTTCATCGACAGCGGCTTCGACGTGCGGCACCTCGTGAAAACCATCACCCAGTCGCGCACGTACCAGCTCAGCGTCAAGACGAACAAGTGGAACGAGGACGACACCATCAACTACTCGCACGCCAAGGCGCGGCGGCTGCCGGCCGAAGTGCTGCTCGACTCGATCTACCGGGTGACCGGCACCACGCTCAAGTTCCCCGGCGTGCCGGAGGGCACGCGCGCCGCGCAGTTGCCGGATGCCGGCGTGAAAATGGCCGACGGCTTCCTGGGCAACCTCGGCCGGCCGGCCCGCGAGAGTGCCTGCGAGTGCGAGCGCTCCAACGACCTGCAGCTTGGCCCGATCATGGCGCTCGTCAGCGGCCCGACGGTGGACGACGCGATCGGCTCCGGCGACAACGCCATCGCCAAGCTGGTGTCCGCGGAGGCAGACGACTCCAAGCTGATCGACGAGCTGTTCCTGCGCGTGCTCAACCGCCACGCCGCGCCAACGGAGATCGAGGCGGCCAAGCGCACGATCGCCGACGTGCAGGCCGAGCACCAGACCACGCTCGACCAGTTGGCCAAGTTTGAAACGGAAATCGCCCCGCGCGAGGCCAAGCGGGCCAAGGCGCGCGAGGAGGCCATCGCCTTGGCCAAGGGCCGGCTCGGGGATTACGAGATGGAGATCGCCCCGCGCGAGGCCGACGCCGACCGCAAGCAGAAGGAGCGCATCGCCAAGGCCGAGACGGCGCTCAAGGAATACGATGAGAGCTTGGCCAAGCGCTTGGCCAAGTGGGAGGAAACCGCCGCCAAGACCACCCGGTGGACAACGCTCGAGCCGGGTGAACTCAAGGCGACCAACGGATCGAAACTGGAGAAGCGCGACGGCGGCGTGGTGTTTGCCAGCGGCAAGCTGGAGCGGACGGTGTACACCGTCAACGCCGACACGGCACTGAGCGGCATCACCGGCGTGCGGCTGGAACTGCTGGCCGACGACAAGCTGCCGAAGAAAGGCCCGGGCCGGAACGACGACGGCAATTTCGTGCTGACCGAGTTTGGCGTGAAGGCCATCGCCACCGGAGAGGGGCAGGGGCGCAAGACAACCCAGGTCGCCTTCGCGGAGGCCCAGGCGGAATTCAGCCAGAAGGACTTTGATGCGAAAAAGGCTGTTGACGGCAAGGTTGACAACAGCGGCTGGGCGTCGCACCCGAAACTCGGCACCGACCGCACCGCGATCTTCATCCCGAAGGAGACATTCGGCGCTGAGGGCGGCTCGCGGCTGACCTTCACGCTCAACCAGAATTACAACAGCAAGAAGCACGCGATCGGCAAGTTTCGCCTGCTCGTGACCACCGACGAGAAGGTGGAGATCGGGCCGCCGTCGGACATCGGCGCGATCCTCGCCACGGCCGTGGACCAGCGCAGTGACGAGCAGCGCAAGCGGATTACCGGTTATTTCAAGTCGGCGGACAGCGATTTCGCGGCCAAAACCAAGGAACTGGCCGAGGCGAAGAAACCGCGGCCCATCGACCCGAAGGTGAAGGGATTCAAGGACGCGTTGGTCAAGGCCGAGCAGCCGCTGACGATCGACCCGGTGCTTGCCGAGCTGCGGAGGGCCGTCGAGTTGAGCGGGAAACACCAGGGACGCGTTCGCCTGACCGCGGCGCAGGACATCACCTGGGCGCTGATCAACAGCCCGGCCTTCCTTTTCAACCGTTGACGCGGCCCGGAAAAATGGTAGCTTTCTCGAAACGGGATTTTTTAGTTAAATAACCACCGAATAGACCATGATCACGATACCAGGAGAACCCGGCAAGGACATGTGCGATCCGCACTTGAAAGTAACCCGACGCGACCTGCTGCGCATTGGCGGCTCAAGCATGCTGGGCCTCGGCTTGGCCAACATGTTTAAGCTGCAGGCGCGGGCGGCCAGCGCCGGCCACGTTGGCGGCCCCGGCTGGGGCAAGGCCAAGCACGTCATCCTCTGCTATCTGCAGGGTGGCCCGAGTCATCTCGACCTGTGGGATCCCAAGCCGGACTCGCCGGAGAACGTGCGGTCCATTTTCAAGCCGATCCCGACGAAGATTCCCGGGATCAACTTCACCGAGATCATGCCGAAGCTGGCCAAGGTCAACGACAAGATGACCATGATCCGCTCGATGGCCTACACGCCCAACGGCCTGTTCAACCATACGGCGGCCATCTACCAGATGATGACCGGCTACACGACCGACAAGGTCAGCCCCTCTGGCCAGCTCGAGCCGCCCAGCCCGAAGGACTTCCCGAACTTCGGCTCGCAGATCATCCGGCTCAAGCCGCCGACCGAGCCGATGCTGCCGTTCGTCATGCTGCCGCGCCCGTTGCAGGAGAGCAACGTCGTTGGCAAGGGCGGCACCGCCGGTTTTCTCGGCAAGTCGTTCGACCCGTACTACCTGTATCCCGATGGCGGCGACATGGACATGAACAAGATGGACAACATCAAGACGGACGACCTGAAGATGCGTCCCGACGTGTTCGAGCTGCGCCTGCGCCGCCGCGCCCGCCTGCGCGATGCCATCAACGACGCCTCGCCGGACATCGACAAGGCCGTGGCCGATCTCAAGCTGGATGACTATTACGAGCGCGCGCTTAACCTTGTTGCCTCCGGTCGGGCGCGAAACGCCTTTGACCTGGCACAGGAATCGGAAGCCACCCGCAACCTGTACGGCCGGAACACCTTCGGGCAGAGCTGCCTGCTGGCCCGCCGCCTCGTGGAGGCCGGCACGAGGGTCGTCGAGGTGGTCTGGCCCAAGGTGGCCAACTCCGACAACCATTCGTGGGACGTGCATGTTGGCCTTCCCAAGCGCATGAAGGACCAGTCCGGCCCGATGCTTGACGGCGGATTGTCCGGCCTGATCACCGACCTCGACCAGCGCGGCATGCTCGACGAGACGATGGTCGTCGCCGTGGGTGAGTTCGGGCGAAGCCCGCAAAAGGGGGTCAGCACCTCCGGCAACGGAAACGATGCCGGCGGCCGGGATCATTGGCCGTACTGCTACACGGCCTGCATCGCCGGCGGCGGCATCAAGCGCGGCTACGTGCACGGCAAGTCGGATCACACCGCCTCCGCGCCGGTGGAGACTCCGGTCCACCCGGGCGAGCTGCTGGCCACGATTTATCACGCCTTCGGGATCGACCCCGAGACCATCGTCTACAACCACCTCAACCAGCCCCGCGAGCTGGTCAAGGCCCGGGCCGTCACCAAGCTCTTTGCGTAGGCCAGGCGCTTGGCCAAGGGGCACGGATGGACGAGCCGGCGGGTGATCGCCGGCTTTCCTGTCGTGAAATGGATCCGGACATTGCACCTCTACCTCGGCTGCCTGTTTGCGCCGATGCTCATCTTCTTTTGCGCGACCGGCGCTTGGCAGCTGTTCGGTTTTCATCGCGGAACCAAGGACGGCTCATACGTTCCGCCAGACGGGTTACAAACCCTCTCGATGGCGCACCAGTACCAAAATCTTGACGGCTTCGGCCACCAAACCTCGCTCCTGTTTCGCTGGTTCGCCCTGGCGCTGGCGCTGGGCATCATCGCCACGACGGTGCTGGGCCTGATCATGGCGTTTAAGCGGCGCCGGGGACGGTGGCTGGCGGTGGGGGTCACGTTGGTTGGCCTGGTCGTGCCGGCGCTCTTCCTCTGGCTGGCCGGGCGTTGAGCTAGGCCAAGCGCGGTTTTGGCTTTTTTTTGGCGGCGGCTCCGCTACAACCGGCGGAGTTTTTTTCGACCCCGAGCCGATGCCGTTCATCCGCTTCATCAGCCGAATCCTCGCCCGCATCCTGTTTCGTCTCCGCATTCACGGCGACGACGTGCTGGACACGCCGGGGCCGGTGCTGCTGATCCCCAACCACATGTCGTGGTTCGACTGGTGGCTGGTCGGGCTGTGCGTGGGCGAGGATTGGCGCTTCGTCACCTCTTCCACGCGGGCGGACAGCCACTGGATGTTCCGCTTCATGATGGTCAACCGCTACACCTTTCCGGTGGATCACGCCTCGCCGTTTTCCGTGAAGGAGATGGCCAGCTTCCTGCAGGGCGGCGGCCGGCTGATTCTGTTCGCCGAGGGGCGCATCTCCGAGACCGGCTGCCTGATGAAACTGTTCGAGGGCACCGGGTTTCTCCTGCACAAGACTGACGCCCGGCTGATCCTCTGCCACCTGCGAAACGCGCACCGCCTGCCGTGGTCGCGGCAGCCGGGCTGGAAGCGGCTCTTCCCACGGATGAGCGTTCACTTCAGCGACGTGCTGCAGGCGCCTGCCGAAAAGTTCAGCGGCTCGAGCGACGTTCGCGAGGCGCTGACGCGGTGGTTGCGCGAGCGGATGATCGAGCAGCAGTTTCACGTGGAGATGGAGCACGGCCACGGCGACGTGCTCACCGAGATCGCCTCGAAGGCGCGGCAGCGTCCCCGCACGGTGGTGCTGGAGGACGTCACCGGGAAACGGCTGAGGCACCGCATGGTGATGGTCGGTGCGGAGGTGCTCGGGGGGCGGTTACGGCGATCACTCGATCCCGCGCGGGAGCGGGTCGGCGTGCTGCTGCCCAACGTGAACGGCACACCGGTCACGCTGCTGGCCCTGTGGCGCATCGGCCGGATTCCCGCTGTGCTCAACTACTCCAGCGGCGTGCCGCTGATGCTCACCTGTGCGGAGTTGGCCGGGTTGAAACAGGTCATCACCTCCCGAGTTTTTTTGGCCAAGGCCAAGCTGGACGTGGCACCGATGGAGGCGGCCGGCATCGATTTCATTTACCTGGAGGACATCCGGAAGAACATCCCCGGCTTGGCCAAGCTGGGTGTGCTGCTCCGGCATCGGCTGGCGCTTGGCCAGGCGCGGTTCAACATCCCGGGTGACCGGACGGCGGTGATCCTGTTCACCAGCGGCTCGGAGGGCGTGCCCAAGGGGGTCGAGTTGTCGCACCGCAACATCCTCGCCAACCTGCGGCAGTTGTTCGCCGCAGTGGACGTGATGGACACCGACAGTGTCTTCAACTGCCTGCCGATGTTTCACAGCTTCGGGCTGGTGGTCGGCACGTTGCTGCCGCTCTGCCGGGGCATCCGCACCACGGTGTTTCCCTCGCCGCTGCAGTACCGGCTGGTCCCGACCGCCGTGTACAACTCCAACGCGACGATGTTCCTGAGCACCAACACGTTCCTCAATGGCTACGCACGCAAGGCGCACCCGTACGATTTCCGAAATGTGCGCTACCTGCTCGCCGGCGCGGAAAAGGTGCAGCAGGCCACGGCCGACACGTGGGCGCGCCGCTTCGGCGTCCACATTACCGAGGCGTACGGCGTGACCGAGTGCGCCCCGGCGCTCTGCGCCAACACCAAGGCCGACAACCGGTTCGGCTCGGTCGGCCGCCTGTTGCCGGGCCTCGACCACCGGCTCGAGCCGGTGGACGGCGTGGCGGACGCCGGACGCCTGTTCGTCCGCGGTCCCAACGTCATGAAGGGGTACCTCAACGCCGACGCCAACGCGGCGTTCCAGGCGCTCGACGGCTGGTACGACACCGGCGACATCATCCACGTCGATGCCGACGGCTATTTCTGGGTGCGCGGCCGGGCCAAGCGCTTTGCCAAGGTCAGCGGCGAGATGGTTAGCCTCACCGCCGTTGAGGAGGCGCTGGCCGGGGCCTTCCCGCAGCACGGCGAGGAGTGCGAGGTGGCGGTGGTGGCGCTGCCGGACGCAGACAAGGGGGAGAAACTCGTCGCCGTGACCAACGAGCCGGGACTGCAACTGGCCGAGGTGCGCGACGCCGTCACCGCGGCGGGGCTGACGAACCTCTGCGTGCCGCGTGACCTGCGGGTGATGGACGAGCTGCCCAAGCTCGGCACCGGCAAACTGAACCACCGCGAACTGCTCCAGTTTGTCGAGCCCGGCCTGGCCTGATTGTTGATTCCTGCTCCCTCAGGGGGAAGGTGGCCGCAGGCCGGATGAGGGTGAAAGCATCGACGTTTTGTTGATGCCGATAACCGTCCAAACGCCGTATCAAAAGTAAGGCGTTCGGTTATCATCGATTGCGTTCTCCCTCTCCCCAGCCCTCTCCCGCTGGGAGAGGGAGCTTGGCCAACTGCGCAGCGTTTGATTCTTGGCCCGGCTTGAGCCGTGTTTCGCGTTGTCAGCCGGGCCGGTATTTGTTAAGCCCGCGTGATGCGGTTTTTGTTCCGCTGGGCGTTTCGCCTGCTCATCCTGTTGTTAATCTTGGGCATCGGGCTGTTCCTCACCAAGGATGCCTTGGCCAAGTGGTGGATCGTCAGCGAGTTTCGCGAGCAGGGGATGGATGCCAAGATCGGCCGGCTCGAGATCGGCTTTCCGCTCAGTTCCACCGTCGCCGCCTCCGATGTCACGATCTTCAATCTGCCCGAGTACGGCGGCTCGCCGATGCTCAAGATCGATGACCTGTTCATCGACTGCGACTTCTCGGCGTTGATGAACGTGCGCCGCAAACTCAAGCCGCACTTCCGGCAGGTGCGCATCGGCATCACCGAGTTCAACCTCGTGGAGACCAAGGGTGGGGAACGCAATCTCATCTCGCTGCCCGATGCCGTGGCGAAGTCGTCGGCCCAGCACGCGCTTGGCGAGTCGCCGCTCTACTTCACCATCGGCAACCTGAACTTCTCGTGGAAGCGACTGAAATTCACCGACTTGGGGGACGCCGGGAAATCCCGCGACGTCACCATCAACATCGAGGGCTACACCGTACAGGACGTCGAGAAACTCAGCGACCTGCGCCCGCTTTTCGACAAAGTCGCCACCAAGGTCACCTGGAAGGTGCTGCTCAACAAATTGTTCGGCCGCCTCTTCAGCGGATGACCGTCGCGCTTGGCCAAGCGGCGGCTCACCGTTTTCTACTGACCGCTCCCTCCTCGACCTGCCAGCGGTGGAGGTTGCCGGAGAGTTCGCCAGGCCAGTTTTCCTCGGTGCAGGTCATGAACACTTGGCCAAGCGCCTGGCCGGTGCGGCTGACCAGCGGCATGAGGCCGGCCCGCCGCCCGGCGTCGAGTTCGCCCATCACGTCGTCGATCAGCAGGATCGGCGGCGAGCCGTGGATGCCGCCAAGGTAGTCGGCCTGCGCCATTTTCAGCGCGATGGCCAAGGTGCGTTTTTGTCCCTCGCTGCCGTACTGCGCCGCCGGTTGGCCGTCGAGCGTCAGCTTCAGATCGTCCCGGTGCGGCCCGACAAGTGTCGTGCGATAGCGCTGCTCGCGAGCCCTCGACTTGGCCAGTTCCACCGCAAAATCTTCCCGCACGCTGGGCGCGTAGGTGATGCGCGCGTCCTCCGGGTTGGCCGCGATTTTGCGGGTGCCCAGCCGGACGAGCGGCGACAGTTTTTTGACAAGGTCGAGCCGGGCGGCGATGAGTTTCTCGCCGTTAGCGACAAGCTCGCGGGTGAAGCTGTCGAGCATGGCCAGATCGGGGGAGTCGCGCCTGAGCAGGGCGTTTCGCGAGCGCAACGCCTCGGTGTAGCGGTGCAGCAGGTCGAGATAGCCGGGCTGCGTTTGCGTGAGCAGCAGGTCGAGAAAACGGCGGCGCGACTTGGCTGGGCCGTTGACCAGCAGCGCGTCCTCGGCGCAGAAGACCACGGTGCGGAGCGTGCCAAGGTAGTCGGCGACGCGGCGCATCGGCTTTTCGTTGACGGTCAGCTTGCGCTGGGCCGCCGACCAGTAATGGCGGATGTCGCTCTCCGCCTGGCCAAGCGCGAGGCCGCCGGCGAAGAACGCCTTCTGCCCGTGCCGGACGATCTGCGCGTTGCCGACGCCCCGGAACGAGCGCAGCGTGGCCAGCAGGTAAACGGCTTCGAGCAGGTTGGTTTTGCCCTGCGCATTGCGGCCCAGCAGCAGGTGAAAGCCCGGCTCAAACACGGCGTCAACTCGCCGGATATTCCGGAAATCACGCAGTTTGAGCTTGGCCAGGCGCACGCCGCATTGTGGTCGGTGGCGGCACGGGGTTCGAGCGCAAAGCCGCTAAAAACGGAACAGCGCCCCCACCTTGGCCACGATCTCGAAATCCTTCATCACGAGGCCGGTCATCTCGTCGATGTAGCCCTGATTGATAACGAAAAACATCTTCGCACCCGGCTTGTACTCCCACTGCAACCGGCTGTTGATGCCGATCGACTCCGAGATGTTGTCGTATTGGGCGAGGTTGAACCAGACCAGGTCCGGCGTGAAACTGTACCGAAGCGATCCTGTGACCAGCCGGATGGTGGACGCGTCGAGGGCGTCCCAGTCAATCAGGTTCACCGAGTACTCGCCACCGACGAGCAGTTTGGGCCAAGGGCGGTAAAAGGTCTCGAGCGATATCTGCTGGCGTGTCCCGTCGTAAAAACCACCCACTTGGTACATCGGTCGCAGAAACAACTTCCGGTGCATGCCAAAGTAGCCGTACACTCTGCCCTCCCACCAGTCGTAGCTCCCGGCGGGGACGACGGAGCCGTCGGAGATTTCAAAATCGGAGTCCGGCCGGTCGGAGACGTGGGAGACGCTCAATCCGACGATATCCTGGCTCTCGAGGTAAAGCGACGCGAGGTTGAACCGCTGTTGGGTGTTCACGACATCATTGCCGAGGTCGGTGTAAACTTCCGCCTCGTAGCCGTGCCGGGTGTTGCGCAGCCAGTCGAGGTCGTCGTGGTACGGCATGTAGTCGGCGGCGAGTCTGTAGACGCGCGTGCCCCGGCGGCGAACGAAGCCCATCGCCGGGTTGAAGGCGTCGCCGATCTCCATCACGCTGGCGGACAGGTCGATGTTGCGGTCGTAAAGCTTGGCGTTGGCGGCCCAGGCCGGGTCGAGTCCGCCGGTCTCCTCCGAGTGGGAGCCCAGCGCGTACAGGTTCAGCTCGAAGGTGCGCCCGCCCATGAAATCGCTGTTGCGATACTGAAAATCCGTGCCCACCACGGCGTTCATTTCGTCCGAGTTCGGGTCGCCGAGGGTCGTCAGGAGGCCAACCGAAGACTGTTCGAACACGTTGCGACTGACTCTGCCGACAAAGGCATTGCGCGAGCCATTCTCCCCGTCGAGCACGGCGTCAAGAAGGCCGATATTGTAGTCGCCCACACGCCCGGTGACCTTGCCGGCGAACTGCACTGGCGTGACCTGACCCTCGCTGTTCAGGCCGATGCGGCGGCTGAAGAACGGCATCAGCAGGGTGTCCGAAGAATCCCGGGACCGGCGGCTCGACGATTCCCCGCCGCCGAAGCCGAAGATGCCGGAGTCTTCCAAAAAGAACTGCCGTTTCTCCGGAAAAAACAGGGGGAACCGGGTGAAATTGACCTGCCGGATATCGGTCTCTGTTTCCGCAAAATCGGTATTCGCGCTGGCCAAGGCGGTCAGGCTGGGCGTGAGCCGGTAGCGGACGTCGATCCCGAACTCGCCGAGCAAGTCGGAGTCGTTGGCGTCGTAATCCTTCTGATACTTGCCGATGGCGTACGGGTTGATGTCCAGCCCAAGACCCTGCTTGAGCCCGTGCAGCCCGGTCAGGTCGCCGCAATCCGAAACGTGGTAGCTGCGGCTGGCCGAGCGGGAGTTCGCCCACTGGGCGCGCTCGCCCGCGCGGCCTACGTTGCGGTAGACGTTCAGCCCCCAGGTGTCCGCCGACTCGTCGTAGCTGATCGACTTGAACGGGAGGGCCAACTCCATGCTCCAGCCCCAGGCGTGCTGGCGGCTGTCGGCCGTCCAGGCGCCGTCCCATTCTCCGTTGATCGTGGTGTTATTGCTGATGGTGGCATCGGCTCGCGCGCCGTTTGGGTTGATGGAGAAGTAGTATCCGTTTCTCCGATCCAAAAAAGTATCCAGCGTGACGTTGACCACATCTTCAAAACGCATGTGGCCGTCGCGCTCCATGTTGTGCGCGACGATTCGTCCCGGCTCGGTGTCAAAACACCACACGCCGATGTACAGCGCGTCGTCGTCGTAAACGACGCGAAACTCGGTGTGCTGCGAGTGGGGGGTGTTTTCATTCGGGCTCTTTTGCAGGAAACCGCCGGCCGGCTTGGCCAGGCGCCATGCGTCGTCGTCGAGGCGGCCGTCGATGTCTGGCGCTTGGCCAACGCGCACCGCCGCGACGGTGGGCCTGCCCCGAAAGGTGCCCCGGCTCTCCGGCGCGATGGGTGAGGGCTCGACAGCCATGGCCGCTTGGCCAAGCGCGACCAGTAACACCGAGGCGGCAGCCCACTGCATCGCCGGGCGGTCAGGTTGTTTGCTCAAGAGGTGGGAGGGAATGAAAGGTTAGCCCAGGTTGGGGAAGGCGGCGTTGAGATTGAGGGTGTCGCCGTTGGCCTGCTGCAGTTTTCGCAGCCGCTTGTACAGTCGCTTGATGAGCTTGGCTTTCGACTCGTCGCCGGCGAGGTCTTTCATCTCAAACGGATCCCGCTTGATGTTGTACAGGCGGGCCTTGGCAATTTTCGGGTACAGGATGAGTTTCCAGTTGCCGACGGTCACGGAGCGTTGCAGGCCGAGGTAGGCACCGTACACGGCCTTGACTTCGGACTCCTTCGTCGTGTCGTTCAACAGCGGCATCAGGCTCTGGAACTCGACCTGCTCCGGGCGCTTGGCTCCGGCGATGTCCAGCGACGTGGCCATCACATCCTGCAAATAGATCAGCGCGTCGATCTTGTGGCTGGCCTTGACGCCGGGGCCGACCGCGATGAACGGCACGCGGGTGCTGTGCTCGTACAGATTTTGTTTCCCAAACAACCCGTGGTGGCCCACCCCCAGTCCGTGGTCAGCACTGAAGAAGATGTAGGTGTTCTCCGCCTGCCCGGAGGCGTCGAGCGCGTCGAGGATGCGGCCAATCTGCGTGTCCATGTGCTCGATGATCGCGTAATACTCTTGGCGATGCACCTTCACGGCGTGATGCGTGCGCGGGAATGGCCCCAGTTTTTCGTCGCGCAGTTTGGCACTGCAGCCGATGTCATCCTTGTACGGGTACTCGGCGAGATAGTTTCCCGGCACCTTGATGCGGCTCAACGGGTAGCGGTCGACGTACTCCTTGGGTGCCTGCCTCGGGTCGTGCGGCGCGTTGAACGCGATGTACATGAAAAACGGACGCTCATCCTGTTTGGCTTCACCGATGTAATCGACCGCATCGTCCGCGACTACTTCGCTCCAATGTTTGCCGCCCTTCCAAAATCCTTCGAACTTCACGTCGTACGGGCTCCACGGATCGGCCTTGTCGGGCAGCGGCCGATTGTAGCCCTCGGGCGTTTGATTCGGCATGCCGCCGCGAACGTTTCGCGCCACTTGAAACGCCTTATCAGCCGCAGCCGAGATATGCCACTTGCCGGTGAAGAACGTCTGGTAACCGGCCCGGCCCATCACCTGCGGCCAAAGGTTGTTGAACTCCGCCTCGCGCGCGGCCTGCTGTTCGGGCGTCAGGTTTTTGCCTTTGCCTCGCAGCACCTGCGACGCCGTTTGCGCCCGCCAGATGTGCCGCCCGGTGATGAGCATGTGGCGGCTGGCCACGCAGACCGCGCCGCTCCACGAGCCCATGTTGTAGGCGCGGGAGAACTGCGTGCCGCGACTTGCGAGCCGGTCGAGGTTCGGCGTGTCGATGTCGGTCAGGCCAAGGTTGGCCACAGTCTCGAAGCATTGGTCGTCGGCGAAGAGGAACAGCACGTTCGGCTTGGCCTTGGCGTGCGCTTGGCCAAGCGAGAGGCAGAAGACGCCAAGCACAGCGAGGCGGCCAATTAGTTGAATCAGGTTCTTCATCGATTTCTGGTTCGTCGGGGAGGCGGATTGTAGGGCTTGGCCAAGCGCAGTCGAGCCAATAAGCTGCAGCCCGACTTCGCATCCCACGCCGTGGGTCCGGAGTAATCCCGTCACATGGCCTACGAATCATACGCGGCATTCCTCGACGCCCTCGAGCAGGCGGGCGAACTGACCCGCATCGGCCAGCCGCTGGCCACCGAGTTGGAGATCACCGAGCTGGCCGATCGCGAGATGAAAAAACCGGGCGGCGGCCAGGCGCTGCTCATCGAGCAGCCGACCGTCAACGGCCACGTCTCCCCGCACCCGCTCGCCATCAACACGATGGGCTCGGCCAAGCGCATGGCCATGGCGCTCGGCGTCGAGAGTGTCGATGCCGCCGCTGCTGAACTGGGTTCACTCGTTCAGGCCAAGCCGCCCACCGGCATCCGCGAAACCGTCGCGCTGCTTGGCCAAGCGCTGGCCCTGCGTCACGCCAAGCCGAAGCGCGCCAAGACCGGCCCGTGCAAGGAAGTCATCCACCGGTTCGACGCCCCGGCCCCGCGAACCGAGCCTTGGCCAAGTGCGCCGGATGTCAACGACCCCTCGACTCACAATCCCCAACCCCCGACGCTCCTTGACTTGCCGATCCTCAAATGTTGGCCGCTCGACGGCGGGCGGTTCCTCACGCTGCCGTGCGTGGTCACCCGCGACCCCGACACCGGCGACCGCAACCTCGGCCTGTATCGCATGCAGGTTTACGACGACTCGTCCGCCGGCATGCATTGGCAACTGCAGAAAGTCGCCGCTCGGCACGGCCGCCGCTACTACGAAACCGGCGAGCGCATGCCGGTGGCCGTCTTCCTCGGCGGAGATCCGGTGTACACCTTTTGCGCCACCGCGCCGTTGCCGGACGGCCTCGATGAACTTCTGCTCGCCGGCTACCTCCGCCGCAAGTCGGTCGAGATGGTGACGTGCGAAACCAGCGACCTCGAGGTCCCGGCCAACGCCGACATCGTCATCGAGGGCTACATCGATCCCACCGAGCCGCTCCGCGACGAGGGGCCGTTCGGCGACCACACCGGGTACTACACGCTGCCCGAGCCGTATCCGGTGTTTCACATCACCGCCATCACCCACCGCAAGCAGGCCGTTTACCCGGCGACAATCGTCGGCATCCCGCCGATG
>JACNJE010000130.1 GCA_014382705.1 Verrucomicrobiota bacterium | reverse complement strand
GCGGAGGACAGCTTCAGTTGGCTGCCGCTGTTCCGGGGCGGTGACTGGGCCAAGCCGCGCGCGCCGGTGATCAACCACAGTGCGGCCGGGATGTTCGCGCTGCGCAGCGGCCAATGGAAGCTGGTGGCCGGCAACGGCTCGGGCGGCCGCGAGGCGCCGAAGGGCAGGCCGTTTGCCAATCCGTACCGTTTGTTCGACCTGTCGAGCGACCTGGGCGAGCGCAACGACCTGGCCAAGGCCAAGCCGGATCTGATCCGGAGGTTGACGGCGCAGCTTGAGGAGATCCGAAGCAGGGGTCGCAGCCGATAGCGCTCAACTCACCGGGAGCTGGGGATCGAACCACGCCGGGCTGTCGCCGGGGAGTGGCCGCTTGGCCAGGCGCTTGGCCTGCTTGGCCCGCTGATACGCCGCGGCATCGAACACACTGCTCCTGTCGCGGGTGAGACGATCTTGGCCTCGCGTGATGGATGCGGCGTCGGCCGGCCGGCCGGTGGTTTCCGACGCCAGCCTTGCAATCTTTTCAACGACATCGTCTGTCGGGGCGAACTCGTGCATCTCGTGCATCCGCTCGCCGGGTCGTTTGAAAATCCTGAACAACGCCCTCACGCCGGGGCCGACCGTTCGTATTCGCCCCGCGAAAGTCAAGATTGCCCGGCGCCGCAGTGTGGGCTTGGCTCTCGTTGTTTTGGCTTGCGCGGGCTTGGCCAAGCGGTCAGGTTGACCGGCCCGGTCGAAGCCCTTTAGAACTTCCGTCGGTTAAACACGTTACACGAACCAGATTATCATGAAAAAGTTACTGACCTTATTGGCCATAGTTGGAATGACATTCAGCGCCCAGGCGCAGGTGTCGCTTGCGGACAAGATCGCCGAGGCCGGCACCGATTGGCTGATCGGCAGTTGGCAGGCAGAAACGGATGACGGCACCACGCTGACGCTCGCCTACAGTTGGGTGATCAAGGATCGCGTGGTGGCTGCCCACTTCAAGTCCAGCGACAACGAGTCGTACAGCCTGATCGCCGTGAACCCGGACACGGGCGAGATCGAGCAGATTGGCTACGATTCCCGGGGCCGAAAAAGCAAGGGCGCCTGGGGGCCGAAAGGCGAGATGCCGATGGTGAAACTGGAGAGCAAGTCTGACTCCGGCGAGACCCAGGGCTTTGCCGTGGCGTTCCGCAAGATCGACCAAAACAACATCGAGGCGCAAATCTTTCAGCTCGACGCGTCGGGCGAGGTGGGCGACTTCTCCGCCTTCAGCCTCGATTTCAAGCGCAACAAGGCGACGAAGAAATAGCGCGCCACAACCCTTTCGATGCACTACAGGCTCCCGCTCGCGGGGGCCTGTTTTTTTGCGGCCAAGCGCTTGGCCAAGCGGAGCCGCCGTTACCGACTGTCGCGGAGGAAGCCGGCGGCTGAATCCAGCACCTGCCCGACCGTTGGCAGGCAGCACATGCGCTTGGGTTCGGACTGAACGCATTCGCCTCCGCTTCCATGCCATGACTGACAATACTGTTTCTCGCAGGTCGAGTGCACGATGGTCGTGAAGGCGTTGGGTTGGTTGTCGCGAATGCGGGTGCGAACGCGCGGGTCAATGTCCGTGAAGATGGCCAGCACATGGGTGTCGGTGCAGTTGGCCACATGCAGCACGCCACTGTCGACGGTGACCACCAGGTCGCAAAGGGCGATCACCTCGCGCAGTTCGTGCAGGCTGGTTTGATTCGTCAAGTCGAGCAGCGAGGGGTGCTCAATGCCCAGGTCAAAGACGCCCTTGGGGATGTTCTGCTCGGTGGCGCCGATGTTGGGAACATCGCTGCCGACAACGACCACCTGCATCCCGAGCCCGAGCAGCCCGTGCGTCAATTGCCTCCAGCGTTCGATTGGCCAGGTGCGAATCTCCCAGCTGCGGTTGGGGTGGAGCACCACCCTGGGCGCCTCGCCCAGCGGGCGCAGCAGTTCGGCGGCGCGTTGCCGGTCCGCATCGGTCGTGTAGAGCCGCACTTCCTTGTCGCTGGGCTGCAGGTCGACAATCCCGCGCGCCGGCTGCTCGACGATGTGCAGTTGGTTGCGGTTCGGCAGCCCTTCGATCTCCACCGGGCTGACGATCAGCATCCGGTGGTTTTCAGACAAATACGCCGTCAACGCCTCATCGTCGGAGCGGATCGGGTTGAGCAGCGGATGATTCGCGAACACCTCCGGCCGGCGCGTCCAGACATCGAGCCGCTTGTCCAGTTGCTCGGCCGTTTTCCGCACAGTGGGCAACAGGCAGATCATGTCGCCAAAGCCTTCGCCGAATAGAAAAAATCCGGTGACGCGCCCGCGCTCATCCGGCATGAGTGGACGAATCCCCTCTGCGTCCCGCACCATGCAGATCGGTTGAGGCGTGTCCATGTTGGGCGGCTCGATGGCCGTTCAGAGTTCGATCTGGCCGCTGTAAACGAACTCCGCCGGGCCGGTGAGCTGCACGTTGGTGAATGCGTCGCCGTTCGGCTCGAACGCCACGGCCAGGTCGTCGCCGCCGAGCACGCGCACGCGTACCGGCGAGTCGCAGCCGTGCAGCTTGGCCGTGATCAGCGCCGCCGCCGACACGCCGGTGCCGCACGCGAGCGTCTCACCCACGCCGCGCTCGTAGGTGCGCACGCGGATCGAGCCGTCGCCGGTGCGCTGCACGAAGTTCACGTTCGTGCCGGCCGGCGCGTAATGGTCGTGATGCCGGATCTCGTGGCCAAGCTTGGACACCATCGCCGCATCGGCGTCGTCTACGAACAGCACCGCGTGCGGTACACCAGTGTTTACCGAGTGGATTTCAAGCTCGCCGGACGAGGTGGCAACGCGCTCGCCGATCCGAAAATCGAGCGGCGGCGTGAGGCCGACCGTGACGCTTTCGCCGTCGAGCCGCGCTTTGATCACCCCGGCGAGCGTTTCGAACGAGAGTGCCTCCCGGCCATCGAGGTGGCGCTGGGCAAACCGCGCGAAGCAGCGTGCGCCGTTGCCGCACATCTCTCCCTCGCTGCCGTCCTGGTTGAAAAAATCCCAGCCGAGATCGGCGTCGCCCTTGGCCAAGCGCAACAGCAGGATGCCGTCCGCGCCGATGCCGCGCTGGCGATGGCAGATTTTTTGGATCTGCCCCGTCGTCAACTGGAGGCCGAGCTTGCGATTGTCGATCATCACGAAATCGTTCCCGGCCCCGTTCATTTTTGTGAAGTCAACCAGCACGCACACAGTTTACCCAAGCTTGGCCAAGCCGGCAAGCAGACCGGCCTACCGGTAGTGATCGCGGCGGCGGGTCACTTGGTCGATGTAGCGGCGGGTCGAGGGGAAGTCGATGTTCTGGAGGAAGGCTGCGCTGTTGGTGCGGGCCGCCTCGCCGGCCCAGCGAACCACCCGCGCGCGGCCGGCGTTGTAGTCGGCGAGTGCGTACGGCAGCGGATCGTCGGTGTGCCGGTAACGGGCGAGCCGCGTCTTGAGGTAATACGTCCCGGCGAGGATGTTCGTGCGCGGATCGTAAACGTGCGCGTGCTCGAAGCCGCGCACGCCGTGGTCGTCAGCCCACTCGTAAGCCGCCAGCTCCATCAACTGCATCAACCCGATCTCGCCGGCGTCGCCCACGGCGTCCTCCCGGAAACGGCTTTCCTGCCAGATGACCGCCTTGATCAGCGCATACTCCACGCCGAGTTCCGCCGCCGCATCGCGGATGATTCCGTTGTAGCGCCGCTCCGCCTGGTTGCTCCACCACCCGTAATACGCTGCGGCGTCGAGCACCGCCAACAACAGCAGCCACCGCAGCCACCGGCGTTTGGGGCGTCGCCGGCGCACCGTCAGTAATCCTCCCCGGCGGCGCTGGCCCGGCAGGAGGCGCGCCAAGCGGCGAGTTCATCGGCCAAGCGCTTGGCCAAGCGCGGCCGAGCCTTGGCCAAGTCGGTTTTCTCGGATGGGTCCGCGACGAGGTCGAACAGCTTGAATTCGGCCGCGCCGCCATTGCGGTAAAGTTTGTACCGGTCGCCCACCCAGGCGAGCTGCCCCTTCGACTCGAAGCCGATCGGTCGGCCGCGCTTGGCCAACTTGCCGTCGAGCAGCGGCACGAGGCTGATCCCGTCGATCGGCCGGCCGGTGACCGGCTTGGCGCCGACAAGGTCGAGAATCGTCGGCAAATAATCGCTGGTGACGCACGGGATGTCCGTGTTGCGGCCGGCCTTCACGCGTCCCGGCCACTCGACGATGCCCGGCACGCGGATGCCGCCCTCGAGCAGCGACCGTTTGCGACCGCTCAAGTGCCCGGCCGTCCCCGGCGCGCTGCCGGCTTGGCCTTCCGGGCCGTTGTCGCTGCAGAAAAAAAGCAGCGTGTCCCCGGCGACGCCAAGCGCCCGCAGCTCCGCCCGCAGCCGCCCGACCTGTTCGTCCAGTGCCGTGATGCAGCCGTAATAATGCTGCGCGTATTTCGGGTACTTGGCGTACATCGCCGCGTGCCTCGGCCCGGCAACCACCGGCAGGTGCGGCGCGTGAAACCACACGATGCCGAAGAACGGCTGGCCGCGCTTGGCCGCGCCACGGATGAACGGGATGGCGCGATCCATGATGACGCGCGAGTTGTCGCCGCGGGTGTTCTCCGTGACGCTCTCACCGCGCTCGTTCCAGTAAGCCGTGCCGTACGGCTTGGCTTCGGCGGCGTCAGAGACGGCGTCCCACCACTTGTTGGAGTTGTTGCCGTTGGGCCGGAGCAGCGGATCCCATGTCGGCACCTTCGACTCGGTCGAGAAACAGACGTCGAAGCCGTTGGCCTGCGGCGGCGAAAAATGTTTCTTGCCGCGTGGGCCGCCCCGGTTGGCGTCCTGCACGGTTTTCGTCAGTGTGCCAAGGTGCCACTTGCCGAAATGCCCGGTGGCGTAGCCTTGTTTTTTCAGCAGTTCGGCCAGCGTCAACTCCTCCGGCTTCATGTGGCCCGAGTTGGCAAACGGAATGCCGTAGCGATACGGATGCCGCCCGGTGACACAGCTCCCGCGCGTTGGGCTGCAAACCGGTGCCGCCGCATAAAACCGGTTGAACTTCAGCCCCGCCCTGGCCATCGCGTCGAGGCTTGGCGTGCGGATGATTTTATTCCCGTTAAACCCCACATCCCCCCAGCCAAGGTCGTCGCACATGATGAGCACGATGTTGGGCTTCTCCAAGGCCAGTCCACCCACCAAGCCCAGCACAAAAAACAGGGAACAAAAAAATCGTCTCACGCCCCGACAATAGGCAGACGACACGCCACAGGCAAAATCCTTTTGACGATCGGAAGCGGTTGAATTAAATTAGCAGTCGCTAAAGAAATGAAACACCAACTCACCACAGCCATCGCCGCCGCGCTGCTGTCCGCGCCCGCCGCCTTCAGCGCCCCCATCCACGATGCCGCCTACAACGGGAATCTTGAGAAAATGAAGGCACTGGTCGATGAGGGGGCGGATGTGAATGAAAAGGACATTTACGGGCGGAGTCCCCTGCGTTATGCCACCAAAAACACAGAGGTGGTGAGGTTTCTTGTTGATAACGGAGCGGACACGGCGGCGCAGGATAAATATGGCGTTGCTCCGTTGCACAATGCGGCTTGGGGAGGGCATACGGCGGTGGCGGAAATTCTCGTGGCGAATGACGCTGATGTAAACGCACAGGATGATCACGGTGTTAGCCCGTTGCATTGGGCAGCGTGGGGCGGCTCCATGGGCATCGTTGAATTGTTAATCACTCACGGTGCGGAAGTGGAAACAAGGGCTGATCATAAGTGGACTGCTTTGCATTACGCCTCGCATGGTGGGCACTTGAAAATCATCTCGTATCTTATTGCCAACGGGGCAGAGGTTAACATCAGAAGCTCTAGCGGCGAGACGCCGGTTCATTTGGCCGCTGGGCAAGGTCATATCGCTGCAGTAAAATTACTCGTGGACAAAGGCGCGATGATCAATTTGTTGGATAACGAAAGCAACACGCCGCTCGACTATTCATTATGGCAAAGCAATAAGGAATTGATTGCTTTTCTCCGCGAAAAGGGAGGCATTCATGGCACGATTTTTAGTGCTGTTGTGGGAGACGACATCAGTTCCGTGGAGTTTTATCTGGATGCAGGTACGGATGTGGACTCAAGGGGTGCGCACGAATATGCGCCGTTGCATTATGCGGTTCTTTATGACCAGACGGAAATCATGAAGCTGCTCATCACTCATGATGCAGACATTAATGCTCAAGACGAATTTGGACGGTCGCCATTACATTTGGCCGCTTATCGCGGGAATCTCGAATTCGCTGACCTGCTCATTGCCAACGGTGCGGACTATAATTTGATAAACAACGATGGATGGACTCCATTGCACGTTGCGGTTTATGAACGACAACTCGAACTGGTCGAGTTTTTGGTCGAGCAAGGTTCCGAAGTGAACGCTGTATTTAGGATACCCGGATTCAATGGCTTTGAAGGCCCCAAAGTTACTGTATTGGATTACGTGAGAAGCGTGATAAGAGACAAACAACTCACCCAATTCATACGGGATAACGGTGGCCTCCGATTGGAGGAACTGCAACCGCTTCATCCCCGGTTAAAATTCGATAACGGGCAGCTGATAATCCAGGCGAAAACCATGGAAGACTACGATGTGCTCCAGAGTGCCGACCTCAGAACTTGGAAGAAACTCGACACGATCACGATCAAACGATCGCCCGAAGTTTACGAGACCCCCACCGCCCCGGACGCACCCATGCGCTTTTACCGGCTGCGGCTGGTTGAGTAGTTGGGCCGCCCCGCACTTGGCCAAGCGCTTGGTCAGTAGCGGCGGCCGCCCCGGCCGACTGTGGGGCGGCGGCCGGGTGACTTGAGGCCGCTGCCGTAAATGTCCTTCTCCATCATGGCGCGCCGCCGGCCGTAGCGGGCGTTGAGCTGCGTGACTTTTTTGTCGTGCTCGGCCTTGTCGATCTCGCCGCTTTTCAGCGCCGCGGCGTATTCCCCGAGCTGCGCCTGATAGGCGGACTCGAGTTTTCGCAGCTCGCGATCGGAGGTGGCGCAGCCGGCGAGGAGCAGTCCGGCGGCCAGCAGCACGGCAAGGTTGTACACCGATTTCATCACGCGCGCAGGGTTCGCTTGGCCAAGCCGGTTGTCAAGCAGCCAAGCTGGTACGCCGTATTTTCCGGTGGATAATGGCATCCAAGATGCTGTTCTGGGCCGGTTTTTCCGATTCGTTCGGGTCATCGGATTTGATCCCGCTGGTTCAGCGGCAGCGACCGGCAGGGTGGGACGTGTGGGAGGCGGCAGCTACCATCGACGACTCGATTGAACCGACTCAAAAGAATGAAGATAGCGATTGCCATCCCGACCTATAACCGGGTTGAGTATTTGAGAAAGGCGGTTCAGTCCGTGCTGGATCAGGTGCATGACCACGGGGTGGAACTGTACGTCGTGATATCCAACATCGCCTCCACAGATGGGACGGGCGGTTACCTCGATCAACTGAACAGTGACCATGAAACGGTGATTGTTTACAATCAACCGGAGGACAACCGCAAATACCCGAACCCGTACTTTTTGGCCAGTGTGATTCCCGAGGACATCGACTGGGTGTGGTTGATGGGGGACGATGACTATCTGATGCAACAGAACTCGGTGCAGGTTGTGTCCGAACACATTAAAGGGCACCAGGAGAAAGACCTTTGCTTTTTGCATGCCTGCCAAGGGCGAAGGTCGCGCTCAACAGGACAGGTGAGGGTCGCGGAGATCTTCGATTTGTGCAACGAGTTTGGATACCATGAGATGTTGGGATGGTTTTCGAGCATCGTGCTTCGCAGAAATGAGTTTGTTGCTTCGATGAATGACCTGAGGGAAATACATCACTATACGCATTCAGATACGCTGGAAGGGAGATCGGAGTATTCTTCATACGCGCACTCTGCGAAAATTCTAAAAAATTGCGTAGGTAAAGATGGCCTGTTCATCGATCTGCCGCTTGTTGAACCGCAAGACGAGGAAGGGACGGCAGAGACGGACAGGCGATGGAAAGCTGAAAACACACCCGAACGCACTCTTTTTGTGGCGGACGATCTTTGCAGGTTGAACGAAATGGGCTTGTTCAAAAAAAAGTGTTCCCGAGTTTTTTTCAGGTATCTTACGTACCATTTTTGGGATTTGTGGTTTAACTATTTGATGCACGAGTTGATCGATGGAAATAAAACTGTTTCAGAATTGAGTTCGAAAATGTTTTTGAATGAATGGACAACGAACGTAGAAAGAATCATGAAAGTCACCGACTTGCTCGACGATCCAGATGACATCAAGCAATTGTCGTATAAGCGTTTGTCCCTGAAGTATCTGGCGAACAGACTGATCGAAAGTCATTTCTCCGATCCATCGATTGCATCCATGATTTCAGATCATGCCAATTTGATTACCTTGTCCTGCTACGACTATGAGATGTTGCAATGCCAGTAAGAACAAGATGATTCGCCAAGTTACCACTGTCACCGGCGCAGCCTCCCGCGGAACTTTTATCTTTTTGTGGCGGCCAAATAACGATGAACGAATCATTGGAATCCTTTGAAAGAAGCCGAAGGGGGTCAACGCAAGCCTCCATGGCGAATTTCAGGAAGATGATCAGCGGCAATGTTGCGTTGCAGAAACAGCTCCAGGACGGCATCGATCTGGTCGAGCTGGGCAGGAAGAACGGCTATTACGACATCCTTGCCGAGTTGCGATTGATTCAACGGGCGAGGGCCACCCCGACCGTGCCGTCCGCGGGGGAACAGGGCGCACGCGGCTGATTCCAACGAGCTGGCTTAACCCAGCGCGCACGGCGCGAGGATGGCGTCGCTCATGCCGTGGATGATTTTTTTATCGGCGGGACAGATGGTGGCCAGCACGCCGCCCAGCTTGGTCTTGGCCGAGTCGAATTCACCGTGGACGAAGTAATACGGGCAAAGCCGCACGCGCCCCTGCATCGGTTGTGCTTGGCCAAGCTCGAAATCAAACCACTCCGCCTCCACGCGCGCGGGGCGGTGGTAGCGCTGGAGGATTCGCGGTGACGTGTCAAAGCCGTCGATTGCCCGGTCGACCGCCGCCGCCCACTCGTCCCGGGACAGGTCGCTGCCAAGCCAGACGCCGCGCGCGCCCCAAGCCTGCTCGGAGTAGCCGGAGATTTTCAGGATCAAGTTACGCTCTTTTTGCGAAAGCGTTTTGAGTTGCTGCCAGTCGGTCAGGTCGAGGCCGGGGTAGGCGGCGTGCGGCGGCAACGGCGCCGGATCGACCACCCACGTTTCCGGCAGGAGCGCCCGCAGCGTGCGCTGGAAACTGTCGCCAAGCTGTTGCCGCCACGTCTCGGCGAGGTTGCGGTTGTGAAACAGCGCAAAGAGCATTTTCTCCTCGAGGAACGCCTTTGGCGGGGGCGTCACACGGGTGCGCTTGTCGGCGGCGGCGGCGAACAGCGGCGCGGCGGCCGGCACGTTTGGGAGATCGAACAGTTCAAAAAAACGGTACACCGCGTCGCCGTCCGCGACGCCATCGAAATCCTGCCCGTGGACGCTGAAGCGGCCGGGGTCGATCTGTGTCGCGAGCCACTCCATCTCCGGCCGGTACGTGGCTGACTCGTCGGAGACGACGAGGCGCACATTCGCCGCGTCGCCGAAGATGCCGGCGAAGCCGTCGGGCATGCCGGTCGCGCCGCCGATCACCTCCGCGCCGGCCCCGGCGTAGGCCTGATTGAGCCAGGCGGTGAGGCCGATGCCACCGGGCACGCTGTCCAGTTCGGTGATGCGCAGCCCGTCGTCGGTCAGCAGAATGTCGGGCCGGATGACGCGCGGCAGCTCGGCGCGGAAGGCGCGCTCACGTTGCAGGTCGATGACCGGCTGCGGCTTGCCGCGATCGAGCCAAGCGCTTGGCCAGGCGGGGAGCCGGCCCTCGGCGCTCCAGTGGTAAATCGTGTTGGCGGCCTGATAAAACTTGAGCAGGACGCGGCCGAGTTGCTCGAGTTGGCGGACGGTGTGTTGATCGAGCGGGAACGGCCGCGTGGCGATGCGCCATCGGTGTCCGGCGAATAGCCCGCCGTCGGGCAGGCATTGCCGGACGTGTTGCGCGGTTTGCTCGGGGGAAAGCTGGGCGTCGGTTCCCATCTGCGGCGGCCAACGTGAAGCCTTGCCCGGTGGCGGGTCAAGCCCCCGGTGGCGGCACGCTCATCATGCCGGAGAAAATGGTCACGGCCCGGCCGCCGAGCAGAACGCGGTCTCCGGCCAGCGTGCATCGCACGAAACCGCCGCGCTTGGAGGCCTGAAAGCCGACGAGTGTGTCACGGCCAAGCCGCTCCGCCCAGAACGGCGCGAGGCAGCAGTGGGCCGAGCCGGTGACCGGATCCTCGTCGATGCCCAGCGCGGGGCAGAAAAAGCGGGAGATGAAATCAAACCGGTCGTCATCCGCCCCGGCGGTGACGATGACCCCGCGCGTCTCGAGCTTGGCCAAGCGCGGTAAATCCGGCGCGCACCGGCGCACCGCCTCGGCGCTGGGGAGTTGCACCATGAAGTCCATCCGGTTTTTGCCGCACCACACGATCTCGGAGCCAAGCGCGCCGGCCAAGCCGCCGACGGGGCAGGCTTCGCCCGGTTCGGCCGGGAAATCCAACTGGATGGCCTCGCCCGCCTGGCTGGCGGTGAGTTCGCCGCTGCGGGTGGTGAACCGTGCCGGTTCGCCCTTGGCCAAGCGGCCGGTCCCCCAGAGGGCGTGCGCGGTGGCGAGGGTGGCGTGGCCGCACAGGTCGACCTCGGCGACCGGCGTGAACCACCGCAGCCCGAAGCTGTCGCCGCTGGGCCAGGCGAACGCCGTCTCGGACAGGTTCAGCTCGGCGGCAACCTGCTGCATCCATCCGGCCGGCGGCTCGGTGCCGGGCAGGCAGACCGCGGCCGGGTTGCCGGTGAACGGCGCGTCGGCAAAGGCGTCGATCTGCAGGATGGGGATGTCCGCCCGGCTTGGCATGGGGCGCGATGATTGCCGGGTTCTCCCGCTGGACAAGTCTTTTTGCAAACTTGTTTCACGGTGCGGCTGGCGGCATGGTCTGCCGCCGCGAACACGGAACGATGGGCGACTCGGAGTACAGGTATGGCCAGGGCGGCTGGGGCGGCGCAGGGTGGCTGTTGCTGACCCTGGGGGGGGTGGCCGGGCTGATGTTTTTTCTAGACCGCGAACCGGGCGACGGCGGGCAGGCGCTGGTCGTCTACTGCGCGACCGGCGTCAAGAAGGCGGTTGAGGAGGCGGCCGGGAAGTTTGAGCAGGAGACCGGCGCAAAGGTGTCTCTCGAGTACAGCAGCAGCGGCGTGCTGGCGAACAAGCTCAAGCTCGACAAGGAGGGCGGGGTGCCGAGGGCCGATGTCTACATTCCGGCGGACTACGTCTACGCCGAGCGCGCGCGCGCCGACGGGCTCACCGCCGAGTCGTTGCGGGTGGCCACGTGGAAGGTCGTGCTCGGCGTCAAGCAGGGCAGCGGGTTGGCCCCGGCCAACTGCGACGCCGTGCTGGCACAAAAACTTTCGTTCGTCATCTGCGATCCGCTGGCCGGGGTTGGCAAGAAGACAAAGAAAATGCTTGAGCACTCCGGCCATTGGGCGGCGGTGGACGCGGCCAAGGCGGCCTCGTTCCCGACCGTGACCGAGGCTGCGCTGGCGGTGAAGGAGAACGCCGGCACGCAGGCGGCATTCGTGTGGGACTCGGTCGCGCGGCAGTTCGGGCTGCGGGGGGTCGAGCTGCCGGAGCTGGCAGCGAGCCGGGCGGACATCTCCGTGGCGGTCACGGCGACGACCGCGCGGCCGGCGCTGGCGCTGAAGTTTGCCCGCTACCTCGCCGCGCCGACGCGGGGCGGGGCGGTGTTTGCGCGGCACCACTACGTGCCGATCCCCGGCGACGCGTGGGCGGACACGCCCCGGCTGCGCATCGACTGCGGCGGCGTGAACCGCGAGGCGGTGGAGCTGACCCTACGCGAGTTTCAGCAGCGCGAGGGGGCGGAGATCGACGTTGTCTACGCCGGCTGCGGCACGCTGGTCGGCAAGATGCAGGCCAGCCGGCAAGGTGTGCCGGACATTTTCATGACATGCGACGCGACCTACCTCGACATGGCGCAGGCGAAGATGAACCACCCATTCGGCCCCGACCTGAAGGTGTCGAGCACGCGCATCGTGATGCTCGTGGCCAAGGGCAACCCGCACGGGCTCCGCTCGCTCGCCAGCTTGGCCAAGCGCGGCCTGCGGGTCGGCACCACCGATCCGAGGGCCAGCACGCTGGGCGCGCTCAGCCATGAGCTGTGCCGGGAGACCGGTCAATTTGACGCCATCGAGGCGAACATCGTGATGATGGCCGACACCGCGCACACGCTCATCCAGACCATGGAGGCCGGTGGCAAGCTCGACGTCGTGCTGGTGTACGAGGCGAACATCCAGCACCTCAAGGATCGCTTCGACACCGTGCCGCTCCAGCCGGCACGCGCCCTGGCCGTGCAGAACATCGCCGCCCGTAAGACCACGCCGTATCCGCGCTTGGCCAAGCGGCTGATGGCGCGGCTCACCTCGCAGGCATCGCGCGAGCGGTTCGAGCAGCTCGGCTTCAGTTGGGAGGCCAACGGGCCATGAGCGGCCCGGTACCAGTCGGTCACCGCGTCGCCTCTGACAAGCCGTTCCTCATCGGACTCGGTGTGCTGGGCGGGAGCTATCTGCTCATCATCGCCGCGATGGTGCTGGCCGACCTAGTGTTCCTCGACTACGGCGACCGGTCGGTGCTTGGGCCGGAGAGCGTGCAACAGGGCCGGTACACCGGCGGCGAAGCCACCGTGGTGGTCGAGCCCGGCCGGGATTATTTTTTTCGCAGGGGCGAAAACGAGGCCGGGCTGAAGGTCGGCGGCCGGTCCGTCACCCGTGACGGGTTGTTCCGGGCGGCCGGCGGCACGGTCACCCTGCTGCCGAGGGCTCCGGGGCAGGCCAAGCCGGTCACCGCCTCGCTGCGACCGAAGGCGCGCGTGCGGGGCATCGCCGTGACGAACGGCGTGGCGACCGTGACCACCGACGTGGCGCACGGCCAGTTGTGGGGTGAGTTCATCCGGGTCAGCGGGGCGGATGCGCCGGGCTGGGACGGCGTCCGCGAAATCACCAACACGACCACGAACCAGCTTTCCTTCGCCGTGACGGAGGGCGCGGCGGCGGCCGGCTCGCTGTCACTCTCCCGGCCCAACCCGCTTGTGCAGGCGTTGCGGAGCCGTGACATCCGTTTTTCGATCAAGCTGAGCCTCATCAGCTGCACGCTCACGACGCTGTTGTCGCTGTGGGTCGCGGTGCCGATCGGCTACCTAATGAGCCGGTTCGAGTTTCGCGGCAAACCGGTCATCGACACGCTGCTCGACATCCCGATCGTGCTGCCGCCGCTGGTCGTCGGGCTGAGCCTGCTCATCCTGTTTCGCTACGTGCCGGAGTGGCTCAGCGACGCGGTGGTGTACAAATGGCCGGCGGTGGTGCTGGCGCAGTTCATGGTGGCGTGCGCGTTCGCCGTGCGGACGATGCGCGTGACATTCGACCAGATCCCGAAACGCTTCGAGCAGGTCGCCCTCACGCTGGGCTGCAACCGGCGGCAGGCGTTTTGGCGGGTCATCATGCCGCAGGCCCGGGGCGGCCTGCTGGCGGCCGGCACGCTGGCGTGGGCGCGGGCGCTGGGTGAGTTCGGGCCGATCCTCGTCTTCGCAGGGGCCACGCGGCAGAAAACCGAGGTGCTGCCGACGAGCGCCTTCCTCGAGCTGCAGGCCGGGCGCACCGAGGGGATGCTGGCGGTGTCGCTCATCATGATCGCCGCCGCCGCCGTGGTGTTCCTCATCGCGCGGACGCTGGGCATGAAACGGATTTTCGCATGATCGCCCTCGAGAACATCGCGCTGCGGCAGGGCAGCTTTGAGTTGAGCGACCTCAGCCTCGAGTTGGCCGGCGGCGAGTACGGTGTGCTGATGGGCCGCAGCGGCTGCGGCAAAACCACGCTGCTCGAGGCAGTCTGCGGTTTGCGCAGAATCAGTGGCGGCCGGATCATCCTCGGCGGGCACGACGTTACCGAACTGCCGCCGGCCGAGCGCGGGGTTGGTTATGTGCCGCAGGATCGCGCGTTGTTCCCGACGATGCTCGTCCGCGAGCAATTGGCGTTCGCGCTGGTGCTCCGTGCGCTTGGCCAAGCGGAGATTGCGAGTCGCGTCGATGAATTGGCGGATCTGCTCGGGATCACCGGATTGCTCGACCGCACGCCGGACAAGCTCAGCGGAGGCGAGGCGCAGCGCGTTGCGCTTGGGCGCGCGCTGGCGCACGCACCGGCGGTGCTGTGCCTTGACGAGCCGCTGGCCGCGCTCGACGAGGAGTTGCACAGCGAAATGTGCCGGCTGCTCGAGCGTGTGCACCGCGAAACCGGCGTGACAGTTTTACACATCACGCACAGCCCCAGCGAAGCCAAGCGCTTGGCCGGCTGCCACTTTCGCCTCGCCGCCGGCAAGGTGACCCGCGATGAAAATGGGGACTGTGATTAAACGCAGAGGGCCGCAGAGAGAAAAACAGGGAACTAAAAAAGGGAACATCCAATATCGAACAAGGAATGTCCAAATTTGAAGTGGGGTTTTCTGAAACGCGGCCGCGTCTTGGGATGCGGAAGTCCCTGCCGCGTTGGAAGGTAACTGTTCAACTCCCTCTGCGGCCCTCTGGGTCTCCGCGTTCTCTGCGTTGAAAGGAAGGGTGACGCGATGAGTGACTTGCCGGAGCTGACCGATGTGGAGCGCGAGGTGTACTCGTGGCAAACGACCGTCGCCGGCTTTGGGGAGGAGGGGCAGCGCAGGCTCAAGGCGGCCACAGTGATGGTCAGCCGCGCCGGCGGCGTGGGTGGCTTGGTGGCGTACGAACTGGCGGCGGCCGGGGTGGGGCGGCTGGTGCTGGCCCACGCGGGCACGCTCAAGCCAAGCGACCTGAACCGGCAATTGCTCATGCGCCACGATGCGCTTGGCCAAGCGCGGGTCGACACCGCCGCCGCGACGCTCACCGCGCTGAACCCGCGGCTCGAGATTGTGGCCGTGCCGGAGAATGTCAGCGAAGCCAACGCTACCGAACTGGTTGCACAGGCCGACGTGGTGGTCGACTGCGCCCCGTTGTTCGAGGAGCGGTTCGCGATGAACGACGCCTGCGTGCGCTTGGCCAAGCCGATGATCGAGTGCGCGATGTACGAGACCGAGGCGCACATCACCAGCTTCACGCCGGGCAAGACTGGGTGCCTGCGCTGCCTCTATCCGGAGAAGCCGGACGACTGGCGGCGGCGTTTCCCGGTGATCGGCGCGGTGTCGGGCGCGGTCGGCTGCCTTGGCGCGATGGAGGCGATCAAGATCATCGCCGGGCTGGGCGAACCGCTCTTTAACCGTCTGCTCACCTGTGATTTGCGGGCGATGACTTTCAACACCGTCCGGCTGCGGCCAAGGCTGGATTGCCCTGTTTGCGGGGAATAGCGCGATTTTTTATGCCAAAAATGCGTTGGCATTTTGAGGGAAACAGCGTTAGTTTTGCGTGCGAGAAATAATGAATCCGCTAAAAACCTTTCAAAAAAAACAGGGCTTCACGCTGATCGAACTGCTCGTCGTGATCGCCATCATCGCCATTTTGGCCTCCCTGTTGCTGCCGGCCCTGGCCAGCGCCAAGGAGAGCGGGCGCTCCGCAAAATGCCTCAGCAACATGCGCCAAGTCGGCTTGGGCATTTATATGTACAAGGATGATCATGAGGATCATCTGCCGTTCGCCGGCTCGACCGACCGGAACTGGCATGAGGACTGGGTGTGGGGCGGCCCGGGCGATGCGGTGCTGCAGAAAAACAGGGACTGGAACCGGTACGACCGGAACATCGCGTTCCATGCCGAGGCTGGCTCGATTTTCACCCACGTGACCGGTCAGGACATCATCCGCAAAAACAGGGCGCCCGACACCCGGAACAAGACGGTGTACGGCGTTTACCGCTGCCCCAGCACGGGGCCGATCGGGCTGGCGCTGCGGGTCAACTTCAGCATGACCAGTTTCATGAACGGCCAGACCGGCGGTGTGCATCCCGGGGTTAAGTATTCGCTTGTCCGGAATCCGTCCGAGAAGTTCCTTTTACTGAATGAGGATCCGCACTCAATGCGCAACGCCAGCTTCCACCCGCACGGCACGGCGTTTGGGAACCGGGCCGGCCAAGGGGTGGGCGTCAACGCTGCTGGGGAGAAAATTCACACCATGCACAAGACCGGCATTAACGCCGGCTATTTCGACGGCCACGCTGAGAGCGTGAAGCATGAGCGGATCATGGAGATACAGAATAACCCGAAGTTGATCGACAAACATTTCAACCCGTTCAAGTGAGGGTCGCTTTAAGGAACGATTTTTGCCAAAAAGGGCCGGGCTGAAACCCGGCTCTTTTTCATAGCCGCCAAACCCAAAGCCGTATGAAGCAACCCTTAGTATCCGGGCGAGTTAATGGGACTCGTTTATTTCCTCAAAAAAATGGCAGCCGAATGTTTGTGCTGCTCCTGTTGTTCTTTGTGGGCGTTAGTGCCGCATTTGCACAGCAAAACATGCAATCCTCCACTGGGGAGTTTGTGTATCCGTTTGAGAAGGCAGAAGAAAAGGAAGAGAACATTTTTCTGAAGCAAGTGGATTTGTTGGCAGGAGATTTGGTTTCTGAAATTGCGGATGTTTTCTTTTACCCAATACTCACTTTCGAGAAAGTCGGCGATCAGCCTTCGCAGTTTGTTGTCAACTACAATGAAGGGTACAAGGAGGGTGATATCATCACCTTTGATGGAGGTAACCCTGCCAATGATCAGGAAGGAAACCGGACGAAATTCGTGTTTCGAAAATCTCAGGATGGAAAAAGTTTGGAATTGAAGCTTCTCAAGCAGGGATCGTATTCGGATCTGCCGGCCAACCCGGTCAAACTGACAGGAGGCAACGGTCAAGGTGCTTTTGCTAATGTGTCAAAAGCGACCCCACAAATTCCGCAAGTCCCATTGGTTGTTGCGTGGCTGGTTGTCGGGGCGATCTTTTTCACGGTTCGGATGGGCTTCATCAATTTCCGTGGCTTCAAGCACGCGGTGGACGTGGTGCGCGGAAAATTCGACAGTAAGGGGGCCGAGGGCGAAGTGAGCCATTTTCAGGCATTGTCGTCCGCACTATCGGCGACGGTGGGCTTGGGGAACATCGCTGGCGTGGCGATCGCGGTGAGCCTAGGCGGCCCGGGTGCTATTTTTTGGATGATCATTGCAGGGTTTCTCGGGATGTCCTCCAAGTTCACCGAGTGTACACTCGGACAAAAGTACCGCACAACACGCGCCGATGGCCGCGTCATGGGCGGTGCGATGTTTTATCTGCAAAACGGCCTAGCCGAGGTGGCCGACCGAACTGGTGGTGTACTTTTCAGGCCGTTGGGAAAGTTTCTTGCCGTGACGTTTGCGATTCTCTGCATTGGCGGATCTTTCGGTGGTGGCAACACGTTTCAGGTTAACCAATCACTCAATGCGGTTCAGGAATCGATCCCGTGGCTGGGCGATCACCGCTGGGTGTTTGGCCTGATCATGACCCTCCTTACCGGCTTGGTGATCATTGGAGGCATCAAGCGCATCGCCCAGACGGCGGAAAAAATTGTCCCGACGATGTGCGCTGTTTACATGCTGGCCTGCATTGTGGTGCTGCTGAAACACACCGCGGAAATCCCGGCTGCGTTCGGGACTATTTTTGATAGCGCGTTCAACCCGGGCGCGGCCTGGGGGGGGTTCATCGGGGTATTGGTCCAAGGGTTCAAGCGTGCGGCATTCTCGAACGAGGCCGGTGTCGGCTCGGCGGCGATCGCCCACTCGGCGGCCAAGACCAAGGAGCCGGTGCGTGAGGGGATCGTTGCGTTGCTGGAACCGTTCATCGACACCATTATCGTTTGTACCATGACCGGGTTGGTGATTGTGATCACCGGGCATTATGAGGGCGGCAACGCTGCCGAAGTCGCCAAGCCGTATGCCGATATAAACAATGGAGCCGGATTGACTTCCACGGTGTTTGCCACCGAGTTTTCTTGGTTCCCACACATTCTCTCCGCTGCGGTGGTTTTGTTTGCGTTCAGCACAATGATCTCGTGGTCGTACTACGGCGAACGCTGCTGGGCATGGCTGTTCGGTGACGGTTCCTCTATGGTGTATCGCATCTTGTTTTTGGTGATGGTTTTTCTTGGCTCCATCATCACCTCCACAAACATTCTTGATTTCGGTGACCTGATGATTCTCGGCATGGCATTCCCGAATGTGCTTGGCCTCTACTTCCTCGCGGGTGGCGTGAAAAAGGATCTAGACGCCTACATGATGAAGTTGAAAAAGGGCGAGTTTGAACACTCTCAGTAGAGTTTGGCCAAGTGTCGCCGAGGGCGGATTCATGGGCTTCAATCTTGAAACTGAAAACTTGAAATTCAGGAGGTGAATCCGTTTCCCATTGTTGGCCGTGAGTTGCTGGTGGCCTCCCGCCGGAGGGAGACCCAGCTCATCCGCTTCATCACGGCGCTGGTCGGGATCGTGGTCCTCGCATGGATGTTCTTTGTCATGTCGATGGGCAACGAGCCGCCGCATCAGTTCAGCCAGGTCATTTTCGGCGTGATTGCCGGCTTTGCTTTTTTCTTCTGCAACCTGGCCGGGGTGCGGCTGACGGCCGACACCCTCAGCGCGGAAAAGCGCAACGGCACGCTGGGCCTGCTGTTCTTGACGAACCTGCGCGGGCTTGACGTGGTGCTGGGCAAGTTGAGCGCCTGCTCGCTTCAGGCGGTGTTCGGCCTGATGGCGGTGGCACCGGTGATGATGGTGCCGCTGCTGATGGGCGGGGTGGCCCCGGCGGAGGTGGGCCGGATGGTCGGGGTGCTGTTCGCCGCGCTGTTCATGTCGCTCTCGGTGGGCATGGCCTGCTCGGCGCAGTTCAAGGCGTCCAAGACGGCGATCGGTGTGACTTTTTTCGTCATCCTCCTGCTCAACTTCGGATTCCCGATCGTCACCATCGTGTTGGATAATTATCAATCAACCAACACTGCACGGGTGTTGGCAAGTTACAGTTCGGGGGCGATGTTCCTACTCGCATTCGATGGTAATTTCTCTGGAAATCCCCATTTTTTTTATCAGTCTCTAGCGACAGCACTTGGCGTTGGCGTGGCGGCGCTTGGCTTCGCAGTCTGGCGGACGCCGCGCGCCTGGCAGGATCGTGCGGCGAAACCGCGCGCCGATGCAGGACGGCGTTCCCCCGGCGCGGCGGCCCGCCGCGCCGGGGTGCTCGGCGGCAACCCCGGGTTCTGGCTTGGGGGGCGGCGGCGCTGGCGGCCGGGGGGGGGTTGGGGGGGGTTGTTTGCCGGCGTCCTGCCTTGGGCGTGGGGGCTTTTGGGGGGGGGGCGTGGGGGGCTGGGTGGGGGGGTGTGT